>DASSDL010000234.1:0-94456 GCA_035697145.1 Acidimicrobiales bacterium
CGATCCAGTACCCCGAGCGCGATTGGCAGCCACTGATCGCAGCCGGCGCCCGCGACCTCGACGACGAACGGGAGGAACTCGCCGGCGTCGACCTGGCCGCGTGACGCCAGGTCCAGCAGGCGGTCGAGCGCGGCTCCCACGGCGTCACTCGCGTCCCCGGCGCCGAGGAGATCGCAGACGACGCCCTCGACGCGACTGGGGACTTGTGTGCCGCCGGGAGGGACCGGGGGTGCCGATTCAAGGACCCGGTACACCTCGGCTCGGTAGAAGTCTCCCTCGGCGGTGCTTGGCCCTCGAGCGCAGACCTCGGGGGTGCCCGAGTAGCGGAGCAGGCGGTTGGCGGGCCCGAGCATGGCGACGTTGGTCACCATCAGGCTCTGGAGCCACGCCGTCGTGACGTCCGGGTCAAAGGTCGAGTCGCAGAGGGTCCTGGCCACGTTTCCCACCTGCTCGGCTGTCACCTGGGCGAGCCCGAGAGCGCTCATGTCCTCGGCGATCGCCGGCGGGGCCGAGTCGAGAAGCTCGCCGAGATCGGCAGCCGCAGCGTCGAGCTCTGCCGCGGCAGTCTCGCTCGCGGTCGTGCTGGTCACGGCGTCCTCGTCAACGTCGTCGCCGTCGCCATTGCAGCCGGAGATCGACACGATCACGGCGGCCACGAGCGCGAGGACGACGAACCGTCGAAGCGCGGCCAGACGACGACCTACCCCCACACGTCCGCCACCCCAAACCTCCTCCGCCGCGTCCGACGTTACCTCGGCGTTCGCGGCCGCGCTGTAGGTGGCGGGTGTCGCCCGACGCTGCGTGGTCTTGGATGCACAGCGTTTCCTGTGCAGCGCAACCCCCAGGCGGGGGATGCCCAGGGGCCGCGCACAGGTGACGATCTGAGCCGCCACCGGGCATCGCACAGCGGCGGATGAGCGATGCCACTACAGAGACCGCGTGGACGCTTGCCCCCGTTACAGCCTCGGCGACGAGGTGGTCGCCGACTCCCCATCGACCGGCGACCGTTCACGGTCACTAGCTTCCGCTCCGTGGGCTTGATTCGCAGCGTTACGGGCAAGGTCGTGCTCGTGACGGGTGCCGCCAGCGGCATGGGATGTCACGCTCGCGGTCAACCTGGTCGGCTACGTGGAGATGATCAGGGAATGCCTGCCCGGTCTTCGTACCTCAACGGTGCGATCATCCCGGTCGACGGCGGCCTGACGGCGAAGTTCGGGTAGGAGGTCCGGCGATGGCTCTGCCGCGTGGTCTCGCCGCGTTCAATCGCCGCGTGACCAACCATGTCACCGGACCGTTTGCGCGGTGGCTGCCGGGATTCGGCGTCATCGTGCACAGGGGTCGCCGATCGCAGCGCGAGTACCGCTCGCCGGCGAACGTGTTCGTTGCCGGCGGGGGCTACGTGGTCGCGCTCACCTACGGTGCGAACTCCGATTGGGTCAAGAACGTCCTGGCCGCCGGCGGCTGTGACCTCGTGACGCGCGGCCGCACCATCCACCTCACGGCGCCCGAGATCTTCCATGACGAGACACGCCGGCACGTGCCGCGCCTGGTCCGCCCGATTCTGCGGGTGATGGGCGTCGCCGATTTCATGCGACTCTCGAGGAACGCATCCTGAAGGAGGATCGCCCGTTACCGCGGGTCAACGTCGACGGCTGGCTCCGACGGTGCCGGCCCACGGGTTTGCCAGAATCGGGTGCATGCTGAGGATCGGGACGGTCGTGGTCGGCGTCAACGACATGAGGCGGGCGGTCCAGTTCTGGGAGCAGGCGCTCGGCTACGTCCCCCGCGACGAGGTGGAGGACGACTGGGCGGTGCTCATCCCGAGCGACGGCGGCCCGGGCACCCACCTGGCGCTCCAACTCAGCGAGACGCCGGTGCAGGATTATCCCCGCATCCACCTCGACCTGTACGCCGGCGACGCGGCCGACCAGGCGGCGCAGGTGGAACGGCTGCTCAGCCTGGGCGCGGAGCATGTCGACTGGGACCTGTACCCGGACGACCCCGACTTCGTCGTCCTCGCCGACACTGAGGGCAACCGCTTCTGCGTCATCGACACCGGCCACGGCTAAGACCCGGATAGTGCAGCGGTAGTGGCGAACGCGGGTTCGGTGCGCGACAAATGCCCTTCATTTCGGGATCATCGACCGGGCGGCGGCATCGACGCGCGGGTTGCTCGGCAGACTGACCGGAGTGGAACACGCTGGCGACCAATCCGGAGCGGACCGGGCGGTATTTCTCTACGACGGCGACTGCGCCTTCTGCACGTCGTGCGCCCGGTTCATCGAACGGCACATCCCGAGCTCCGCCGAGGTGACGCCGTGGCAGTTCGCCGACCTGGACGCGCTGGGTGTCTCGCAGGCCGACGCCGAGGCATCGGTGCACTGGATATCCGCTCGGCCCGGCGGGGCCGTCCGAGCCGCCGGACCCGCGGCCATCGCCAGGCTGCTCGTGGACGCCGGCTCCTACTGGCGACCGCTCGGCCGGTTGCTCGACCTGCGACCGATCCGCTGGATGGCGGGCCGCGCTTACCGGCTGATCGCCCGCAACCGTCACCGACTGCCCGGTGGTACGGCCGCCTGCCGGCTTCCCCAAGCGGAGCGGGACCGTACCGAGGTTCGCTGACGGCCGGGCGACGCTAGTGGACGATTGTCTCGATGGAGACGACGTCGCCGCGCAGCCGGTCGATGGTTGTGTCTTCGAGGCAGCCGACCATCTTGCGCCGGTTGTGCGGCCCGACGAGTGTTCCCGCTTCGTTCAGGAATTTCGCCCCGGACGTGTCGAAGCTGCTTCAATCGTGCGTCTGGGCGTCGGAACCGCCCACCGGGTGCAATACTCGGTGTCCGGCCCCAGTGCCGCCGCTCATGGAAACAAGTCCTGCCGCCGCCGCTTCCATGTCCTCAACCTCGTCAGAGGGTTGCGTGGGCCATGTGCACACCGCCCCGCCGTTCACGCCGTCGTCGGTGCTGCTTCGGCGCCGTCGCTTGCTGTTCGCCCTCGGAGCGCTGCTGGTGGCGCTGGCCACCGCCGCCGCCCTCGGCAACGGGCAGGCCCTGCTCACGTGGGACGAGCCCATCCAGCGGGGGGTGGAGGCAAACCGGACCCCTGCACTCAACGACCTGTTCCTCGTGCTTTCGCGGCTGGGGTCGACGATTGTGGTTCTGGTCCTCGGGACGTTGGGCGCCATCCTGACGTGGCGCCGTTGCCGGGCGGTGGCCACCGCGCTGCTCGTCGCCACGTTCGCCCGGCCCGCAATCGAGTTCATCGTCAAGGGCCTGGTCAGCCGCGATCGGCCGGACCTCGACCGGTTGGTGGCCGGTACCGGGTACTCGTTCCCTAGTGGCCATGTCATGGCCGCGTTCGCCCTCTGGGGCCTGCTGCCGGTGGTGGTGGCGCTCTACACCCGCCGCCGCGGCATCTGGTGGGCCTCCGTGGCCGTTTCGGCGACCCTGATCGCCGGAATCGCCGCCAGCCGCGTCTACCTCGGCGTCCACTGGTTCTCCGACGTGACTGCCGGGCTGGTCGTGGGGACGTTCTTCCTGCTCGGGGTGGACACGGTGCTGGTCCGCGCCCACCGCCGCTACCCGTGCCAGCAGATGGCCGAACAGGCCCAGCGGGACCAGGCGGAGCAGGCGCGGGCGCCCGCCGTGGAGCGGCGGGAGAGGGTTCCGGTCGGCTCGGGCGTCTGATACTCGGGTCTACGGCCGCGCTCCGGTGGCGGCAACGGTGGCTGTGACCGGCAAGTGGTCGGAGATGAACGCGAACGGGGCGAACCCGGGATCGCCATAGCGGGGCACCGAGACCGACACCGGGTCGAGTCCGTCACTGACGAACACGTAGTCGATGCGCCGGGTCGGCGGCTTGGGCGTCCCCGGTACCCAGTCCTGCCAGTTGGTCGGGCCGGGGTCGTCGGGCCGAAGGATGGTCCACACATCCCGCAGGCCGGCCTCCTGGAAGCGGGTGTACACGTCCGACCCGGGACGATCGTTGAAGTCGCCGGCGACAACCGCCGGCCGGCCCCGCTCGGCGATCCGACGAGCGACGGCGTCGGCCTCCACCGCGCGCACGGCGGCGGCGTCGCCCGAGCTGAGGTGCACGTTGACCAGCGTGGTGGCCGTACCAGGGCCGGCCTCCGCGTCGAGCCGGACGGAGGCGACCTGGAGGATGCGGCGCCGCCAGCTCCAGGGCCGCCAGCGATGCGTGATGGCATGGGTGCGCGCCGGGGCCGGCCGGGTCACGCCGATCACCGCCATGCCCTCGGGCCAGGTGCGGATGGGCCAGTGCTTGAAGCCCCACCGGAGGCTCTTGGCGACGAGCGATTGCGCGATGGCCCTGGCCTGGCGGCGCTGCACCTCCTGGAGCACCACGACGTCAGCCGCCATCGCGTCGATGTGGTCGACCACGGCGCGGACGTCGACACCCTTGCTTCCCTTGAGGTTCCATGACACGAGGGTCAGCGACATCGGGGCGACGCAGTCTTCGAGCGAAAGGTGGCGGTTTGGCCCCGACGATCTTCAAAGACGACGGGGCTCGCCGGCAACCAGCAGCTCGGCGATCTGCACGGCGTTGAGCGCCGCGCCCTTACGCAGGTTGTCGTTCGACACGAACAGGGCGAGTCCGTGCTCGACGGTGGGATCGCGGCGGACCCGACCCACGTAACACGGGTCGGTCCCGGCCGCCATCAACGGCGTCGGCACGTCCACCACCGCCACGCCGGGAGCATCGGCCAGCAGCTCGAGCGCCCGTTCCGCGCTCAGCGGCCGTTCGAAGGCGGCGTTGATCGACAGGGAGTGGCCGGTGAACACCGGTACCCGCACGCACGTCCCTGACACCGGCAGGTCGGGGATGCCGAGGATCTTGCGGCTCTCGTTGCGGAGCTTCTGCTCCTCGTCGGTCTCACCGCTCCCGTCGTCCACGATCGAGCCGGCCAGGGGCAACACGTTGAAGGCGATCGGCGCCGCGAACTTGGCCGGAGGCGGCATGTCGACGGCCGCCCCGTCGAATGCCAGCGCCGCGGCCCGGTCGGCCACCTTGCGAACCTGCTCGTCGAGCTCGGCGGTGCCTGCCAGCCCCGCCCCCGACGCCGCCTGGTAGCTGCTGACCACCAGCCGCCGCAGCCCGGCCTCGCGGTGGAGCGGCGCCAGGGCCGGCATGAACGCCATGGTGGTGCAGTTGGGATTGGCGACGATGCCCTTGGGGATGCGGTCGAGAGCCCCGGGATTGACCTCGGACACCACCAGGGGCACGTCCGGGTCCATGCGCCAGGCGGATGAGTTGTCGATCACCGTCGCGCCGGCGGCCGCGACCCGAGGCGCCAGCGCCCTCGAGGTCGATGCACCGGCCGAGAACAGGGCGATGTCGAGTCCCGACCAGTCGGCGGTGTCCGCGTCCTCGACGACCACCTCGGCCCCCCGCCACGGGAGCGTCCGCCCGGCCGAGCGCGACGAGGCGAAATACCTGATCGCCCCGACCGGGAAGGCCCGCTCCGCCAGCACCGAACGCATCACGCCGCCGACCTGTCCCGTGGCGCCGACGACCCCCACACGCACCAGTGAACCCATGTCGGGGAAGGCTACGGGCCGGCCGATCGAGCGCCCAACCGGGTTGTGGCCGTCAGCCCTCGAGTGCGAACGCCGCGTGCAGGCTCTGGACGGCCTGCTCGATCTGGTCCTCCCGCACCACGCACGACGTGCGAATGGCCGACGTCGAGATCATCTCGATGTTGATGCCGTTGCCGGCCAGCACCTCGAACATGGTGGCGGCCACGCCGGGGTTGGACTTCATGCCGGCGCCCACGATGCTGACCCGAGCGATGTCGCGGTCGGAAGACACGCCGGCCGCACCGATTTCGACCGCCAGGCGCTGGCACACCTCGGTACCGGTCGTCAGGTCGCTCTTGGGGACCGTGAACGAGATGTCGGTCACGCCGTGGTCGGACACGTTCTGCACGATCATGTCGACGTTGACGCCGACGTCGGCCAGCTCCCGGAACAGGCGGGCAGCGATGCCGGGCTTGTCCGGCACGCCCGACACGGTGACCTTGGCCTCGCTCACGTCGTGGGTGACGGCGGAGACGATCGCCTGCTCCATCGACGGGTCCTCCTCGGTGATCCATGTACCCGGCTCCCAGGTGAAGGCCGAGCGTACGTGCAGCTTGACCCCCCAACGGCGGGCGAAGTCCACCGAGCGCATCGCCGGCTTGGGACAGCCGGTGGCGGTCATCTCCAGCATCTCCTCGAACGACACCTGGGTCATGCGCCGGGCCTCGGGCACCAGGCGGGGATCGGCCGTGAACACGCCGGGCACGTCGGTGTAGAGCTCGCACGCCTCGCCCTCGAGGGCGTGGCACAGGGCGACGGCGGTCGTGTCGGACCCGCCGCGGCCGAGGAACGTGATGTCGTGGTCGGTGGACACCCCCTGGGCGCCCCCGACCACCGGCACCCGTCCCGCGTCGATCGCCTTGCGCAGCCGGTCTGGACGCAGCTCGACGATCTTGGCGTTGGTGTGGTTGGTGTCGGTGATGAACCCAGCCTGGCTGCCGGTGAAGCTGTCGGCCGGCACGCCGATCGAGTGCAGCGCGATGCACAGCAGCGCCATCGCCTTGCGCTCACCGGCCGTTATGAGCATGTCCATCTCCCGCCCCGGCGCAACGTCCGAGACGTCGCCGGCCAGGCGGATCAGGTCGTCGGTGTCCTTGCCCATGGCGCTGACGACCACGACCGGGTCGTCGCCCCGGCGCTGAGTGCGCGCCACGTGGTCGGCGACCTCCCGGATGCGATCGGGATCGGCGACCGACGTGCCACCGAACTTCTGGATCACGAGGGCCACGGGTCGTGAAGGTACCTGTGGTGGGGCGCGGCGATCGAACCCTTCCCCACGTCGGGGAAGGGCGGCTACGGAGAAGGGTTGCCCGCCTACGAAATGTCAGCCGAGGTGGGAGGGGCTCTCGACGAGCGCCCGCCAGCCCTCGAGCCGCGCGATGGCGTCCGGCACGTCGAGCTGCAGGAGCGCGCAGATGGCTCGCAGATCGTCGCGGCGGATCGTCAGCACCCGGCCGTTGTAATCGCCACGCTCGATGATGATCGAGCGGACGAAGCGCTGGACCGGCGCGGCCTCGGGCACCCGATTGAGCGCCTCGAGGTCGAGCACGAGCTTCGGCGGACCCTCGGTCGCCGGGGTCTGCTCCCCGAGCAAGACCGACACGGGCACGTCGTAGAACTCGGCGAGTTCGTGAAGTCTCGGCAGGCTCAGGGTGCGGAAACCCCGCTCGTATGCGCCGATGGCGGACGCGCTCCAGCGCCCGGCCGACTGGCGTTCGACGTCGTCGAGGGACATGTGCCGCGCCTTGCGCAGCGCACGTAGCCGCCGACCGACTTCGATCGTCACGTTGGAGGCTGTGGTCTCTTCTTCTTGGTTGTTCATCTGGTTCTCGGGTGATCGTTCGTCACTGGGAACCGCCTCGAGGGCGATTCTCGCACGTTCCGCTCCGAATCGTGCAGTCGGGAACCGGTTGGGTGGTCATCCGGGGGCCGGCGCGACTGCAGGGGGAGCTCCGCTGCTCGCTAGCCTTGCGCCCTCGTGGGAACCGAGAAACGTGAGCGCCAGAGGCAGGGAAAGCAGGCCAGGTCCGTGGCCGAGGAGGCGGCCGCCCGCCGTCAGAAGACGAAGCGCACCGGTGTCCGCCTGGGCATCGGGTTGGCGATCGTGCTGGCGCTGGCGTTCGGATACTCGTTGCTGAGCCGCGATGACGACTCGTCCGACAACACCGAGACGGCCGACACCACGACCACGGTCGCTGGGGACCAGACCACCACCTCGGTCGCCTACAGCAACCCTGAACTGGCGGCCGAGGTCCTGGCCCGCGAGCCGCCGATCCCGGCCAACGCCGCCGCCGACACGCCGCCGGACGCGGTGGAAGTCGAGACGCTCATCGAAGGCCAGGGCGACGGTGCGGCGGCCGGTGACACCGTGACCGTGCACTACGTGGGGGTGCTGTCCGACGGGACCGAGTTCGATCAGTCGTGGTCACGCGGCCAGCCCTTCGCAGTGGAGAACCTGGGGCAGGCCAGCGTCATCGCCGGGTGGAACGAGGGATTGGTGGGCGCCACGATCGGCGAACGGCGCCGGCTCGAGATCGGGTCCGACAAGGCCTACGGCGCCGCCGGCAATCCCCCCACCATTCCCGCCAACGCGCCCCTGGCGTTCGAGATCGACGTCGTCGACATCACGAAGCCAGGCGGGTGACGCCGCGCTCGATCAGCTGGGCAGCGCCGCCAGGTCGGCCTCGTGGCCGTCGATCCAGACGCTGACCTTGCCGGCGCCCTCGGCACGCCAGGTGGCCGGCCCATCGCCGGCGTCCTTGCGGATCAGGGCCGTGCGCTCGTCGACCATCACCACCGGCACCCCGACGGGGGCGAGCTGGCGGGTGCGGTGCAGCTTGTCGTCCGACCAGGTGTCGGCGCGGGGGACCAGGCCGAGCTGGCCGACCAACCCCAGCCCGACGGTGTAGGCGCCGCCGCGGGGATCGACCATCGGATCGCACAGGACCATGGCCCCGGCCGCCGTCCCGGCCACGACCGCCCCGTCGTTCCACGCCGACACCAGCGCGCCCCACAGCGGGGTGTGCAGCAGCACCGAGCGCAGGTGCATGGGCGACCCGTCCGCCAGATAGACGAACCGGGCGCCGCGCACGGCCGCCACGGGAGCGTCGTCGTGGGCGCCGGCACGGTCGACGGCCATGACCGGGCGGACCCTGGCGCCCAGGGTCGCGAACCACTCGCTGGCCGCAGCAACCACGTGGTCGGGGTGCTCGTAGGCCGCAGCCGTCGGCAGGACCACCACCTCGTCGGCGCCGCTGGCGGCCAGGAGGTCGCGGTCGAAGTCGCAGCCGGCGGTCCAAGCACCGCCACCCACGAGGGCCAAGGGTCCGGTCACGGCCGACGACGGTAATCCGTCGCCGCCGAGAACCAGGTGACGTGACCTTTTCGCGCTGCCGGTTACCGTTCGGTAGCCTCCAGCGATGGCTGTGGAGAAGCTCGGCATCGTCGGATCGGGGATCATGGGCTCGGGCGTCGCCGAGGTGGCGGCCACAGCGGGGATGACCGTCGTCCTGCGGTCGCGCAAGCAGGAGACGGCCGATGCCATGGTCGCCGCGCTCGGACGCTCCCTGGCCAAGCAGGTGGAGCGGGGCAAGCTCGACGAGGCCGAGGCGGCAGCGGTGGGCGGCCGCGTCAGCGCCACCGCCGACCTCGAGGCACTGGCCGACTGCGACCTCGTCGTCGAGTCGATCGTCGAGGACCTCGAGACCAAGAAGCAGCTGTTCATCGAGCTCGACCGGCTCGTGAAGGGCGGCGCCGTCCTCGCCACCAACACGTCGACGCTGCCGGTGGTGGAGATGGCCATCGTCACCAACCGCCCCGAGCGGGTGTGCGGGATCCACTTCTTCAACCCTGCGCCCGCAATGACTCTGGTGGAGGTCGTCCGGACCCTGCTCTCCAGCGACGAGACCATCGCCGAGGCCAAGGCCTTCGCCGAGGCCTGCGGCAAGTCGCCCGTCGTGGTGGAGGACCGCGCCGGGTTCATCGTCAACGGGCTGCTGTTCCCGTACCTCAACAACGCCGTGCGCATGCTCGAGAACCGCACCGCCAGCCGCGACGACATCGATGCCGCCATGACGGGCGGCTGCAACTTCCCGATGGGACCGCTGGCCCTGCTCGATCTCGTCGGGCTCGACACGTCGCTGGCCATCCTCGACGCCCTCTACACCGAGTTCCGCGACCCCAACTACGCGGCGGTGCCGCTGCTGCGGCGGATGGTCGCGGCCGGGCACCTGGGCAGGAAGTCGGGCCAGGGCTTCTACGACTACGCCAAGGGGTAAGGCCCTGCGGAAACCTGCCGCGGGATCGGGTGCTCCGGCCACCATTCCCGCGGCAAGAATCGGTGGCGTGCGCCCGCACGCGGATCTTCCCGATGTCAACGACCTGGCCGCGTCCGCCCGCCGGGCGGGGCGCCGGGCCGTCGTGAGCGGCCGCTGGCTGGCCGACACCGTGGTCGACGTGGCGCCCCGCCTGCCGGTGCGGGACGCCGACAGGCTGTCGACCCACTACGACGGGCTGACCGGGGGCGAGCTGGCGCGCGAGCTCGTTCGGTCTGCGGGCCGCGTATCCGGGGGGATCGCTGCCACCGCCGGCGGCATAATCGCCGCCCAGGAGCTGACGATCGCCGGGCTGATCCTGGTCCCGTTCGAGCTCGCGGCCGAGACCGCGTTGGTGGTGGCGACCGAGGTCAAGCTGGCGGCCGAGCTGCACCACGTGGCCGGCCGGCGGCTTCCGGGGGCGCCCCACCAGCGGGCGGGCGCGGCGCTGGTGGCGTGGATGTCCGGGCGGGCGGTGCCGGCGAACCGAGTGGTCGCCACCGTCCGGGGCGACGTGCTCGGGCGCGCCGGGCGCCAGCAGCTCCGGGAGGTGCTGCGCCGCCGCTTCACCCGCAACCTGACGACCCTGGCGCCGATGCTGACGGGTGCGGCCGCGGCCGGTTACCTCAACCGCAAGGCCACGCTGGACATCGGCGGTCGATTGGCCACGGACCTCGGGCTGGACGGGCGCTCCGGACTGGGGGCCAACGGCCCCCGCGGTTCAGTCGGCTGGTGATGCCCGTCGAGCCCGCGTCCACGCCATGGGCGTTCCCGCCGGTCGAGGAGGCGGACAGCGACGGGCTGGTGGGAGTGGGCGCCGACCTCGAGCCGGGGACGATCCTGGCCGCCTACCGCCGGGGCCTGTTCCCGATGCCCGTGGGCCGGCGGGGCACGCTCGGCTGGTGGTCGCCCGACCCACGGGCCGTCATACCGCTAGACCGACTGCATGTCAGCCGGTCCCTGCGGCGCAGCCGTCGGCGATACGAGATCCGGGTCGACACGGCGTTCGACGACGTCATCCATGCCTGCGCCGATCCCTCCCGGCCGCATGGCTGGATCAGTCCCGAGGTCCGTGCCGCCTACACCCGGTTGCACGGGCTGGGCTGGGTCCACTCGGTGGAGGCCTGGGACCGCGACGACGGCGAGCTGGCCGGGGGCCTCTATGGCGTGGCCATCGGCGGGCTGTTCGCCGGCGAGTCGATGTTCCACCGCCGAACCGATGCGTCCAAGGTGGCGTTGGTCGGCCTCGTCGATCTGCTGCGTGGCGGCCACGGGGGGCCGGGCGGGCCGACCCACCGCCTGCTCGATGTCCAGTGGATGACGTCGCATCTCGCCCAGCTCGGCGCCGTCGAGGTCGCCCGCGAGGAGTACCTGGAACTGGTGCGGCGGGCGGTCGACTGTCCCCTGCCCTCCGCCTTTCATGGCTGACGTCGCCGACCGGTTGTGACCGCGCGGTAAGTCGGGGGACCATGGAACACATGAGCCAGGCGCACCTGCCCGAGCCGGATCGCCCGTGGATGATGCGGACCTACTCGGGCCATTCCACGGCCCGGGCCAGCAACGAGCTCTACCGCACCAACCTGGCCAGGGGGCAGACCGGCCTGTCGATCGCCTTCGACCTGCCCACGCAGACCGGCTACGACCCCGACGACCCCCTCGCCCGCGGCGAGGTCGGAAAGGTCGGCGTGCCCGTGGCCCACCTCGGTCACATGGGTGAGCTGCTCGACGGCATCCCTCCCGGCGAGATGAACACGTCGATGACCATCAACGCCACCGCCGCCTGGCTGCTGGGGCTGTATGTGGCCAACGCCGAGCGTCAGGGCGTCGGGTCGAGGGAGCTGCGGGGTACCACCCAGAACGACATCGTCAAGGAGTACCTGTCCCGCGGGACATACATCTTCCCGCCGCTGCCGTCGCGCCGGCTGATCGTGGACATGGTGGCGTTCTGCTCGGAGTGGATCCCGCTCTGGAACCCGATGAACGTGTGCTCGTACCACCTGCAGGAGGCGGGGGCCACGCCGACGCAGGAGATCGCCTACAGCCTGGCCACCGCGGTGGGCGTGCTCGACGCCGTCCGCGAGTCCGGCCAGGTGCCCGAGGAGCGCTTTCCGGCGGTGTTCGCCTCCATCAGCTTCTTCGTCAACTCGGGCATCCGGTTCGTCGAGGAAACCTGCAAGATGCGGGCGTTCACGCAACTGTGGGACCGCATCGGCCTCGACCGCTACGGCGTCGGCGACGCCAAGGCCCGGCGCTTCCGCTACGGCGTGCAGGTCAACAGCCTGGGGCTCACCGAGGCGCAGCCCGAGAACAACGTGCAGCGGATCGTGTTGGAGATGCTGGGGGTGACCCTGAGCCGCGACGCCCGGGCCCGGTCGATCCAGCTCCCGGCATGGAACGAGGCCCTGGGCCTGCCCCGCCCGTGGGACCAGCAGTGGGCGCTGCGCATGCAGCAGGTCCTGGCCTATGAGACCGACCTGCTGGAGTACCCGGACGTGTTCGAGGGGTCGAAGGTCGTCGAGGCCCGCAGCGCAGAGCTGGCGGAGTCGGCCACCGCCGAGCTCGACGACGTGCTGGCCCTGGGCGGCGCGTTCGAGGCGATCGACGAGCTCAAGGGCCGGTTGGTCCGGAGCCATGCCGAGCGCCTGCGACGGATCGAGGACGGTGAGCTGACCGTGGTCGGCGTCAACCGCTTCACCGAGACCGCCCGGTCGGCGCTGGCGGGTGACGGCGAAGACCACATCCTCCGGGTCGATCCGGCCCTGGAGGCACGAACCATCGCCGAGGTGCAGGCGTGGCGGTCCGAGCGCGACAACGACGCCGTCAAGCGCTCGCTCGACCAGTTGCGTGGGGCCGCCGAGTCGGGCGACAACATCATGCCGGCGACCGTCGACCTGGCCCACGCCGGTGGGACCACGGGGGAGTGGGCGGGTGCGCTGCGGGAGGTGCTCGGCGAGTACCGGGCACCCACGGGCGTGGGCGCCGCGGTCGGCGTGGGGGGGCATAGCTCGGCGGGGCTGCGGGCCATCGCCGAGCGGGTGAAGGCGCTCCACGGCGGCCCGCCTCGGCTGCTGGTAGCGAAGCCGGGCCTCGATGGTCACTCCAACGGTGCGGAGCAGATCGCCGTGGCGGCCCGGGATGCCGGCCTGGAGGTGATCTACCAGGGCATCCGCCTGACCCCCGAGCAGATCGCGGCCGTGGCGGTGGAGGAAGACGTCGACGTGGTCGGCCTGTCGATCCTCTCGGGATCGCACCTGGACCTGGTGCCACAGGTGGTCCGCTTGGTGCGGGACGGCGGCGTGGAGGCACCGGTCGTGGTGGGCGGCATCATCCCCGAGGAGGATCGCCAGCCGCTGCTCGACGCCGGTGTCGCGGCGGTCTACACGCCCAAGGACTTCGAGCTGGTGCGCATCATGAGCGACATCGTCGACCTGGCGACGGCGCACCGGGAGCGATAACAACGCGTCAAATCGGGTGGACGGGCATATCGGTCGCGTGAAGGCATCCTCGTTCGGGACCCGGGGGATGTAGGCCGGAGTCATGGAAGCGGAGCGTCCCATGCCGTACGAGCGATTCGATGCCGACCACCTCGTCAGCGCCGCCTTGGTCACGGGCCTGGTGGGGCTGGGGTTGGTCTGGGTGCCCACGCCGATCGCCGTGCCGGTGCTGGTCGTCGTGGCCTTCCTGTCCGGCCGCATGGGTGGGCGGGACGCGGGGCTCGGCTCGGTGGCTGTGGGCTGCCTCATGTACGGCTACGCGATCACCGAGCCGCACTTCGTGTGGGAGATCGAGAGCGGCCGCGACGAGGTGCTGCTGATCGTGCTGTTCGCCGCCTCGCTGGCGGCCGCCGAGATCGGCACGCGTCTCCGCCGCCGGCACGCCATCGGCCGGTAACGCCCTCCACGTACCCGGAGATGAACACGTCGGTGAACGCTGGGGCGCAACCCGACCCGAGGCAATGGCTTACGGCCCGGGACTCCTGAGGCAATGGCTTACGGCCTCCGTTCGTCATTGCCTCGACTCTCAGGCAACGTTCGCTATTGCCTCGGGTCGTCGCCGTCGTGGTCGGCGAGAGGTCCCGGCACCTCAGGTTCGGGTCGTGGCGATGGGGAAGCAGCGGTCGCCGAGCGCCCCGAAGGCGTACACCTCGTAGAGCCCGGCGTAGAGGTCGCGCGTCTTCTCGCTCCAGGCCAGCGCCTCGGGGGCCGAGATCCGCCGGAAGACCTGGAGGATGCCCCCCTCGTAGACCCGGTACTCGGCCCAGGCCCCGGGGAAGTCCTTGACGCACGCCACCTCCACCCATGGCACGTCGCCGGTGGCCGAGAACCGGCGCACCCGATTGCGGTGGGTGTGGCCGGCGAAGTAGCCGGCGATCCGGGGGCGGCGGGCCACCACGTCGACGAGCTTCTCGGAGTCGTCGGGATTGATCCCGAAGTAGCCCTCGGGCCGCTGCGGCGAATCCGGGTTCCAGGCGTGGTGGTGTCCGAAGAGCAGCACGGGCCGGTCGGCCGCGGCCGCGAGCTGGTCCAACCACTCCAGGGACTCGGTCGACACGCCCCCCGACGCCTTGGCAGGGATGGTCGTGTCGATCACGGCCAGGATGACGCCGGGCAGCGTCACGGCGATGGGGGCATGGGACGCAAAGTTCTCGCCGTAGTAGGCGTCGTGGTTGCCGCGCACGTGGATGAGCCGTTCGCCAAACGCCGGTCCGTATGCGTTGAGGAACGCCTGGTACTCGGGTCGGGTGCCCCTCGACGTGAGGTCGCCCTTGACCAGCACCACGTGGGGGTGGATCGCCTTCATGTCGGCGATGGCGCACCGGCTCATCAGCTCCGGATAGGGCTCTTCGCCGGGCGCGGTGGTGTAGATGGGGTGGTCGTCGATGCCGTTCAGGACGCCGCACTCCGTCTCGCCGAAGTGCACGTCGTTGACGGTGCATACGGTCGCCAGCCGCTGGCCCGGGGGACGGGGCAGCGTTCGGAAGCTGTGCCCGCCCCGGTCGTAGTCGGTGTCGGGCCGCAGGTCCGGGAAATGGTGCACCGCCGCGCCGTCGTGCAGCACCGCTTCGTCGTCGGCGACCGTCGTCAGGTCCATGTCGGTCGGCCTCAGCGCGCCCAGGGCCGGACCCGGCGGAGCGGCACCGGCTTGGTCCACCACCGGCCGGAGAACCGCCATCGAGGCAGCTCGGCGCCGGGGGCGGCAACGGGGCGGGGCCAGGTCACCTCGATGGCGGCGACCATTGCGGCCAGCTCCTCGTCAGTGGGCTCGCCGCCACGGGCGACGGCCACCTGAGGGCTCGGGTCGAAGCCCCGCATCAGAGGGGTACGTTGCCGTGCTTGCGCTTGGGGAGGTCCTCCCGCTTGGAGCGCAGGAGGTCGAGCCCGGCGATGAGCTTGACGCGGGTGTCGGCGGGGTCGATGACGTCGTCGACGTAGCCGCGTTCCGCCGCCTGGTAGGGGTTGGCGAAGCGGTCGGTGTACTCCTCCACCAGTTCGGCCTTGCGGGACTCGGGGTCGGTCGCGGCCTCGATCTCACGGCGGTAGGCGATCTCGACCGCGCCCTGCGGCCCCATCACGGCCAGCTCGCCCGAGGGCCACGCATACGCGAGATCGGCGCCGATCGACTTGGAGTTCATCACCACGTAGGCACCGCCGTACGCCTTGCGGGTCACGACCTGGATGCGGGGGACCGTGGCCTCGCAGAAGGCGTAGAGCAGCTTGGCGCCGTGGCGGATGATGCCGCCGTGCTCCTGGTCGACGCCGGGCAGGAAACCGGGCACGTCGACGAACGACACCAGCGGGATGTTGAACGCGTCGCACGTGCGCACGAACCGGGCCGCCTTCTCCGACGACTCGATGTCCAGCACGCCGGCGAGGTGCATGGGCTGGTTGCCGACGATGCCGACCACCCGCCCGTCGAGCCGGGCGTAGGCGCACATGATGTTGGGCGCCCAGCGCCGCGCGTACTCGAAGTACTCGCCGCCGTCGACGACCGCCTCGACCACCTTGTGCATGTCGTAGGGCTGGTTGGACGACGCCGGGATGATGTCGTGCAGCTCGGGGCAGAGGCGCGTCGGGTCGTCGTCGCTGGCGACGACCGGTGGCTCTTCGAGGTTGTTGGACGGCAGGAATCCCAGCAGGTAGCGGACGTCCTCCAGGCAGGCGCTGTCGTCGGCGGAGGTGAACTGGCACACGCCGGACCGCGAGGCGTGGGCGATGGCGCCCCCCAGCTCCTGCTGGGTGACCGTCTCGCCCGTCACGGTCTTCACCACGTCGGGCCCCGTGATGAACATGTAGGACGTGTCCTCGACCATGAACACGAAGTCGGTCATGGCCGGGGAGTAGACGGCGCCGCCGGCACACGGCCCCATGATCACGCTGATCTGGGGGACGACCCCCGAGGACTGCACGTTGCGGTAGAAGATGCCGCCGTAGCTGTCGAGGCTGACGACGCCCTCCTGAATGCGGGCGCCGGCACCGTCGTTGAGGCCGACGACCGGGGCGCCGACCTTGAGCGCCAGGTCCATCAGCTTGTGGATCTTGTCGGCGAACACCTCGCCCAGGGCGCCGCCGAACACCGTGAAGTCCTGGGAGAACACGAACACCTTGCGCCCGTCCACCGTGCCCCAGCCACAGATGACGCCGTCGGTATAGGGCCGGTCGTCGAACCCGGAGTCGGAGGGGCGGCGGGCCAGCAGATCCAGCTCGTGGAACGAACCGGGGTCGAGCAGCACGTCGATCCGCTCGCGGGCCAGGAGCTTCCCACGGTCGTGCTGACGCTGGCGCGCGACGTCGGTGCCGGGAGCGAGCGCCTCTTCCTTGCGCTTCTCGAGGTCGGCGAGCCGCTCGCTCATCGGGTGGTCGGCCATGTGCGCAAACGCTAGTGGCGGGGTTGACGCCTCCGAAATTGGCCCGATGGCGCCCCGGGACCGCCTCGTCGAAGTTCCGGGTGGGCGTGTCCGGTTCCTGGGCCGGGGGCTGGACCACGGTCGCACGCCGTGGCTGGGCGCACATCTCGCTGGATTGCTGGCTGCCTCGCAGCCTCGCTGGCGCTGACGTTTGTGGCGTGTGGCGGAGGCTCTGGGAACGACGAAAGCGCCTCGGCGCTGCGCCGTGACCGTCCCCGCACGGCCCGCGCGACGACGACGACAACCACCACGCCGGACACCACCGCTCCTGCTGCGCCCGCGGCGAGCGCTACGTCGTTCGTCGCGCAAGCCAGACCCGCCTCCATGCCGATCTTCGGGGCTGCAGCCGACGGTGAGCCGGCGATGTCTCTCGACAACCCCAACGAGAACGGGGCGCCGCTGGTCGTCCTGGTGAAGGAGCGGCACGGCGACTGGCTGAACGTCTACCTGCCGGTGCGGCCCAACGGGTCGATCGGCTGGGTCAGAGCTGTTGCAGCCTCCCGACCCCAACGGCCCCTACGGGCCGTACGCCGACGGGTTGTCGGGCTTCTCCAACGTGCTCGACGAGTTCAAGGGCGGCGACGGGGTGATCGGCATCCACGGGACAAATCAGCCCGAGGCGATCGGCACGGATGTCAGCCCCGGCTGAATCCGCCTGCGCAACGAGGCGATCCTCGAGCTAGTCCCGGTGCTGCCGCTCGGCACCCCGGTTCACATCACGGCCTGACCGCTGCCCACCTCGGCCGCCGGTCGCGACGCAGCCCCGCGCCCGGCGCGGGGCTGCGCTCAAGTCGGGTGCCGCCGGCAGAGCTGTCGTTCCGCCGGCGGGAGATCAGCCGGTGAAGATCGGCTGCTCGACCACCGGCACGGCGGGCGGCATAACCCGCCCGGACGCGGTCCTACGTGGGGACGGTTGACCGGCCAGTGGCGTCCGCGGCCGCCACGGTCCCCTACCCTGCCCAGTGTGCGCCTCCCCGTCATGCCGCCCGTGAAACCGATGCTGGCCAAGGCCGTGTACGAGCTGCCCCGTGATCCGGGGCTGCTGTACGAGCCGAAGTGGGACGGCTTCCGTTGCATCGTCTTCCGGGACGGCGACGAGATCGAGCTGGGGAGCCGCAACGACCGGCCGCTGACCCGCTACTTCCCCGAGATGCTGGCGCCCCTGCGGGCGGCGCTGCCCGAGCAATGCGTGGTCGACGGCGAGCTGGTGGTGGTGACGGGCACCGGGCTCGACTTCGACGGGCTGCAGCTCAGGCTCCACCCGGCGGCCTCCCGGGTGAACATGTTGGCCGAGCAGACGCCGGCCTCGTTCGTGGCGTTCGACCTGCTCGCGCTCGGTGATCGCGACCTCAGCGGGGAACCGTTTTCAGAGCGCCGCCGGCTGCTCGAGAGCGTGCTCAGCGGCAGCAGCGATCGCGACCCCGTGTACCTCACGCCCGTCACCGCCGACGCCGACCTGGCCGAGGATTGGTTCCGCCGCTTCGAGGGTGCGGGCTTCGACGGCGTGATGGCGAAGCCCGCCGACGGGCCGTACCGCCAGGACAAGCGCGACATGTTCAAGGTCAAGCACCAACGGACGGCCGACTGCGCGGTGGCCGGGTTCCGTTGGCACAAGGACGGCGAGGGCATCGGCTCGCTCCTCCTCGGCCTCTACGACGACAAGGACACGTTGCACCACGTCGGCGTGGCGTCGTCGTTCGCGGCCGGCCTGCGGTCGCAGCTGGTGGGCGAGCTCGAGCCGCTGCGCGACAACGCCCTCGAGGGGCACCCGTGGCGGGAGTGGGCGCTCGCCGAGGCGCACGAGGCCGGCCAAAGGATGCCGGGCGCGCCCAGCCGCTGGAATGCCGCCAAGGACCTCTCCTGGGAGCCGCTGCGCATCGAGCGGGTGGTGGAGGTCCGCTACGAGCACCTGCAGGCGGGTCGCTTCCGGCACAATGCCCGATTCGTCCGCTGGCGTCTCGACAAGACGCCGACCGAGTGCCGCTACGACCAGCTCGAGGCGGTCGCACCCGCCGAGCTGGCCAGCATCTTCGGCACGTCGGCGCGCCCCTGAGCTCGCGCGCACAGCAGCTTGACCCGCCGGTCAAGGACGTGGTGCGCTTGAGTTCATGACCGACATGGCCGAACGCACTACTGCGGGCCCAGACATCGTCGCCGAGGTCAAGGACTGGCTGGCCACCAACTGGGACCCGGACCTACCCGTCGTCGAGTGGTGGGAGCGCCTCGGCACCTCGGGCTGGGGAGTCCCCACGTGGCCCACCGAGTGGTTCGGCAAGGACCTCAGTCGCGACGAGGGCAACCGCGTCCAGCAGGCCATCGCCGATTTCGGCGCCCTGCCGGCGCCGGGGGGCCTGGGCCTCATGCTGGCCGGCCCCACGATCCTGGTGCACGGCGCCGACGAGCAGAAGCAGCGCTACCTGCGTGACATCGTCACCGGGCAGCGGGCCTGGTGCCAGCTCTTCAGCGAGCCAGGCGCCGGTTCCGATCTGGCCGGCCTGCAGTGCCGCGCAGAGAAGGACGGCGAGGAGTGGATCGTCGAGGGCCAGAAGGTGTGGACGTCCGGCGGCCAAGTCGCCGACCTGGCGATGCTCATCGCCCGTACCGATCCCGACCAGCCCAAGCATGCCGGCATCACGTACTTCGTCATCGACATGCACCAGCCCGGCGTCGATGTCCGCCCGCTGCGGGAGATGACGGGCCGGTCGCTGTTCAACGAGGTCTTCCTCAGCGGTGCCCGGGTCAACGGCGACGCCATCATCGGCGGGCTCAACGGTGGCTGGCGGGTGGCCAACACCACGCTCATGTTCGAGCGCACGAGCCTTGGCGCCGGTGGAGGCTCGGCGGCGGCGTCGCTGGCCTCGCCCGGGACCGTGGCCGGTGACCTCGAGCGACGTGCCGGCGACTTCGTGGCCACGGGCGGCCGCAGGGGTGGAGGCGGCGGGACGTTGTTCGGCGCCTCCTCCAGGACGCTCACCCGCCTCGCGCAGGCCAGCGGCAAGGCCGCCGACCCGAGCGTCCGCCAGAGGCTGATGCAGCTCCATACGTTCAGCGAGGTGGCCCGCTTCAACAACCTGCGGCTGAAGGCGGCCAAGGCGGCGGGCGGGGACATCCCGGGCCTGCCCAACATCGCCAAGCTCACGATGAGCAACATCGTGCGGCTCTCCCGCGACCTCGGGCTCGAGATCGCCGGCCCGTACGGCACGCTGCACGGCTACGACCCCGACGCCCGCAAGGCCCTCGACGAGGCGACCGGGCTGGCGTTCCTGAGCGGCGTAACCGAGATGGCGCTGTTCGCCCAGGGCCCGCCCATCTATGGCGGCACCGACCAGGTGCAGCGCAACATCATCGGCGAGCGCGTCCTCGGGCTGCCCAAGGAACCGGGCTTCGACAAGAACACGCCGTTCCGGGACCTCCCCAAGAACGGCTGAGTTTCGATTCGCAACCGGAGGTTGCGAATCGAGAGAGTTTGGCCGCCGCCTTGCGGCGGCGTCGTTTTGCCGGTCGCTCGACCGGCAGAGCCGGATCGAGCGACGGTGGGGGGCTCCGGCGGAGCCTCTGCCCCCCAAACCCCCCGCCGCCTGGCGCGCATGCATTTCCCGCGCCGTCACAGATCGGGTGGCTGCATCGTCGGGGTGGTGACGGGCACAGCCGATCGAGGAGTCACACGATGGAGAGGCACTGGGACGTGATCGTGGTGGGCGCGGGCCTGGCCGGCCTTGCCGCGGCCGCAACCGCGGCCGGGACGGGAGCCTCGGTCCTGGTCCTGGACGGCCAGCGTCCCGGTGGCCGCGCCAGCACCGACGAGCTGAACGGCTACCGGTTCAACCGGGGTGCCCACGCCTTCTTCAGGGCCGGCTCCGGCCGGGGTGTTCTCGAGCGCCTCGGTGTGAGGGTCCGTGGTGCCTCGCCGATCCTTGACGGTGCTCGCGTGCGCCGCGGTGAGCGTGTCGGTGCACTCGGGCTTCGACCCGCGGGCATCGCGCGCAGCCGCATGCTCACGACGGGGGACAAGGCCAGGATCGCCAGGGTCTTCACCGGCGCGCCCCGCTGGAAGCCCGCGACGCTGGCCGACCGCTCGGCGGCGGCGTGGTTCGACGAGCTGGGCCTCGCCGGCGGCGCCCGGGAGTTCGCCGAGATGCTCGCCCGCACGGCCACGTACGTGGTCGACATGGCCGGTGTGTCTGCCGACCTGGTGGCGGCGCAGATCCAGATGGCCCTGCAAGATGGTGTCGAGTACCTCCACGGTGGCTGGTCGACGATGGTCGACGGGCTCGCCGGCGCCGCCCGCCGCCGGGGGGCGGAGATTCATGCCGGGGCGCGGGTGCGGCTGGTGGCGCCCGACGGTGGCAGGGTCCGGGTGGCGGTCGCCGCCAACGGCGCCTCCCATGACCGCGACGACGAGAGTGGCGCCATCTCGGACGGCGGCACACTGCTGGCTCGGCGGGCGGTGATCGCCGCCGGCACGCCGGCGGCTTGCGCGGCCTTGTTGCCCGACCGTCCGCCGGCATGGAATGACCTCGGGGCGCCGGCCCGGGCAGCCTGCCTGGACATCGGGTTCGCCTCGCCGCCCGACATGACCGTGCTGCTGGGACTGGACCGGCCGCTGTACCTGATCCGCCACTGCCCGCCGGCGGCATTGGCACCGCCGGGTGGGTCGGTGGTCCACGGCCTGCGCTATCTGAGGCCCGACGAGGACCCGTCGCCCGACGCCGCGCGGGCGGAGCTCATCGAGCACGCCCGCGTCGCCGGCATCGACCCCACCGCCGCCGCCCACGTCCGCTACCTCCACCGGATGACCGTGGTCGGTGCCGTGCCCGTGCCGGGTGTCGGCCTGGCGGGACGGGTCGACGTGGGCGCCACCGGCCATGACGGTGTGCTGGTAGCCGGCGACTGGGTCGGACCACGGGGCCACCTCGCCGACGCCGCGCTGGCCAGCGGCGAGGATGCGGGCCGGCTCGCGGTCGCGGCGCTAGAGCGCGACCCGGTCGTGGGGAGAGCGTCGTGACAGATGACCGGGGCCGGACGCGGCCTGCGGCGCGACACTCGCGGAAGATGGGACCTCGCCCGCATCCCGGGGCGGCGCCGACCGACCCCAACGGCCTCGCCGAGCGCGCCGGCACCCACGATCATGCTGACGACCCGCTCCTCGCCGCCTTGGTGGCGGAGCGGCCGTTGCTCGTCGGCCTCGCGTACCGGATCACGGGGTCGCGCGTCGAGGCGGAAGACATCGTCCAGGAGGCTTGGTTGCGGGCCCGGCGCACCGATGGCGCCACGATCGACAACCCTGCCGCCTGGCTGACTCGGGTCGTGGCCCGCATGGCCCTCGACCACCTGCGCTCTGCCCGCCACCGCCGTGAGAGCTACGTCGGCCCGTGGCTCCCGGAACCGGTCTTCGGCACCATGATCAACCCAGGGGCGGTCGACGATCCCGCCGCCGCTTCGGAGCTGGCCGAGTCGGTGACCTTCGGGTTCCTCCGGATGCTGGAAACGCTCGCGCCGCTGGAACGGGTGGTGTTCCTGATGTCCGACGTGTTCGACGTGCCGTTCGCGGAGATCGGCAAGGCCGTCGACCGCAGCCCCGAGGCTTGCCGCCAGATCTCCAGCCGTGCCCGCAGCCGCATACGGGAGGGTGCGCCTCGGCACGAGGTTCCCGACGGCGCGGACAGCATGGTCGGCGAGCTGCTGGCGGCCCTGACCGCGGGCGACGTGGACCGTGTGCTCTCGCTCCTCGCCGAGGATGCGGTGCTGGTCAGCGACGGCGGCCCGCGGACGCATGCCGCTCGCCGGCCGGTGGTCGGCCGCGAGCGCGTGGCCAGGTTCCTGGTCAACATGGCCCGGCGGCTGGCGAGCCTGGACCTCACCATCGAGTCCGCCGTCGTCAACGGCGAGCCCGGCGTAGTTGTCACCGCGGGCGGCCGCTGGGTCCTGACGCTGACAGCGCACGTGGACGACGGCGCCATCGCCGCCCTCTACAGCGTGGTCAATCCCGACAAGCTGGCGGCGCTGGACATTGCCGATCCCATGATGTGACGGCGCCCGCCGACTAGGAGCGCGACGCCACCAGGTCGGTGACCTGCGCCATCCGCTCTCGCAGACGGCGGGCGTCGAGCCGCTCGCACAGCTCCTGGAACGCCGCGGGGTCTGCCGGGCCGACCCAGCGCAGTTCGTCGACACTGTCGCTGACGGGGGCGTCGGTCTCCACCGTGGCGATCCGGCGGAACAGCAGTGCCAGCTCGAACTGGTCGCGCAGGACGGCGTTGAGCTTGGCGGCGCCGCGCACCCCCGAGTCCCAGCTGACGGGGTCGGCGGGGATCGACTCGAGGTGCCCCCAACGCCGCAGCACAGCGGCGGCCGACTTGGCACCCCACCCCGGCAACCCCGGGAAGCCGTCGGCCGAGTCGCCCACGAGGGCCAGCAGGTCCGGGATCGAGGGCGGCGGCACCCCCAGCCGCTCCTCCACCCCGGCGGCATCCAGTACCACGCGCTTGCGCCGGTCGAGTTGCACCACCTTGCCGCCGACGCACTGTCCGAGGTCCTTGTCGGGCGTGCAGATCACCACCTGCTCGACGCGGTCGTCGGCGGCGGCCATGACCGCCGCCGTTGCCAGTCCGTCGTCGGCCTCCAACTCGACCTGCGGCCACACCACGAAGCCGGCCGCCGCCATCGCGTCCTCGACGACCGGGAACTGCGCCAGCAGCTCGCGCGGCATGCCGGCCGAGGTCTTGTATCCCGGCCACAGGTCGTTGCGGAACGACTCGATGACGTGGTCGGTGGCGACGCCCACATGGGTCGCGCCGTCGGCGACGAGCTGCAACAACGTGGTCAGCACGCCGACCGTGGCGCCGCGGTGGAGGTCGCGGTTGTTGGGTGCGAAGTGGTAGCGGAACAGCTCGTACGTGCCGTCGACCAAGTGGACCTGCATGACAAGCGAACCGTAGCGGCTTACCTGTCATCCCAACCGGGGTGGCCTGCTGCACTCCGAGCATGCAACGGATCCCCACACCCAGCTGACCACCCGTCGCATCGTCGTCACCACCGGCGACGCAATCGTGGTCAACCTCCGCCGGTCCGGGTCCCGGGCGCCGATCTTCGCGGATCGTCGGGACGGGGGTGGCCCGCACCTGCGGGTGGTCCGGGCCGATTGCGACTGAACGACGCGAGACCTACGCGAGCTCTACCAGGTCGAGCAGATCGTCCGACCAGAAGTCGATGTCGCCCTCGGGCATCAGCAACACCCGGTCGGGCGCCAGGTCACGCACGAAGCCGGTGTCATGGCTGACGATCACCATCGTGCCCGCCCAGCTGGCCAGCGCCGCCGCCACCGCCTCGCGCGAGGGTGGGTCGAGGTTGTTGGTGGGCTCGTCGAGCAGCAACAGGTTGTGGCGACCCGCTACCAGCAACGACAAGGCCAGCTTGGTCTTCTCGCCGCCCGAGAGCGTGGCGGCGTCCTGGAACACCTTGTCGCCCGACAGCCCGAACGTGCCCAGCAAGCGGCGCCGCATCTGGTGGTCGAGGTGGGGCGCGGCCCCGCTCATGTGCTCGAACAGAGACGCGCCGGCGCGGATGCCCTCGTGCTCCTGGGCGTAGTAGCCGACGGTGACCTGGTAGCCCGTCGTGACCACGCCGCTGTCGGGCTCCGACGTGCCCGCCAAGATGCGCAGCAGGCTGGTCTTTCCGGCGCCGTTGAGACCGAGGACCAGCAGCCGCTCGCCGCGGCCGACGTCGAATGCCACGTCGTCGAACACGGGAGGACCGCCGCCGTAGCCCTTGGACAGCGCCGCCACGGTCAGCGCCGTGCGGCCGCAGGGTGGCGGCTCGGGGAGCCGGAGGCGCAGGCCCCGCCGCGCGGTGGGCGCGTCGACCGCCTCGTTACGGATGCGGGCGATGCGGGTCTCTAGGGCGTTGGCGAAGCTGGCCTTCGAGGCCTTGGCGCCCCAGCGGTCGACCAGTGTCTGCAGCCGAGCTATTTCGGCCTGCTGCCGAGACGCGATCTTGGCCCGGCGCTCCTCGTCGCGAGCCCGTGCGACCTTGTACTGCGTGTAGGTGCCCTTGTACTCGGTCAGCTCGCCGACGTCGGCCTCGCCCGGCCGGTCGAGGTGCAGGACCCGGGTGATCGACTCGTCGAGCAGTTCGAGGTCGTGGCTGATCATGACGAGCGAGCCGCGGTAGGACCGCAGGAAGCCGAACAGCCACTCCCGGGCGTCGTTGTCGAGATGGTTGGTGGGCTCGTCGAGCAGGAGCAACTCGCTGCCCGCGAACAGGATCCGGGCTAGTTCCACCCTCCGGCGCTCGCCGCCCGAGAGCACGGTGATGGGCATGTGGGTCCGGTCCTGGCGCAGGCCGAGGCCGGCGAGGAGCCGCTTGGCCTCGGCCTCGGCGGCGTAGCCGCCCTCGTGCTCGAACCGGTCGTGTGCCCGGCTCCACTTTTCGACCAGCCTGCCTTCGCCGGGTTGGGCCTCCATCTTGAGCCGCAGCTCCTCGAGCCGGGCGGCGAGGGTGTCGAGGTCCCGCCCGCCGAGCACGTGCGTGAGGGCGGTGACGTGCGCGGGAATCTGGTCCAGGTGCGGGTCCTGCGGCAGGTAGCCGAACGCGTCCGGCCGCTGGATGACGCCGGTCTTGGGCTCCGCCATGCCGCCGAGGACCTTGAGCAGCGACGTCTTGCCGGCGCCATTCCGTCCCACCAGGCCGATGCTGTCGCCGGCGCGCACGGTCAGGGCGGCGCCCTCGACCACGAGGGTGCCGCCGACCTCGACCGTGAGCCCGCGGACCGACAACATGGCCGACCATCCTGGCGGCTGTCCGCGCACACACCAACCGCATTCCGCGCGAACAGCGTTGGTGTCATCCGTGCGGCGGGTCGGCGTCGAACTACGGGCGGCATGTCCGGCGCCACGAAGTCTCCTGGTTCGCAAATGGCTGGAGTCGTGATGACGTCACACGCAGGTGCGGCCGCCTCGGCGAGCGATCCCGACCTGGTGGCCGCAGTTGCCGACGGCGACGAGCAGGCCGTGGCCGAGGTCTACCGCCGGTACAGCGGGGCGGTGTGGGCCGTGGCGCAGCGGGTCTGCGGCGACCGGGCGTCGGCCGAGGACGTGTGCCAGACCGTGTTCGTCGACCTCTGGAGGCGCCCCGAGCGCTTCGACCCCCAGCGGGGCAAGCTTCGGTCCTGGCTCGTGGCCCAGGCGCACGCACGAGCCGTCGATGTCGTGCGGTCCGAGACGGCGCGCCAGCGCCGCCAGGAGCGGGCGGCGCGGATGGCTCCCACCCCACCGCCCTCGGGCGATGTCGAGGCCGCCAGCTTGCTCGCCTCGCTCGCCGACCATGTGCGCCGCGCGCTCGACCGCCTGGCGGCCGACGACCGCGACGCCATCGTGCTCGCGTACTTCGGCGGCCACAGCTACCGCGAGACCGCCGCGCTGCTCGGGGCCCCCGAGGGAACGGTGAAGAGCCGCATCCGTCGCGGCCTGGAGGGATTGCGGCGCCTGCTGGAGGCCGAGGGGGTGACATTGTGAGCCCCGTGACCGGACGCCAGCGCAGCGAACGGCATCCCCTCGACGACTTGGCGCTCTACGCCGTCGACGCGCTCGAGGGCGACGAGGTCGAGGAGCTCGAGGCGCACCTCGCCGTGTGCGCCTCGTGCCGGCGGGAGCTGGCGGCGCACGAAGAGGCCCTCGGGGCGCTGGTCGAGGACGGGCCCCCACTGGCGTTGTGGGATGCGGTTCAATCGCAGATCCGCAGCGAGGCCGCCCCGATGAACGGGGCTCCGCTGCGCCCGGTCGGCCCTGCCCCGGCGAACCAGGACCAGTCCGCCCGGCGTCGGGGGCTGCGGCGCCGCCTGGCCGTGCTGGCCGCTGCGGCTGCCGTAGTGGCCGTCGTAGGCGTGGGCGTCGGGACCCAGTTGGGCAACGACGGCAACGGCTCCGGCACCTTGGCCGGTGTGTCCATCGACGGGCCGACCGTCGCCGTGCTCGCCGACGCGGAGGGCGCCGACGTCGCCCGGGTAGTGACGAACGATGACGGCGACGTGCTGGTCCTCGAGGAGCTGCCACCGCTGTCGACCGGGCGCGCCTACCAGCTCTGGTCCATCGACGGGCCCCGGCCGGTGTCGCTGGGCCTCCTCGGCGACGGCCATGACGAGGCCGTGCCCGTCACCCTGCCGGCGGAGACGGCAAAGCTGGCGATCAGCGAGGAACCAGCCGGCGGATCGACCACGCCTGCTGGGCCCGTCGTCGCATCCGGCGCGGTCGTTCGTCCCGCCTGACGCCATTCGCCCCGCGCCGGACATCCGTGTGGGGCTGCGGCGCCGGATACGCCGCGCATGGAACGGATGGACACATCCCGGGCGGCGGCCCGGCGCCTCGGACTCCCGGGCCCGCGGGCGACGAACGGCGCCGGGACGGCGGTGGCGGCGGCCGGCGCCCCGGCCGCCGCTCTGGCCGGCCTGGTCTCGGCCGGTGCCGCGCTCGGCGCCGGTGAGCTGATCGCGGGGATCGACGACGGCCTGGCATCGCCGGTCGAGGCGGTGGCCGGCGAGGTCATCGGTCGGGTTCCCCGATCGCTCGAGCGCTTGGCCATCGAGACCTTCGGCAGGAACGACAAGCTCGCGCTGGTCATCGGGATCCTGGCGTTCTCCGCCGTCTTCGGGATCGTCCTGGGCGTCGTGGCCCGCCGGCAGCCCAGCGTAGGTGCCCTGGGGCTGGCCGCGTTCGCCGCCGTGGGCGTCCTGGCATCGGCCGCCGGGCCCCAGGCATCGCTCACCGCCGGCTTGCCGAGCGTGGTCGCCGGCCTGGTCGGCGTGGTGTGCCTCGGGTCGCTGGTGTCGCGCGCGCCGGGTCGGAGAGCGAGCCCGCCGAGCGCGGCGGGCAACGGTGTCATGCCGCCGGCAGCACCCGCAGCATCAGTCGCCGCGATGCCGATGCGCGGCGGTGTGGCGTCGCGCCGAGCCTTCCTGGGGATGACGGCGGCGGTCGCCGCCGCCGGTGCCTTCGCGGCCGCCGGCGGCCGGGCGCTCCGCAGCCGCTTCAGCGCCGCCGAATCGCGCGCCAACGTAGTGCTCCCGTCCGCGACCCGCCCGGGTCCACCGCTCCCGCCGGCGCGGACGGGTGTGGAAATCGGCGTACCCGGTGTGGCCCCGTTCGTCACGCCCAACGCCGACTTCTACCGGGTTGACACCGCCCTCGTCGTTCCCCAGGTCCGGGCCGAGGACTGGGCGCTGGCCGTCACCGGGATGGTCGACGAGCCGTTCGAACTGACCTTCGACGAGTTGCTGGACCGCGACCTGATCGAGGCCGACATCACGATGACGTGCATCTCCAACCCGGTCGGTGGTGATCTCGTCGGCCACGCCCGCTGGCTCGGCGTCGTCACCCGCGAGCTGCTGGACCAGGCGCGTCCGCGTGCCGGTGCCGACCAGCTCGTGGGCCGGGCGGTCGACGGCTACACGTGTGGGTTCCCGTTGTCGGCGGCCTACGACCGGGAGTGCATCGTCGCCGTGGGGATGAACGGCGAGCCGCTGCCCCTCGAGCACGGGTTCCCGGCCCGCCTGGTCACCCCGGGCCTCTACGGCTACATCGGGTCGACGAAGTGGCTGACCGAGCTCGAGGTCACCACCTTCGACGCCTTCGACCAGTACTGGGTGCGCCGGGGCTACGCCGATCGGGCGCCAATCAAGACGATGGCCCGGATCGACACGCCGCGCAGCCTCGAGCGGGTCGCCGCCGGGCCCGTCGCCGTCGGCGGCGTGGCATGGGCGCAGACCCGAGGCATCGAGGCCGTCGAGGTGCGGGTCGACGACGGGCCCTTCGCTCCCGCCCGGCTCGCCGCGGCCCTCAACCGCGACTCGTGGCGCCAGTGGCGCTTCGACTGGGACGCAGTCCCCGGACGCCACACGCTCACCGTCCGCGCCGTCGACGGCAGCGGCGAGGCCCAGACCGAGACGCGGGCCGACATCGTGCCCGACGGGGCCAGCGGCTGGATGTCCCTGGTCGTCACCGTCGAGTGATCTCCCCACCCCCCACCCCAATCCCCCTAGGAAGGACAAGCAAAATGCGCCCTACCCGAAAGCTACGAGGTGCCCTGGCGCTCGTCGTCGGCCTGTCACTCGCGGCGGCCGCCTGCTCCGACGGCGACGACAGCAACGCCAGCGCCGACGAGCCCGCACCCGTCGAGTCCCCTGCGCCCGACGCCGCCGGCGACACGCCCGGCGCCACCGATCCGGCCACGATCTGCGATGCCGCTGGCCTGGTCGAGGCGGTGGAGAGCGGTCCCGACGAGGGCACGCTCTCAGGAATGACCGACGACCCGGTCGCCACCGCGGCGTCGAGCAACCCGGTGCTCACCACGCTGGTGACAGCCGTGGCCGAGGCCGATCTGGTCGACACGCTCAACTCGGCCGACGCCGTCACGGTCTTCGCGCCCACGGACTGCGCCTTCGCGGGGCTGGACCCGGCGACGCTCGATGCGGCGCTCGCCGATCCGACCGGGCTGTTGGCGCAGGTGCTCGGCTTCCACGTTGTGGCGGGCCAGCGACTGTTGTCCGAGGACCTGGCCAACACCGGTGAGCTCGAGACCTTCACCGGTGCGGTGCTCCCGGTCGAGTCCGACGGCGACACGATCACCGTCGGCGGCGGGCAGGCGACGGTCGTCGTGCCCGACATCCAGACCGCCAACGCCACCGTCCACCTGATCGATCACGTGATGGTGCCCCCGGCGGGCTGATCCCGGTCGAACCCAACCAGCGCGGTGGCCGGGTCGACGACCCGGCCACCGGCGCGCGTGCTGGATCAGTCGAGGCTGAACGGCGGGTACTCGTCGGTGAGCAGGTAGAGGTAGGCGCTGACCCGGGTGCTCCAGCGCATGACGCCCACGACGAACGTGCGCAGCCCCTCCGGCCAGCGCCCCGTGAACAGCACGGCGAAGAAGGCGATCACCCAGGCAACCCAGGCGGCGATGCCCAGGATGGTGAGCACGATCAGCTGCGGGATCACGAGGATGAGCCGGAAAGCCACCGTGAGCCGGTTGCGGTTCTCGAGCTCGCTCACGAATCCGGTTCGAACGGCCGGGTAGGTGCCTGGATCCGGGGCGACCGTCTCGAAGGCGAAGGGCGGGTACTCCTCCCGCAGGAAGCCCGCGTACGCGATGGTGCGGTTGTTGTAGCGGATGTACAGGCACACGAGGTTCGCCAACCCCTCGGGCAGCTTGCCGGTGAACAGGATGGCGAACCAGCCGATGATCGCCACGATCTCGGCGACGAACCCGAGCACGTAGAGGATGATGAAGTGCGGGATCGCCAGCAGCCACTGCACGATCGGGCGCCAGTTGGCGATCCGCTCCGCACGGTCGATCTCCAGCGTTGCCGGGTAGGCCTGACCGAAGGTTTCCATACCCCTCCTTCTGCGTGATGCGAGAAGCCGGCGAGACGCTAGCGCTGGCGACGAAGCCGGTGGGCGATGCGCGTCGCTATTCCTGCACGAGCTCGATGAGGGTGCCGAACGCGCCCTTGGGGTGCACGAAGGCCACTGTGGTCCCACGGCTGCCCGGGCGGGGGGCCTCGTCTATCACCCGGCCGCCCTGTGCCTTCACGGCTTCGAGTGCGGCCGCGCAGTCGTCCACCCGGTAGCCGACGTGGTGCAGCCCCTCACCGCGGTTCTGGAGGTACCTGGCCACCGGTGAGTCGTCGCGAGTCGGCGTCAGCAGCTGGATGTAGCTGTCGGCCACCCGCAAGAGCGCCTCCTCGACGCCGTCGGAGTCGACCACCTCGCGGTGCGCGACCTCGGCGCCGAACGTGTCGCGGTAGTAGGCGATGGCCGCCTCGAGGTCCGAGACGGCGATGGCAACGTGGTCGATCTCGGTGAGGAGCACGCTTGTGAACCTACCCTCGAATCCTGCCGCGGGAATGGTGGCTCCAGCCCCCCGAATCGCGGCAGGTTTCCGCGGGGTGGCTACAGCTCGCCTCGAGCGTGCCGCTGGAAGAGGGTGATCCGGTCCTCGCCGATGCGGTCGCGCTTGTCGCGGTCGGTGATCCCGAGGCCAGCCTCGGGTGCCAGGCACAGCACGCCGAGCTTGCCCTCCGACTCGTTGCGGTGGACAGCCCGCGCGGCCTCGCCCACCTGGTCCAGCGGGTAGACCGCCGACATCACCGGCTGGATGGCACCCCTGTCGATGAGCCGGTTCATGTCCCACGCCTCCCGGTAGTTGGCGAAGTGGCTCGACACGATCCTCTTGAGCTTCATCCACAGGTGGCGGTTGTCGTACTCGATCATGAAGCCACTGGTGGCGGCGCAGGTGACGATGGTGCCGCCGCGCTTGGCGATGAACACCGACGCGCCCATGGTCTGGCGACCCGGGTGCTCGAACACGATGTCGGGGTCGTCGCCGGCGAGCGATCGCACCGTCTTGCCCAGCCGGCGCCACTCGCCCTCGTCCTGGCTGTGTTCGTCCTTCCAGAACTTGTAGCCCTCGGCCTTGCGGTCGATGACGTGCTCGCAGCCCATGGCTCGGAGCAGCCGGGCCCGGTCCCCGCTCGACACCACGCCCACGGGCGTGCCGCCGCCGTTTAGCACCAGTTGGGTGGCGTAGGCACCGATGCCACCGGTGGCGCCCCAGACGAAGACGGTGTCGCCCTGCTTCATGCGAGCGGCGTGGCGGCCGACGAGCATGCGGTAGCTGGTCGAGGCGCACAGGCCGTTGACCGCGGCCTCCTCCCAGGTGAGGTGCGCCGGCTTGGGCATGAGCTGGTTGGCCTTGACGATCGACAGCTCGGCCAGCCCGCCATAGTTGGACTCGAAGCCCCATATGCGCTGGTTGGCGGCGAGCATCGAGTCGTCGTGCGCCGACGGGTCCTGGTCGTCGACGTAGTTGCAGTGAACCGCCACCCGGTCGCCCGGCGCCCAGTTGCGCACCGCCGAGCCGACCCGTAGCACCACGCCCGAGGCGTCGGACCCGACCACGTGGAAGTCCTGTTGGTGTCGTGCGGCCCACGTCGACTCGCGGGCCAGGCGGTCGAGGAACCCGAAGGTCGGGAGCGGCTCGAAGATCGAGGTCCACACCGTGTTGAAGTTGATCGAGCTGGCCATGACGGCCAGGTACACCTCGTCGGGCGCCAGCTCCGGTGTGGGGACGTCACCGATGTGCAGCGATTTGCGGGGATCCTTGTTCTCCGATGGCACCCCCGCCCACATCTCTTGCTCGGCCCGCAGGACGTGCGCGGCCCGGTAGCTCTCGGGGATGGGGAGCGCGGCGATCTCGTCGCCCGAGGCGCCCCCCTGGATGGCCTCGAGGATCTGGCGCATCGCCGCAACTTACCGTGGGGTAACGGGAGGGCTCCAACGGCCGCCGGGCGGCTAGCCTGCCGTAAGTGAGCAACCCCGAGGTGCATGCCCCGGCTCCTGCGGTGGGATCCCCGACGGAGGAGCCGGAGGCCACCGGCCGGGGCGCTGGGGACCAGGCCCACGGTGAGTCCGCCCCCGCCCCCCGGGCGACCGTGGCCGAGTCGTTGGCCGACATCCGCGCCGACCGGATCGTCGCGGACGCCCGCCGGGAGGCTCAGGCGATCGTCGACACTGCGCGCGTGGACGCGCGGCGTGAGGCTCGAGTCATCGTCGACTCTGCCCGCTCCGAGGCGGAGACCATCATCACGGAGGCATTCGAGCAGCGGGCCCGGATCGTGCGGCGCGACTGGGCCATCGGCGACGGCAGCTGGTCGCTGGCCGGAGCGACCGACGAAGGCGAGCGCGGCGACGCCCCCGAGGAAAGCACCGCCGCCGGTCGCGAGTCGGCCGCCGGGGTGCCGACGCCCGCAGAGGAGATGCCAGCTCCGGTGGCCGCTGCCGCCGACGACGTCGAGGACGCCCCACACCCGTTGCCGGACGTCGGCTCACACCCGTTGCCGGAAGTGGCGCCCCGCCCAGGCCCGGACGTCGCGCGGCCGGTGCCGGAGGTAGCGCCACGACCGGGCCCGGACGTCGCGCCGCGGCCGGTGCCGGAGGTAGTGCCACGACCGGGCTCGGATGTCGCGCCGCGGCCGGTGCCGGACGTCGCCGCCGCGGCGAAGCTCTCCGAGCTGATCGAGCTGCCGGCGCTGCGGGCGCGTGAGCGACTTGTCTCGCCGCCGCCGCGACCGGAACCCCCGCACGAGCCGCGTCCGCCGCTCCCGGCGCGGCCCCGCCGCGGGGCACCACCCCTCCCTCGAAGCAGTCCGCAAGCGTCGCCGCCACCACCCCCACCGCCGCCGGCACCGCCGGTACCGGCGCGCACCGCATCGCGGCCCCGACCCCGGATCGAGCGCGAGCTGCCGGCCGGGATGCGCATCCCGCCCGATGTCCCGGACTGGGATGACGACTACGACGACGCCGAGGACCGCTAGCTAGCCTGGGTCGCGTTCCATCCGACCACCCTTGGGGGAAGCACCAGATGGCTGGTTCCGTCATCCTCGCCGGTGCCCGTACGCCGATCGGCAAGCTCTCGGGCGCCCTGGCCGGCTTCAAGGCCATCGACCTCGGCGGCTTCGCCATCGAGGCCGCGCTCGACCGGGCCGGCGTCGCTCCCGACGAGGTCGACTACGTGTTCATGGGCCAGGTGCTCCAGGCCGGCACCGGCCAGATCGCCGCCCGGCAGGCCGCCGCCAACGCCGGCGTTCCCATGACCGTGCCCGCCACGACCGTCAACAAGGTGTGCCTGTCGGGACTCAACGCGATCTTCCTCGCGGACCTGCTGATCCAGTCCGGGGCCGCGGAAGTGGTGGTGGCCGGCGGCATGGAATCGATGACGCAGGCGCCCTACCTGCTGCCCGGTGCCCGGGAGGGCTACCGCCTGGGTGACCGCTCGGTGGTCGACTCGATGATGTACGACGGCCTGTTCTGCGCCTTCGACCAGGTGGCGATGGGTGCCGGCACCGAGAAGTACGCCGCCTCGGCCGGCATCGCCCGCGAACCCCAGGACGACCTTGCCGCCAAGTCGCACGAGCGGGCGTCCGCCGCCATCAAGGAGGGCCGGTTCGCCGAGGAGATCGTCCCGGTGGAGGTGCCTCAACGCCGCGGGGACCCGCTGGTCGTCGACACCGACGAGGGCGTGCGGCCGGGCACCACGGTCGAGTCACTGGCCGCGCTGCGCCCCGCCTTCGACAAGGCGGGCAACATCACCGCCGGCAACGCCTCGCAGATCTCCGACGGCGCCGCCGCCGTGATCGTCGCCTCCAAGGCTGCGGCCGAGCGGCTCGGGGCCGCCGAGCCCCTGGGCGAGATCGTCGGCTACGGGCAGGTGGCCGGCCCGGATCCGTCGCTGCTCACCCAGCCGTCGCGTGCGATCCTGGCGGCATTGGCGTCGGCCGGCAGGGTCGTCGAGGACGTCGACCTGTTCGAGCTCAACGAGGCGTTTGCCGCCGTGGGGCTGGCGTCGATGGAGGACCTCGGCATCACCGACGACGTGGTCAACGTCAACGGTGGCGCCATCGCCCTCGGTCACCCGATCGGCATGTCGGGCACTCGCCTCGCCCTCTCCCTGCTGCTCGAGCTCAAGCGCCGCGGCGGCGGCCTCGGTGCGGCCGCCCTGTGCGGCGGCGGCGGCCAGGGCGACGCCCTGTTGCTGGCGGCCTGAAGGCAGGGTCCGGTCGCTTCACTTCAGGGTCCGAGGCGCGTGAGGCCGCGGACACGGTCGAACGCAGGGTCGGAGCTGACGATCGTCGCGCAGGTGGCGCCCAGAGCGTGGGCAGCGTGGAAGGCGTCGCGTGGCGCGAGCCCCGGCGATGCCATCAGCCCCTTCGCCTGGTCGACCGTCGCCAGATCGGTCGTTTGGAGTTCCAGGTGCAGGTCGTCGATCGCGCGCCAGGTCGTCGTCAGGCGCCGACGCATCGACCGCATGACCGCAGTCGCGCGCGATCGGTACGTCGATAGCGGGTCAGGGTCGCCGTCGTCGCGCAACCAGGCCAGCACCAACCGGTAGGCGAGCTCGTCGAAGACCAGCGCGCTGACCACGCCGCTGTCGCCATCGAGCTCCTCTAGCACGCGGGAGCGCCAACCCTCGATCTCGGCCAACGTCTGCTGCGGCGACCGCAGGTGGACGTAGAGATAGTTGGCGTCGAGGTAGCAGCGGCTCACGCGCGGCGCGTGGCTCTTTCGAGGGCGGGATCGGTACGTTCCGACCACGGGCCCCCCTCGAGGGCTTCGACAAGCTCGTCGTCGGTGCCCTGACCGGCGGCGCCGGCAGTCTCGTCCCAAGCTGCGGCCGGGTCTGGCTCGGTACGCCAGAGCGCGCCGGGCTCGACCCCGAGGGCGCCCGCGAGCCGGCCGATGGTCTGGAGGTCGACCCGGGTCGCCCGGCCGGTGAGGATGTGCCGCACCGTCTTCGCGTCGAGACCGGCCGCCTGGGCGAGCCGCGATGGCCCCCAGCCTCGCCGCGCCGCGAGTTCATCGACTCGCCAGGAGATCGTCGCCATGAGGAGCATCATACCCTCGGCGGGAGGATGTTCCATAGAGGCGGTGAGCGGCCAGCCGCCGATCGTGATGCCGTACACCCAGAACTTGGACAGGAAGTCGGGCGTGAAATCACCCGGCCAGACGCTGAGGAAGCTGACCCGCCAGGCCGCAAGTGTTTGACAGTCGCTCGCCCGTGCCTTTCAACTGTCCGCCGATGTCCACGTCGCTCGTCATCGTCGAGTCGCCGGCCAAGGCCCGCACGATCGCTCGCTACCTCGGCGACGATTTCCTGGTCGAGGCCTCCATCGGGGCGATCCGTGACCTCGAGCCCAAGGGCCTCGCCGTGGCGATCGACGACGACTTCAGGCCCACCTATGTCGTGCCGCCGGCGAAGAAGGACGTGGTCCGGCGCCTGAAGGCCGCCCTCAGGGACGCCGACGAGCTCTACCTCGCCACCGACGAGGACCGCGAGGGCGAGGCCATCGCCTGGCACCTGTCCGAGGTCCTCCGGCCGCGTGTCCCCATGCGGCGGATGGTCTTCCACGAGATCACCCGCCAGGCCATCGAGCATGCCGTCGCGGAGTCGCGGGACATCCACGCCGGCCTGGTCGACGCCCAGGAGGCGCGCCGCATCGTCGACCGGCTGTTCGGCTACCCGGTGTCCGAGGTGCTGTGGCGCAAGGTTTCGTCGGGGCTGTCGGCCGGGCGCGTGCAGAGCCCGGCCGTGCGACTGGTGGTCGAGCGGGAGCGCGAGCGCATGGCGTTCGTGGCCGCTGGCTACTGGGACCTGCAGGCGACGTTTTTCACCGACCCGGGCTTCGGCGCCACGCTGGTGGGACTCGACGGCAGCCGGGTCGCCACCGGCAAGGACTTCGACAGCCAGGGTCGCGTTGCCCGTGACGACGTGGTGGTCGTCGACGAGTCCGCCGCCGGAGCGCTGGTCGCGGCGCTCGACGGCTCGCCCTTCACGGTGGCGTCGGTCGACGAGAAGCCCTACCGCTCCTCGCCCAAGGCGCCGTTCGTCACCTCGACCCTGCAGCAGGAGGGCGGGCGCAAGCTGGGCATGACGTCGGGCCAGGTCATGCGGACGGCCCAGGGCCTGTACGAGCGGGGCTACATCACCTACATGCGCACCGACTCGGTGACGCTGTCCAACGAGGCCCTGGCGGCGGCCCGGACCCAGGTGCGCGAGCTGTACGGCGACCGGTTCCTGCCCGACGCCCCCCGGCAGTACCGGGGCAAGGTGAAGAACGCCCAGGAGGCGCACGAGGCGATCCGCCCGGCGGGGGATCGCTGGCGCACGCCGGACGAGCTCGACGGCGAGCTGCGCGGGGCCGACCTGCGCCTCTACGACCTGATCTGGAAGCGGACTCTCGCGTCGCAGATGGCCGACGCCGTGGGCAAGACGGTGTCGGTGCGGATCGAGGCGGCGTTGTCGGTGACCGTGACCGTGGGCGCCGACTCGCCGGTCGTGCTGCCCGAGGCCACCGCCACCGCGTGGGCGGCGTCGGGCCGGACCATCACGTTCCCCGGATACCTCCGGGTCTACGTCGAGGGCTCCGACGATCCCGAGGCCGATCTCGACGACCGCGAGCGACTGCTCCCCAACCTGGTGGCCGGGCAGCGGCTTCCCGACCCGGCCCTCGAGCCCGTGGGGCACACGACCCAGCCGCCCGCCCGTTACACCGAGGCGTCCCTGGTCAAGAAGCTCGAGGACCTGGGCATCGGGCGGCCGTCGACCTATGCCTCGATCATGCAGACGATCCAGGACCGGGGCTATGTCTGGAAGCGGGGCCAGGCCCTGGTGCCGTCGTGGTCGGCGTTCGCGGTGGTCAACCTCCTCGAGGGCCACTTCAGCGCGGAGGTCGACTACTCGTTCACCGCTCGCATGGAGAACGACCTCGACGAGATCGCCACTGGCCGGCGGGCACGCGTGCCGTTCCTCCACGCCTTTTGGTTCGGCAACGGCACGCCCGGGCTCACGAGCCTGATCGACCACGCCATGGCCAACGCCGATCCGGCGGTCGTCAACGCCATCCCCTTGGGCAAGGACGACGAGGGCAACGACATCGTCGTCCGCAACGGCCGCTATGGGCCCTACATCAGACGGGGTGACGACACGGTGTCGCTGCCCGCCGACATCGCGCCCGACGAGCTGTCGGTCGCCCGGGCACTCGACCTGCTGGCGGCGCCCAAGGGCGATGAACCCCTGGGCACCGACCCCGAATCGGGGCTGCCCTTGTACGTGAAGACGGGTCGCTACGGTCCCTATGTGCAGCTAGGCGACGCCGAGACCCTTCCCGAGGGCACCAAGCCCAAGATGGCGTCGCTGTTCAAGACGATGTCGCCGTCGACCATCGCTCTGGAGGAGGCGCTCGCCCTGCTGCGCCTCCCCCGCACCGTGGGCACCGACCCGGCCACCGGGGAGGAGATCGTGGCGCTCAACGGACGCTACGGGCCCTACCTCAGGCGCGGCAGCGAGACCCGCAGCCTGGCGACCGAGGACGAGCTGTTCAGGGTCACGCTCGACGCAGCCGTGCGGTTGTTCGCCGAGCCGAAGCGGCGGGGACGTGCAACCGCTTCGGCACCACTGCGTGAGCTGGGGACAGACCCCGTGACTGACAAGCCGATGGTGATCCGCAGCGGGCGCTATGGGCCGTACGTGACCGATGGCGAGACCAACGCCTCGCTGCGCGAGCGCGAGGGCGACAGCGTCGAGGCGTTGACCGTGGAGCGCGGCGCGGAGCTGCTCCAGGCGCGGCGGGAGGCCGGTCCGTCGACACGTGGGCGCAAGAAGGCGGCTGCCCGCAAGACGGGCGCGAAGAAGTCCGCGGCGAAGAAGTCGGCCGCCAAGAAGGCGGCCACGAAGACGGCGGGGGCGAAGAAGTCAGCGGCGAAGAAGTCGGCCGCCAAGACGTCCCCGGCCAGGAAGTCCGCGTCCTAGCAACTGCCTGCTGGCTGCAGCGCTCTAGCGTTCCCTGTGATGGAGGCGCGCGACCACGACGTCGACGATCCGTCCGAGGTCGTCGGGGCACTCCGGGCCCTCCACGACCATCCCGGTGAGGGCGCCTCGTTCGTCGAGCGGGTCTTCGGGACGACCACGTTCTTCCGGCTGTGGCTGGCCCAAGCGCTGTCGTCATTGGGCGACTGGCTGGGCTTCCTGGCCATCCTGATCCTGGCCAATCGCCTCGGGTCCGGCGCCCCGGGCGCTTCGGTGGGCCTGGTGATGGCCGCCCGCATCGTTCCCGGCTTCTTCCTGTCGGCGGGCGCCGGGGTGCTGATCGACCGGATGGACCGCAAGCAGGTGATGGTCGCCTCGATGCTGGTGAGGGCGCTGGTGGTGGCGTCGCTGCCGTTCGTCGATTCGGTCATCGGCCTCGTGTTCGCTTCGCTGGTGCTCGAGCTGGCCACGCTGTTCTTCTCGCCGGCCAAGGAGGCGACGGTTCCCAACCTGGTGCCGGTCGAGAAGCTGGCGACGGCCAACTCGCTCGGGCTGGCCGCTGCCTACGGCACCTTCCCCCTGGCGGCCGGCCTGTTCGCCCTGCTCGCCGAGGTGGCAGAGTGGCTCGGCGGCATCGATGCCTTCGACACCCTGCGCACCAGCCAGGAGGCGGTGGCGTTCTACGTCAACGTCGTCTGCTACCTGACCGCGGCGCTGATCATCTATCGGCTCTCCATCCCCCGCGACCACATCCGCACCCACGACGACCGCTCGATCGACCTCGGCCAGGTCTTCAAGGAGGTCAAGGAAGGCTGGCACTACGCCTTCATCACTCCGGTGGTGCGGGCGGTCAACGTGGGCCTGGCGTGTGGGCTCATCGGCGGGGGCATGCTGATCCCGCTGGGGCAGACGTTTTCCGAGCAGGTCCTCCACGCGGGCCCGGGTGGCTTCGGCGTGTTCGTGTTCGCGCTCGGCGTTGGCACCGCCGCCGGGGTCGTCGGTGTGTCGGCGCTGCAGGCACGACTGCGCAAGGCCCGAACGTTCGTGCTGTCGCTCTCCTGCGCGGGCGTGGCGCTGATCGTCGGCGTATCGATGTCGACCCTGATGCTGGCGGCCACGTGGGTGGCGATCATGGGCATCTTCGCCGGCAGCGTCTACGTGCTGGGCTTCACGTTGTTGCACGAGAACGTCGAGGACGAGCTGCGGGGCCGCATCTTCTCGGCCCTCTACACGCTGGTGCGGCTCTGCGTGCTGCTGGCCATGGCCGTGGCGCCACTGCTGGCGGACCTGCTCGACGGCCTGTCCAACCGGTTCGTCGGCGGCCAGATCGACGTGGGCATCGAGGTCTCCGTGCCGGGCGTACGGCTGACGTTGTGGCTGGCCGGCGTCATCATGTTGATGGCCGGTGCCCTGTCGGCGGCGGCACTGGGCGGCCTGCGTTCCCGCTCGGCATCGGGAGGGGAGCCGGGCGGACTCTCCCGGGAGAGGTCCGTGGCATGAGCTCTTTGGCGGGTTTGGAGCAGCGCGGCCGCTTCATCGTGTTCGAAGGTGGCGAGGGCAGCGGCAAGTCCACCCAAGCGGCCCGGCTTGCCGACCGACTCGGGGCCTTGCTGACGCGGGAACCCGGGGGCACGGCAATAGGTGTCGCGCTGCGGGCGCTCCTGCTCGACGCCCGCACGTCCGAGCTCGACGACCGGGCCGAGGCGCTCCTCGTGGCCGCCGACCGAGCGCAGCACGTGGCCGAGGTCGTCCGTCCGGCGCTGGCGGCCGGCCGGCATGTGGTCTCCGATCGCTACGTCGGTTCGACGCTGGCGTACCAGGGATTCGGGCGAGGCCTGCCGGTCGACGACCTCCGCCGGCTGTCCGGCTGGGCGGCGGCCGGCCTGACACCCGACCTGGTTGTGCTGCTCGACGTTCCGCGGGAGCTGGGGTCGACGCGCGCCGCCGGTCGCGCCGATCCGGCGCCGGACCGCGTCGAGGCCGCCGGCGACGGCTTTCACGACCGGGTCATGCGGGGCTACCGGGCGCTGGCGGCGGCCGATCCGACCCGCTGGGTGGTGGTCGACGGCACGGCGCGGGCCGACGACGTCGAGGCGGTGGTGTGGAAGTCGGTCGCCGCCCGCTGCCCGGAGCTGGCCAAACTGGGCCGATGACTGTTTCGTCTGAGGTGGTCGCCGTCGATCCGTGGCGGGACGTGGTCGACCAGGCCGCCGCCATCCGCCAACTCGAGGCGGCGGCGCGGGCGCCCGTCCACGCCTACCTGCTGGTGGGCCCGCCGGGCTCCGGCAAGCGGGCGCTGGCCCGGGGCTTCGCCGCAGAGGTCCTGGCCAGGCCGGATGCCACCGACCATGACCGCGACCGCCACGTGCGCCTGGCGCTGGCGGAGCAGCATCCCGACCTGCGGATCGTCGAGCCGGAGGGCATGACCTTCCGCAAGGGCGAGGCCGAGCGCATGGTGCGGAACGCCACGCTGGCGCCAGTCGAGGGCGGCCGCAAGGTGATCGTCGCCCTGGGCTGCGAGCTCATGGAGGACGAGGCCGCCGGCTACCTGCTCAAGACGATCGAGGAGCCGCCGGCATCGACGGTGTTCGTGCTGTTGGCCACCGAGGTGGTACCCGAGCTGGTGACGATCGCCAGTCGGTGCGTGCGCATCGAAGTGTGTCCGCTGGCAGCGGAGGCCATCGCCGAGCGGCTGATGGCCGAGGGTGTCGAATCCGAGCGGGCGGTCGCAGCGGCCTCCGCTTCGTCGGGAGACATGGACCGCGCCCGGACCCTGGCGACCGACGACCGCTTGGCCCAGAGGCATCGGGCGTGGCGGGAGGTTCCGCGCCGGCTCGACGGCACCGGGGCGCGCGCCGCCCAGGTCGTGGCCGAGCTGCAGGCGATGATCGGCGAAGCGCTGGTCCCGCTGCAGCAGCGACAAGCCGACGAGGCCGCCGCCGTCGAGGCCCAGGTCGCGCAGTTCGGGCTCCGGGGCGCCGGGAAACGTGAGACCGAGACGCGCCACCGGCGTGAGGTCCGCCGGTTCCGCATGGCGGAGCTGCGCTTCGGGCTCGCCACCCTGGCGGCCGCCTACCGCGACGCCCTTGTGGCCGGCGGGCCGGGTCCATCGTCGGCCCGCCTGGTCGACGCGTTGGCACGCATCGACGACGCCGGACTGGCCCTGATCCGCTACCCCAACGAGACGCTTTTGCTGCAGGCATTGGTCGCCCGCCTGCCCGCCGTGCCGGGGGGCCGGGACTAGCGCGCTGCTATCCTCTCCCGTTCACGCCCGAGTAGCTCAGACGGCAGAGCAACGCACTCGTAATGCGTAGGTCAGGAGTTCGATTCTCCTCTCGGGCTCCGAGGGTGGCTCTGAGCAGGGTAAACGTCCCTCAGATGGCGTGGTTCGACAGCAGGTAGCTCTTGAACAGCGTCGTGACAGCAAATAACTCGCCCGGTAGAGTTCGGGTGGCATGGCGCGTTCGACGACCACCCGGGCGAGCTACGGCACGCTCAACCTGTTGATCCCGTCCTGGGAGCGCTCGCTCCGGGCGACCAACCGGGCGCCTCGAACGATCCAGGCGTACGTCGAGGCCGCCCGGCTGTTCGAGGCGTTCCTGCGGGATCGCGGCATGCCGACCGACATCGGCGCGATCCGCCGCGAGCACGTCGAGGCGTTCCTCGAGGACGACCTGTCGCGCGGCCTCGCCGCCACCACGGCCGCCGGCCACTACCGACGGCTGCAGCAGCTCTTCCGCTGGCTCGACGAAGAAGGCGAGATTCCCCAGTCGCCGATGGCCAAGATGCACCCACCCCAGGTCCCGGAGCAGCCCGTGCCCGTCGTGTCGGACGACGAGCTCGCCAAGCTCCTCAAGGCCTGCACCGGCAATGGCTTCGCTCCCCGGCGCGACGCGGCGATCATCCGGCTGTTCATCGACACCGGTGTCCGCCTCGGCGAGATGGCGGGCCTGACCGTCGAGGGGATCGACTGGGACCTCGACGTCGTCCACGTCGTCGGCAAAGGCCGCCGGACCCGTGCGGTCCCGTTCGGTGCGCGTGCCGGCCAGGCGCTCGACCGTTACCTGCGGGTACGGCGCCAGCACATCGTGGCGGACAGCGCGGCGCTGTGGCTTGGCGTGCGTGGGCCGATGACGCACTGGGGCATCTCGCAGATGCTCGCCCGTCGCTGCGACGAGGCCGGGATCGATCGCATCCACCCCCATCAGTTCCGGCACACGTTCGCCCACGCGTGGATGGCCGCCCACGGCAACGAGACCGACCTCATGCGCCTGGCCGGCTGGCGGAGCCGCGACATGGTCGGCCGCTACGGCGCCTCGGCCGCCGACGAGAGGGCCCGCGAGGCCCACAAGCGCCTGGCCCTCGGCGATCGGATCTGACGGGCCGGTCCGCGCCCGGCGGGTTTGGCCGGGGCCGCTGGCGGGCCGAGCGCGCTGGTGAATCGGCGACAGAACGCCGGTTCGGAGCGGGTCAAGAGACGTTTGCTGGGTGTTGTTCTGTGCGCGGCGCTCGGGCGGGTTGCGGAGGCGGGCTGATCGAACGTTGGGCTGGTACTGGAGTCGCACCCGGCGCGCCTCAAACCCTAGCGATCTGGGACAGACCGCCCCGATCCTGGCGGGCTGAGGAAGCGATGAGTGCGTATAGCGACGGTCCACCTCTCGGTCAGGCCGAAGAGCGAGAAGAACCATGACCGACAACGAGGGAGCGCTTCCCCCATCGAAATGCGTGGCGTTGACGTACCGGCCAACATCGCCGGTGTGGCCGATCACTAGTGCAGCGACCATCGGACCGACAACCGCCGTCAGACACTGACCCGCCAGCCGCCATCACGTCTGGTCGGCTGCGGTCAGGGCCCGGGCGGCTTCGATCTCGGCGAGGATCTGGTCGAGGTTGTCGGGGCCATGGTCGACGTAGTCGAGCATCCCCTGATAGAAGGCTCCTGGAGTGTCCGCCCGGGTAACCGAGCCGATGCTGGGAGGCATGAGGTCGGAGGCGTCGAATCGCCACTGCCCGGCGGCAACTCCATCGCGCACCTCCTGGCAGAGTCGCACCCGCAAGGCGTTGACGCTCTCGTCGAGCCCGGTGGCCCGACAGTGGCCCACCTCGAACCCGGCGTTGGCGGGGAGGAACTGGCCACCGGGGTTGGCGGCCCAGACGCTGCCCCACTCCGGGTTCAGCACCCAGCGCAGGAACTCGCGGATCTCGGGGCGGTCCCGGAAGGCGCCGGCGAAGTCCCCACCGCCGAAGACCGGCGTGTCACCACCGGCGTCGACCGGCGGCAGAGCGAAGTAGCCGACGTCCTCCCCGACGGCCGCCCATGCGGGGAGAATGTGCTTGATCCAGCTCGCACCGAGATCCAGCCAGCAGCCCGGGGGGTTCGAGACGAGCGCGCCGACGGCGTCGACGAAGTTCAGCCGGCTGATCGAGTCGGCGCCGCCCCGGACGAAGCCCTCGCCGAAGGCGACCTGACCAAACATCGCCACTGCCCGTCGAACTATGGGGTGGTCGAAGGGGATTTCGCCTTGGGCCCAACCGTCGTAGAGGTCAACGCCCCCAAGCCGAAGCACCAAGGACTCGACCCAGTCGGTGGCCGGCCAGCCGTCGGCGCTCCCGCCGGACTCGAGGCCGATGCACCAGGGGGTCTGCCCTTCGGCCGCCATCTGCTGGGTCAGGGCGACCAGCTCGTTCCAGGTCTCGGGGACGGCGTACCCGGCTTCTTCGAACTCGGGCACGGGATACCAGACCAGGCCCTTGGCGCTGAGAGCGGCGGGAACCCCGAAGTAGGCCGAGCCAACGGTGGCGGCGTCGACGAGGTAGTCGCCCACCTGGCGCCGCACGTCGGCCGGGTCGAGGTAAGTGCTCAGGTCGACGAGCTGACCATCCTCGGCGTAGCTGGTGACCGCCGCCGGTTGGGCCCAGACGGCTACATCGGGAGGGTCACCGCGCTCGACCGCCGCCGCGATCTGTGCTTCCGAAGTATCGGGATTCGCCGTGTAGGCGACCTCGATGCCGGTCCGCTCTTCGAATCGGGCGAGCTCGTCCCCGAGGCCCTCGTCGGGGGGCTCGATGCCGACAAGGCTGATGGTGGTGCCGGCTAGCGGCCGGTCGGCCGGTGACCGCAGCTCGGGCCGGACAGGGTCTTGGGGAACGGCCGGCCAGCCGTCATCACTGGTTCGGACGGGACACGGCTCAATGGCGTACCTCGTGCACTCTTCCGCGGTGAAGGAGCGGCTGAGATGGCCGCGGGCGAGGTCGACCAGTTGGGCCAGGGGAAGCCGGAAGATGCCCGTCGGCCCGTCGGGGCCGATACGGACCTCGGCGGGGGCGTCGGTGGCGGGGTAGGGGACTCGCGCCGCCTGGATGGCCCAGTGCAGCGCCTCCTCAGCCTCGACGACGGCCCGGATGTCGGCGCGGGCGCTGGCGTCAAGGGATTCCAGCGCCAGCAGCATCGCCAGCTCGGGATCGTCAGCGGCGAGGATCGACGCCCCGGCCAAGCGGCGGGGCTCGGCTGTGTCGGCCAGCTCCTGGGCGAGCCGGTTGGCGTCGTTGCGTTGGGTGACGGCGAACGCGGCAACAGCAGCGACCAGGGCGAGTACGACACCACCGCCGACGAGCTGGCGGGTGCGCTGCCGGGTCTTCCGCCGGAGCCGCTCCTCCCGGCGCCCACGCTCCTGCTCGGCGGCTGCCTCGGCGTCGCGCTGGGCGACGCTGGACTCGAGGAACGTCCGCTCGGCGGGGTGGAGCGAGAGGTCGGTACCGCCCGCCCACGCCGCGATCTGCTCGAGGCGCAGGCCCTGGAGCAGGTAGGCGGGATCCTGATCCGCGCCCTGCCAGTCGGCCGCGGCGCTGGCCAGGCGCCGTTGCTGGCCGAGGTCCTCGCGGCTGTCGTCGATCCAGGCCCGGAGGCGGTCCCACTCGGTGAGCAGGGCCTCGTGGGCGATCTCGACGGTGGGGCCCCGGGTGACCGGGTCGCGGTCGAAGGTGAGCAGCCGGTGGCGGCCGAAAGCATCGAGCACCACCTCGACGGAGGGATCTGGAAGGGTGGTGAGCTCCTGGCGGAGCACGCGGCGGCGGACATCCTCGGTCCCCTCCCCGAGGGTCACCAGCCGGAGTAGGACCTGGCGAGTCGCCTCCTGCGCGGGGCCGTCGAAGCCGACGTAGAGGGCCTCGGCCCGACGTATCAGGGCGCCCGACACGCCTCCCATCTCCCGGTAGGCGGCGAGCTCGATGACCGGTCCCCGGCGCTGGTCGAACAGCTCGGTAAGGGCGTACTGGAGGAGCGGCAGGGCCCCGGGGCGATCGCTGACGTCGGCCACGATCTCGGCGACCAGGCCCGGCTCGAAGCGGACGCCCAACCGGTCGGCGGGTCCGTCGATGGCACGTTCGAGCTCCTCCGCGGACATCGGCGTGATCACCTCGGTGCCCCGGCGCAGCAGCTCACCGATGGCCCGATGGCCGAGGGGACGGTCGTAGAAGTCGGCGCGCAGGGTGGCCACCACGCGCAGGCCGCCGAGGGGGTCTTCGACCGCCGCCGCCAAGGCGTCGAGGAAGGCCTGGGTCCTTGCATCCGGGGCTTGGGTGAACAGCTCCTCGAACTGGTCGATGACGAGCAGCAGCTGCGAACGCTCGGGGACGACCCGCCGCACGGCCCGCCGGATGCCAGCCTCGCCGTCGGTGAGCTGCTCGAGCAGGCTGGCGGGTGGGTTGACGGCGACACGCAGCAGCCCCGCCTCCAGCTCCTCGTAGGGGTGGCGGCCGGGGCTGATCTCGACCACGAACCAGTCGGGCGACCCGGACAGGGCTCCCAGGCGCAGCGCCGGCAACAACCCGGCCTTCACGACGCTGGACTTGCCGCTTCCGCTCGGGCCAACCAGGGCGACGAAGCGCCCGCCCGTCCCGCTGGCCCCGAGTCGCGCGATGAGACGCTCGACCACCCGCTCGCGCCCGAAGAAGTCGGCCGCATCGGACTCCTCGAAGGCGCGCAGACCCTTGTAGGGATTGACGAGCCCAGCGGCCACAGCTTCGACCGGCGCCGCAGTCGATCCCGTCGCCGCCTCCACGGCGACGACGAACGCGCCGACATCGGGATAGCGGTCCTGCGGATCGGCGGCCGTCGCCCTCCGGATCACGTCGGCGATCGGCGCGGTCAGCCCCTCGGTTACCCGCTGGACGTCTTCGGGCGGCCGCCCGGTCAGTGCCTGGGCCAGCACGACCGCCAGGCTGTAGATGTCCGACGCGGAAGTCACGGGCGCGCCCGCCAACTGCTCGGGCGATGCATAGGGGGGCCCGAGCGTCACCTGGCGCGTCCTCTGCGCTGGGTCATCGTCGATGGCGATTGCGAAGTCGCTCAGGTAGGCCCGGTGGTCGTCGTCGACGAGGATGTTCGCCGGCTTGATGTCGCGGTGGACGGCGCCCGCCCGGTGGGCGAGTGCCAGCGCCGACCCGACCTCCCGTACCAGCTGGGCCGCCTGCACCGGCGCCAGCGGCCCCGGCCGCAAGGCATCGGCCAGGCTCCCGCCCCGCACCAGCCGCGTGACCAGGTACGCGGCCCCGGGTTCCCGCCAGTAGTCGTACAGCGGGACGATGTGCGGGTGCTCGAGCCGGGCGACCAGCTCGGCCTCGGCCTCGAAGCGGCGGATGAACACCGGATCGTCCGCCCGCTCGGGCGGGATCACCGTAATCGCCACCTCGCGGCCGACGGCCGGCTGGTAGGCCCGGTAGGCCGGACCGAAGGCGCCGTCACCGATCTGCTCGCGAATCTCGTAGCCGCGAACGGCCAGCCGGGTCTGCGGGACCGGGCCCGCACCCTCGTGGCCGAGTGAGGCGTCGCCCACGATGACCTGGGATTCCAGGCGCTGCAGGGCGGCCGTGGGTTCGACGCCCAGCTCGTCCCCGAGCCGCGCCCGCACACGCTGGAAGGCGCGGAGGGCCTCGGCCCGACGGCCCGAGCGGTAGAGGGCGACCATAAGTTGGGCGGTGAAGCCCTCCCGGAGGGGGTGCTGGCGGACCAGGCTCTCGAGCTCACCAACGAGCTCGGCGGACAGGCCCCGCCGCAGATCGGCGTCGATGCGCAAGCCCACGGCTTCGAGGCGAAGCTCCTCGAGCCGGCCGATCTCCGGCTGGGCGAACGGCTCGTAGGCGACGTCCTCATACGGCCGACCGCGCCACAGCGCCAGGCCCTCGCCGAGCACGATCGACGCCGCCGCGGGATCGGTGTCCAGGAGCGCGCGCCCCTCCTGCACCAACCGCTCGAATGTCCACGCGTCGAGCTCGTCCGTGCCGATCCGCAGCAGATAGCCCGGCGACCGGGTCAGGAGCAGAGTGCCCTCGGACCGCTTTTGCCGTGCCGGTTCGAGCGCAGAGCGGAGGTTCGACACGTGCACCCACAGCGCGTTCTGCCGGTCGCTGACGGGGTGGTCACCCCAGAGCTCGTCGATGATGCGGTCGGTCGCCACCACCTCGTTGGCATGGATCAACAACAGTGCCAACAGTGAGCGCTGTTTGAACGACCCGAGGGCTACGTCGACGCCGTCCCTGCGGGCCGCTAGGCGTCCGAGGACCTCAAACTCCATGCCCACTCCCGCGCCGAGCGTGCTCGCCCGACCTCTCCTTCCAGCATCTCACGCCCCACTTAAGGGCGCCTTTAAGCCAACTACAGTGGGCGGAAAGCTATCGAGGATGACCGGCAAGGCACGGCTCGGACGCTCCGGCCGTGCTCCGTCGTCTCGCCGCCAGCTCGGCTCTCGGTGTTCTCATCGCGTCCACAGCCCTCGTCGGCCCGCACGGGGAGCCCAACCGGGCGTCGTACTCCGCCGCAGGGTTCTCTCACGCCCAGGCGGCGCTGATCGACTGGGCGATCGGCCTATACGCCGACGCCGGCCTCGAACTGCCGCCCCTCGAGTTCGTCCGCTACCCCACGCGCGTGCCCTGTCGCGGCGCGCGCGGCTTCTACACCGGAGGCCGCTCGCCCGCGACGATCCGTATCTGCATCCCCGAGGCGGGCCCCTTCGCCGAGTCGCTGTTCCTCCACGAGATCGCCCACGCATGGGACGCGTACGCCCTCACCGACCGCCGGCGGGAGGCGTTCCTCGAGCTTCGCAACCTCGAGCAGTGGTGGGACGACGGCTCGACGCAGTGGCACACCTACGCCGCCGAGCAGGCCGCCCAAATCCTCGTCTGGGGCCTCATCGATCGCCCCATCCGCATCGCCACCATCCCCGACACCAGCTGCGCCGATCTTCGGGCCGGCTACGTCCTCCTCACCGGGCGCACACCGTTGCACGGCTACACCGATCTGTGCGACGAGGCAGCATGAGCCTTCCCAAGCGCCAGTGCGCGACGCTCGGGACCAACAGATCGGGCCCGGCGGCGGCCCGCGCCGCCTGCCACATCGTGAGCAGATCCGCAACCGTCGCTCCAACCTGGGACGGAGTCCGACCGAGCACCTCAGCCTCCCCGGCGACCTCGGGCTTGGCGGGCTTCTTCGTGCCCCCGAACGTCTTGGCCACCCGCGGCCCACCGCCGACGCCGGTGCCGGCCGGCACGAACACGCCGCCGAGCCAGACCCCGGCCGGCGCTCCGTTATCGTCGCCACGGCGGCGACACTTGTACGGCACTAGGACCGCTCTAGCGGATGACGCGAACGAGGCACTGGCCTCGTCGACAGCCGGCGCCTCGCCCGACGACGAAACCGCAGGTAGTGGCTACTCGATCCCCAAACCGCTGATCGCCCGGGCGATCACGAGCTGCTGGATCTGCTCGGTGCCCTCGAAGATGTCGTAGGTCTGCTGAAGGCGTTCGCCTATCCCCGAAACCCGGCACACGCTGGGCTCCCGGTGGGTCCAGCCTGAGCGGATCCGGCCCAATCCGTCGAGCTCCAATACCGGAGAAGTGCCCGATATAGCTCGGCACTCAGCCCTTCATGCTTCGGCAGGCTCAAACACCAGCTCATGACCATCCGGGTCATGCACGACCACGTAGTCCCCAACGCCCTCCTCCGAAGATCGCGCCACTGACACCCCCGCAGCTGCCAGGCGCTGACACAACTGCTCCAGCCCTCGGACGGCGAAGACCGCTGCAGGCGGCTCCTCGCCATCAGCCAGGTCCATACACACAGCGGCATCGCCCACAGCGAACTGGACGAACTCCCCGGGCTTCTCGCCGCAAACGTTTAGCCCGAGCAGGCCCTCATAGAACTCCCGTGAACGGTCGAGGTCCGCGGTTCGAAGAGCCACGAATCGAAGCAAGATCGAGAACTCGTCCGTCATCGCATCAACCCCCTGCGACGCCTACCACAAGTGTCGCGCTGCGTGCTCGGGATCTCCCCGGCCTCCGCGGGCCACGCGACCGAAGTACCGGTCAGAGGCGCCGACCAACCGTTGCGCAACTGCGAATCTCCGCCACGACGATCACCACAAAACGCCGCGACAGAATGACATCGCCCCTGCCCGTCACAGCGCACCGAACGGCGTCCCTGAGCCATCGGACATGAGGTCGTCGGCGAAAGGAGCGAGGCTCTGCGTGCAACAGCGCAGCGAGCCTGGTGTCTCAGAACGCGCGGCCGAGCCCGCCCGCTACGCGGGGCGAAGGTCCCGTAGGGCGGCTCAGACCTGTCCGCCTCGGCCGAACCCGTCTTGGTCAGGCCGCCCTGCCATCGTGAGCGCGAAGCTCGGGGAGTGCTTCGTCGCTACGTCTGGGTCGCCCACCGTGCCGGAAGGTCGGCGGCCGGCCGATCGCCACTGGCGGCGGGCCTCCCGGCCCGCGCTGGCTACTGTGGTGGGCACCGCCGCACGAGGCGGCTCACTGGGCGATGACGGGGGCGCAGGGTCAGCGGGTGCGCTCGATCGAGGTGGAGGCCGGCGTCCGGCTCAGCGTCACCGAGGCCGGAGCTGGGGGCGTCGCTCCCACGGTCGTGCTGCTGCACGGCTTCGCCGACCTCGCCTACACGTGGCGCCGCCAGATCCCGGTGCTCGCCGCCGCCGGCTACCACGTGCTCGCACCCGACGGGCGGGGTTACGGCCGGTCGAGCCGACCCGACGACGTCGACGCGTACGACGTGGAGCACCTGATCGGGGACCTCGTGGCCCTGCTCGACGACGCGGCGGTCGAGCGCGCCGTGTTCGTCGGCCACGACTGGGGTGCGCTGATCGTGTACGCGCTCGCGCTGCTCGCACCCGAGCGCGTCGCGGGCGCCGTGGGCATCGCCGTGCCGTTCCTCCCCCGGGGCACGGTGCCACCCACGAACATGCTGCGCCAGTTCGCCGGCGAACACTGGTTCCTGCTGCTGTGGGTCCAGGAGCCGGGCGTCGCCGAACGCGACCTGGAGCGCGACGTGCGCCGCACGCTCCGGCGCCTGTACGGCGGGCTGCGCCTCGAGGCGATCGTCGGCTCCCAGCACCCCGGCGAACCCCGCAACTTCGTCGACCGGCTGGCCGAGCCGCAGGTGCTGCCCGACTGGCTCGGCGCCGACGACCTCGACCACTACGTCGCCGAGTACCAGCGCACCGGCTTCACCGGCGGGCTCAACTGGTTCCGCAACTTCGACCGCAACTGGACCCTCACCCCCGAGCTCGCGGGCGCCCGGCTGGCCGTCCCCACCCTGTACCTCACCGGCGCCGCCGATCCGCTGCTCATCGTCTGCCCGCCCGCCCTCATGGAGGGCTGGGTCGACGACCACCGGGGCACCGTGCTCATCGACTACGCCGGCCACTGGGTGCACCAGGAACGGCCCGACGCCGTCAACGACGCACTGCTGTGGTTCCTCTCCGACGTGCTACCAGTCGCTCCCGAGCCGACCCCAGACCCAAACCCGGCACCGACCCCGGCCTAACGCACGTCCGCGATCCTCCCCGGCGGTCCCCGTCAGCGGGCGCGGATCCGGCCTCGGCGGGCGGCACCGACCGGCGCGCCGGTGCTTCCGATCGCTCGGCGCACATCTGGACCGACCATTATCCAGAGGCTCCTCGATCCCGTCGGCCAGCGGGTCGGTCAGGGCGCGACCCTCCACTGCGCCCGCCACTCCGGCGCGTCGAACGGTTCGCCGACGTAGACCGTCTCGCGCACGATCTTGCCGTTCCTGACCTCGAGGACATCGACTCCGTAGCGCGGCTCGCCGCCGTCATATCTCACGGTGATCTCGGCGACCCAGATGTCGTCCGCGCCTCTGATGCGGCGGATGTCGTAGGTCACCGATCCCGGATAGCGGCTGCGCCACTCACGGATGTTCGCGACGCCCTCGAATCGCTCCCCGACTGTGGGAATTCGAGCACCGCATCGTCGTCGTACATGTCGTGCGAGCCGACCGGATCATCCGCTTCCCGCCCGAGGTTCCGCAGCAACATCGCCCTGACCGTGTTCGCATCCATACCGCGCAGGTTGTCCTCGGCTCCGCCGGTCTCGCCACCTCACCCAAACCTGTTGCTCCGCGCGACGACGATCGGCACAGAACGCCGCGGCAGAACGACGTCCGCTCGATGTCCATTGCGCACCGAACGGCGCATCTGGGTCGGTCGGCCGCCGTGTCGTTGCGCGCGTAACGACCACGCGGCAGTACGCAGACACAGGGGCCACCGGAACACCCCTGGCGCGGCCGCTGAGGTTCACAATGCGGCCGCGCCGCCGACCAACCATTTCGGGGAGGACGAGCTGCGTGCTCAGCAACGTGCCGCGGAGGTTGACCTCCATGGTCCGCCACCACAGTCGGGTTCGATCTCCCCCGCCGGGCTGACGGGCTCACGATCCCAGCGATGTTGATTAGCAGGTCCACAGGGCCGAGCTCGTGGCGGGGCTTCGTGATCGCCCGGGCAGCGGGCCCTTCGTCGCTGACGTCGGCGGTGACCGACACCGCGACTCGACCAGCTCTTTCCATCAGCGCAACCGACTCAGTGAGCTGTTGAGTCGTCGCTCGGCCCGCCTGACGTTGTCGTACTGCAGGTCACTGGCGGTGACTCGCACCGACCAGGGATCGTACGTGCGCCGGATCGCCTGCTCTTGGCTGAGTGCTCGGCGATAGGCAGGGTCGGCCGCCGTCGTTGGATCGTGCTGGTGCAGACGGGCGCGCAGTCCGGCCGCAGCCAGCTCGTGCTCGGACTGAGCAGCCAGACCGACGGCCATGCTCGCATCGGCGAGGGCCCGATTGACGAGCCGCCCGATGCATCGGCCTCCGCTGGTGACGAGCACGACTGACCCCGCCAGCGCAGTGCGCGGATCGTCGAGCCCGTTGGACTGCGGAGCCCGGCGCGGCTTGGGTGTGCTCATGTCGGGTTTCCCTTCTTCGAGCGTGCGGAATCGGCCATCGCTCATGGGCGAGGGTCGGCCAGCGGCGTGTACTCGCGAGGCCGGCGACGCTTAGAGATCGCGTCGATCCATTCGGAGGCGGGCTTGCCCCGGAGGTACGCAGGGCAGCCGGTTGGGCGGTGCCGGATGTTGGTATCCATAGGCTCTTTTCCTCGTCTGATCGTTGATGGAGGGACTGATCAGACTGTGCGGGACCGCCTGCCGGCTGGCTTGAGTATCTGGTGCTCAATGTGACTGCCAGCCGCCGGCTGTCGCTCCTGAGCAATCATCGGACACTCTCGATGCAGCCCACGGGAGCAACGCCGCTTCGCGGGCCGCGGGCCGCCAGATTGAGTAGCCGTTACTCGTGTCGGAAGCCCCAGCAGGCGGTCAGGGTGGCCACCATGACTCAGGCCACTTTCACTTACACCAACCCCAGGAGGCCTTCGCTGCCGTTGCGCCGCGTCGACGGCGTCGAGCTTCCTGCCGCCGGGACGTGGTCCGTCCCCGGCCGCCACGCCACGATCGAGTTCTCGGTTCCCCGGCGCCTGCGGCGGCCCGAGTGCCGCTCTGGACGGGCCCGGGAAGCAAGCGTCGTCATCTCCGAGGATCCCGACGACGTGTTCGTCTCCGTGCTGTTCGATGTTGGCGGTCTGGAGATCTCAGGATCGCCAGCGGCCATGACTAGTGCGCCGATTCACCTCGAGGCCCGGTCGGTCCCGGGTCCTCAGCGGTGGGCGCTGGCTGGCGGGGTGTTGTCCGGCACGGGTGTGCTGCCCCTGCGGGCGACCCTCGGCTACCACGGGGTCTGGCGTCGCGGTGACCACATCTACGGCTGGTTCGTGCTGGCCGGCACAATCGGCGCTGGGCGTCGCACCATGCGGCAGCTGCGGTTCCGTTTCGAGCTGCTGGCGTCCGCTCCCGAGCCAGGTTCGCGACCACTGTCGGCTCGGTGGCGCGCACGTTCGGTTGGGGCTTGTGGGCAGACGGCTGGTGGGGCATGACCCAGGCGATCACGCCCACGCTGTTCGAGCGGCTCGGCGGCCTTGTGAGCATCGATGCCGCGGTTGATCAGTTCTACGACCGGATCCAGGGAGACCCGGAGCTAGCGCCCTTCTTCGATCGGGTGGATCTGCGCCGCCAGCGCGCCCACCAGAAGGCCTTCCTGGCGATGGCGCTCGGTGGCCCCCGGTCCTACGGGGGTCGTGGCATGGCCGAGGCCCACCGGCATCTGGAGATCGGCGATCACCACGTGGATCTCGTCGCGGGTCATCTGGCCGCCGTGCTCGCGGGGCTGGGTGTGTCACCGGCGCTAGTCGATGAGGTGGTCGCGGCCGTGAACGGCTTGCGCGACACGGTGCTCGGTCGCCGCTGAACCGAAGGCCTGCCATGCTTGTCTGCGGTGCGGACGACCTGGCCTTTGTGCGGGCGGGACGACGAGATCGCCCACCTCGGGGGGCTGCTGCGTCGCGGTCGAGGAGCACTCCTCGCCGGACCCTCGGGTGTCGGCAAGACCAGGCTCGCCTCGGCGGTCGCTGGTGAGCTCGAACCCGCCGGCTGGACGTTCGTGCGGTTGGTCGCCAGCCGACCCGCCGCCGACATCCCGCTCGGTGCTCTCGCCGGCCTGCTGACACCGGGCGAGCCACCGGGTGACGGCGTACCCGCGCTCCTGCAGGCCCGAGCCGGCATCACCGCCATCGCAGCCGGCCGGCCCGCGGTGGTGGTCCTGGACGACGCTCAATGGCTCGACGAGGCGTCGGCGGTCGTCCTCCACCAGCTCGTGGCACAGGGCGACATCACCTTGCTCGCCACGCTGCGCACGGACGAGCCGGCGCCCGCTCCTGTCACCGTCCTGTGGAAGGACAGACTGGTGCAACGCATCGACGTCGCACCCCTGGGCGACGAGTCGGTGCGCGACCTGCTCGAGGCCGTTCTCGACGGGCCGGTGGAGACGCTCACCGCGACGCGACTGTGGCGGCGCTGTGCCGGCAACGCGCTGTACCTCCAGGAGCTCCTCGGCGAAGCGGCCCGCCTCGGTCTGCTCCAGCGTCGCGCAGGGCTGTGGTGTGTCGACAGCCTGCCGCCTGGATCAGCTCGTTTGGCCGAGCTGGTGGCCGAACGCTTCGGTTCTCTCGACGAGCACGAGCGGGCGGCGCTCGAGGTCATCGCCGTCGGCGAGCCGATCGGCTTGGGCATGCTCGACGAGCTGGCCGACCGCGATGCGGTGGAGCGTCTCGAGGCCGCCGGGGTCATCGGCGTCGAGGCCGATGGTGAGCACGTCGTCGCGCGGCCCGCCCATCCGCTGTACGGCGACATCGTACGAGCGTCGCTGCCCGACCTCCGACGGCGCCGGCTGATGCGCACCCTGGCCGACGCCCTCGAGCGCCGGGGTGCCACCGCCCGCGACGACTCGATACGTCTGGCGCTGTGGCGTCTCGACGGTGGCGGCACGCCGGCACCGGGACTTCTGCTGGCGGCGGCGCGCCAGGCCCACTTCGCCTTCGATGGGATGACAGCCGAACGTCTCGCGCGTGCCGCGTGGGCCGCGGACCACAGCTTCGCGGCGGCCCACGTCCTCGCCGACGTGCTGTTCGCACGCGGCGGCTACGTCGAGCGGGAAGAGCTGCTCGCGGAGCTGGCGGCCACCGCCACGACGGATGACGAACGCGCGGTCGTCGCCGTGTCCCGGGCCCTCGGATGGTTCTGGGGCCTGGCCGACGGCGAGGCTGCCGAACGTGTCCTCGTCGAGGCCGAAGCCCAGGTGACCGATCCCGGGTGGTGGTCGGAGATCCGGGCCACCCGGGCGACCCTGATCGGCCAGTCCGGCCGCCACCGGGAGGTGCTCGAACTGCTCGCCGATCTGCCCGATGACGGCGTGAGCGAGCGCGCCCGGCTCCAGGCGGCGTTGGCCGAGGCGTTCGCCCTACCAGGCGTCGGCCGAGGCGAGGACGCCGTCGCCCGCATCGACGACGCCGTGCCGCTTGGCGCACAGATCGGCCCGCAGCTGACGCTGTTCCGGGCCAGCCTGCTGCAGTCCGCCAAAGCCATGGCCCTGGTCGCCCTCGGCCGCCTCGACGACGCAGCCGAGGCCGCTCGCACCGGACTGGGCGCCGCCGTCGCCACCGGGAACCGCGCCGCCGAGGGATTCTTCGGCGCCTCGCTGGGATGGGTCCAGCTTCACCAAGGACTGCTGGTCTCGGCCCAGCGCACCTACCGGGAGAGCGCGACGGCGTTCCGGGCCAGCTCACATCGCGGCCCGCTGCGCTGGGCCCTCGGCGGTCTCATGTTCGCGGCCGCACTCGCGCGCGACCGGGAGGTGGCCCGCGAGGCGGGGCGCGCCCTCGATGCCCTCGGCCCCCACCCCGCGGCCCTGTTCCACACAGCCATCAGCCGGGCCTGGGCCTGGGCGGCAGTGGCTGACGGCGACCCCGAAACCGCCCGTCTCCTGCTCCGCGACGCCGCGGCCGAAGCACGCACCCGAAGTGCCGTGCTGGACGAGAGTGCCGCCCTCCATGACCTCGCCCGCCTCGGCCGCGCCAAAGAAGTCGCCGACCGGCTCCGCGCACTGGCCGCCATTACCCAGGGCGACTATCTCCGCATCCTCGCCGACAACGCCGCCGGGCTCGCCCGTGGCGACCCCGACGCGCTGGGGGACGCGGCCCAGCGCTTCGCTGCCCTGGGCTTCAACCTCCGCGCCGCCGAGTCGGCGATGGCCGCCTCGGAGGCCTCGGCTCGGGCCCACCACCAACGGGCAGCCACCCGTTGGGCGCGCCACGCCACGGAACTGGCCGCTCAATGCGAAGCACCCGCCACACCCGAGCTGGTCGGGCCCGCCGGGCCCGTGCCACTGACCAACCGCGAGCGCGAGATCGCACTGCTAGCGGCCGACGGGTTGCCGTCACGTGTCATCGCCGAGAGGCTCTACGTCTCGGTTCGCACCGTCGACAACCACCTCGCCCGCATCTATACCAAGCTCGGCGTCACCAGTCGCTCCGAGCTGCCGGCAATCCTGCGCCGCTGAACCGACTCGATGGTGGCACCATGCGGCTGGTGACATCGCTCGCCGACGCCCTGGAACACCTGCCCAAGGTCGACCTGCACTGTCATGTCGAGGGCACCATGCGTCCGGCGACGGTCGTGGACCTGGCGCGCCGCAACGGCGTGGCGCTCCCGACCGCGGAGCCCACCGAGCTGTACCGATACGACTCGCTGGACAGCTTTCTTGCGGTCTTCTGGCTGGTGCAGTCGACCCTCGGAACCCGGAACGACTGGGCCCGGCTGGGCTACGAGAGCGTTGTCGACGCGGCCGCCCATGGTGTGGTCCACCGGGAGGCCTTCTTCACGCCCGCTCGGCACCTGGCGGGCGGCCAGGACCTCGCCGCCATCGTCGCCGGCCTGCACGAAGGGATCGCCGCCGCCGAAGCCAAACCGGCGTGACGTGTCTGTTGATCGCCGACATCGACCGGGCGTTCGGTCCCACCGCCGGGCTGGAACTGGTTGAGGGGCTGGTCGAGCTGCGACGTTCGGATGCCGCCGGCATGGATCGGGTCATCGGCGTCGGCATGGACTCGACCGAGCGGGGGATCGATCCCGTGTCGTTCCGTCCCGCCTTCGAGGCGGCCCACGCCGCCGGGTTCCGCCTTACCGCCCACCAGGGCGAGAACTCGCCGGCCGGCGCGATCGCCGCTTGCATCGATGTGCTCGGCGTGGAACGCATCGATCACGGCCTGTCGATCCTCGAGGACCCCGGGCTCGTGAGCCGCGTTGCCGCGGCGCGGATCCCGCTCACGGTGTGCCCCACCTCCAACGTCCGCATCGCCAACGCGTTCGAGCGGCTCGAGGACCATGTGTACCCGCAGATGCGGGCCCGCGGGCTTCTGGCCACGCTGAACACCGACGACCCTGCGCTGACCGACCTCGACCTCGCCATGGAGTACCGCTCGGTCGCTGCCGCGTTCGGCTGGGGCTGGGACGAGATGGTGGCCATCGCACTCGACGGTGTGGACGCGTGCTGGCTCGATGACACCGCCAAGGCCGCTCTTCGGGGACAGATCACCACCGCGGCGACCGCTCTCGCCCTCGATCCACCAACCCCCCAGACATGACACGCACGCCGCCAAGAGTCCGGCATGCACGGCGGGGCCACCGCAACCGCGCTCTCTGCATGGAACGTTCGAGCCCTGCGTCGAACGGCCAGGCCGAGGCTGGTGCGCGGACCTGCCGCCAGGGCCGGTACCCGCTAGTGACGGCAGCGCTTGGGTTCTCCCGGCTCGGCGTCAACCTCGCAGTCCGGTGAAGACGGCCGAATAGTCGCGTGCGAACCGCGAAAGCGTGCGCGGCCGGCTACCGGTGACGGTGCGAGCGTCCCCGGTGACGACGTCCTCGTACCCGCCCGCCAGCATGCCGTGGAGCTTGGCCATATCGTCCGCGAACCAGGACTCGACCCCGGTCCGCTGGAGGGCGTGGCCCACGGCGTCCGGCGGCACCCGGACGTGGCGGATCTGGCCCCCGATCTTCCCAGACAGGGTCTCCGCCACGTCATCGAAGCTGAGCGCTTCCGGTCCGGTCAACGTGTAGATCCTGCCCTCGTCCCCTCGGCTGGTCAGCGCCGCCACCGCGACCGCCGCCACATCCCGGGCATCCACCATCGCGACCCGCCCGTCGCCTGCCGCGGTGTAGACCGCGCAATTGCGCACCATGCCGAGCAGGTTCTGCATGAAGAAGACCGGCCGGACAATCGTATAGGCGAGGCCGGATCGCTCGAGTGCTTGTTCTGCGTGCCCGTGCTGGCGCGCGATCTGGAGCGGCGAATGCTCGTCGGCGCGGAACACCGACACCTTGACGACGTGGCGCACCCCGGCGCGGGCGGCGGCCCCGATGACGTCGCTCTCCCAATCGGGTTGCCTGGTGCTCTGGGGCGTGATGAGAAACACCCGGTCGACTCCGGCTAGCCCGGCCTCCAGCGTTTCCGGTCGGTCCAGGTCGCCGGCAACGTACTCGCAATGCTCGCCGAACCGCCGGTGCGCCCTATCCGGGTCCCGCACGAAGGCGCGCGGCCGCTGGCCCACAGCGACAAGCTGCCTGACGACTTCGCTGCCGACCGTGCCCGTGGCGCCCGTCACTAGGATCATGCCCAGGGCCTCCCGCGAGCGTGTGCGGGGTAGTCGAGCCGGCGCTGGTGGCTCCGAGGTTCCATCGGTTGTTCTCCTTGGTCTGGCCGCTCGTAACGGCGACCGATCAGACTGTGCAACACAGGCGAGCGCCAGGCTTGAGCATCCGATACTCAATCCGGTTCGGGGACCACGCTGAGCCGCCCTCTGACGATCGGGGCACGTCCTATCGTGATCGGCGTGCCTGAGCGGATCGCACGGCCCTTGTTGGGCGTCCCGTCGACGGCCATGCCCGGAGTCGAGCGCATCTCGGGCGAGGCCGACCTCACGTCAGTCATGCCAGGATGCCCAACCGGCACAATTTCCAGTGAGACTCGAGATATGCCTTGATCGGGCGCCCACCAGCTCGACGGAGATGGTGGACGGTCACCGGTTCCTGCGGTCGATCTCGCGCTACGACGATCAACACAGAACACCGCGCCAGAACGGCGACGTCCCGGTGGCCGTAACCGTGCACCGATCGGCGCATCTGTCTCGTGGTTGCGCGCCGGAATGGGCGCGCAACGGCTCTGCGTGCGCAAGTGGTGTCCGTGAACGCGCGGCGGGTCGAGCACCGCGAGGGCATGGCAGAGGGTGCAGCCGGGGGCGTCGTGCTGCCGGCCACCAGCACACAGGGTGACGAGATGGCCGTGAGCGGGCAGGCTTCGATGGCCGTCACTGCGCAGGTCCTGATGTCCGCCCACGCCGTCATTGAGCAACATCAACGAGGAACTGAATGCTGGCGGTGTGGCCAGCGTCGTGCGGAGTTGCCGGCGGCAGGTGCTCGTACCTGCATAAGCAGCTCCCAGGCGAGGAGGAGGGCGACGGGCGGCCAGGCGGCCACGACCCGACCCACGATCGTGGGGTCGGCGGCGGCCACGTTGGCGGCGAGGCTCGCTCCGATGCCGGCCAGCAGGGATGTCCAGGAGAGCGCACCAGCTGAAAGGCCGGCCCGGCGCCGCACCAGCATCGTCATGGACGCGGCCACGACGAGGCCGTCGACGGAGACGGGCAGCAGCCACGCGCGCCAGCCTTCGCCGGCAAGCGCCGCGAGGGCTCGTTGGTGGTCGTACGACGCCACCGCGGCGACAAGAGCCACCGCCAGCACCGCTACCGTGGTGATGCCGCGCACAGCCGGCGTGACCGGGGCGGGTGCGGCCTTCGGCTGCGAGCGTTCCGATTCGGCACGATCGGGTTGTCCCGACCGGTGTCCTTCGGGCGAGGCCGGTACGGATTCAGCGGACTCCCTACCGGCGTCCGCCTTAGCATCGGCGGGTGGCGGATGGACGCCGGGATCGGCGAGCCCGTCCCACGCACCTCCCGGGCGGGTCCCGTTCTTGGCGGCCGCCTCCGCGTGCGCCTCGGCGACGCGCTGGCGACCCCAGCGGGATGACAACCCGAACCGCCGTCCGAGCTCGGCACCAGTCAACGGCACGCCGTGTGCGAGCGAGGCCCGGTAGGCGGCGCGGGCCGCGGCGCGAGCCTGGGCGTTTGTCTCCGTGGGGCCCACATGCACGCGCCTCGTCGGCGCGACCTGTGACCGGTCGACGGCGTCGACGTGTACCGCTGGATGAGGCGCGCTGACCGTGTGTGCTCCTGCGTCACTTCGATCGTCCGGCACAGTCACGACGCCTTCTGCCGCCGCCGTGCCTGCGCCGATCGGAGTGCCAGGCGGGCCATGTGGGCGCGCATCGCCTGTTCGGCTCGCCGGGCGCGTTCCGCCTCGCTCAGGGAGCCGTCAGGGTCGACCTGGCGCTGGAAACGATCCAAGGCCGCGCGGCGCGCGGGTGCGGTGCGGGCGGCGCGGTCGGGGGTCTGGGCCCACGAAGTGTGCACGGCGATGCGGGCGCGGAGTGACCGTTCGGCCGGCGTGAGTGGTTCATCGCGATTTCGCCGGCTCATGCCACACCCCGATCGTCGGGAGCCGCAGCCGCCACTCCCTCGTCCGGCAGCCACCATGCGATCCAGCGCGCCTCGGCTCGCTGGCGCCGCTTCTTCGCCGCGTCGTAGCGCAGACCTCGCCGCCGGGCAGCCTCCTGGAGCGGCATGTCGGCGATGCGGGTGTCGAGGATCAGCTGCGCGTCCGGAACGCTCAGTACTCCGGCCTCGATGGCGCCCATCAGGATGGTGCTGGGCGACGGGTCCAAGGGCGACCCCGCGTTCACCACGGCGACCACCTCGCTGGACCGGAGCGTCCACGAGCGCTCGCGTGCCGCGGCGCGGCGGAGCCGGCGCGTGGGCAGCGCGAGCAGGCGGCCGGCGACGAAGCGTGGGCGAGCGGCCGTGTCGTAGCCGATGGTTGCCTCATAGAGGGCGAGGACCATGATGGCGAGGGCATCCTGCCGGTCCAGGCACGGCGCGAACTGGGCGGCGCGGTGCCGCAGCCCAGGGAGCAGGGCGGCGACCGTGACACCGAACGCGACGTGGTCGGCTTGGGCGAGGCGGATGAGGGCGCCGAGAAGCTCGTCCTTCCGGGTCTGGCTTCCGGTGCGCAGCTCTGTGCGCAAGTCGGCGTACGTGTGCCCGGCGAGCGACGGCTCGCGCAACGTCCAGGCGTGCCACTGGGTGTTGGTTGGTGTGGTTCGTTCGAGCGCGGTCTCCAGGTTCACTGGGTTCGTCCTCCGGGGTTCGGGCGCGTCGTCCCTTCACCCACCTGTAGGCCGGTCGTGGTGCGACAAATCGCGCTCGGGTCGGCCTCCCACCGCGAGCGACGGGCCGAGTGACGCTGGGCGGGTGGGTTGGCACGTCTGCCTAAAGCGAGCCAGCTGCCCGTTGTTCTCACCGTCGGGCGAATCAATCCGACCGCGACGAGATCCCGCGCTTGCTCCCGACCCTCATCCCGAGCCGCCCGCTACCCGCCGCCGCACCGACGCGACAGCGTCGACGCCCCCGCCGGAGACCAAGTGATCGCGGCTCGAGTGTCCCCGATCGCCGATCTCGCGGGCCGATACCCCACCGAGAGCACAACGTGATTTCAACCCTGCGGGTTGGGAATGGGGCGCGACGCGGTGGCGTGGTTCCGGGCGATGGGCGTCGACCAGGTGGCCTATCACGAGGCGACCGTCCTCGGCCGCGAGGACGACCATCCCGGCCAGGCGCTCGATTACTACGGGTCGCGGGGGGAGACGCCGCTGCGCTGGGGTGGCGCCGGCGCCGCCCGCCTCGGCCTGGCGGGCGAGGTCACCCCGGAGGCGTACCGGTTGGCGTTCGGGCCGGGCGGGTTCCGGGACCCACTCAGCGGCCAGCAGCTCGTCCGCGCCACCCGGCCGGGCTTTGAGCTGGTCGTCTCCGCCCACAAGTCTCTGTCCGTGCTCGGCGTGGTCGGCCGCGCCGATGACATGCACGCCATCCACGACGAGCAAACCGCCGGCACGCTCGACTGGCTGGACGGCTGGGCCCAGGCGCGTGGCGGCCGCCGGGGCCGCGCCGCGGTGGCGACGCCGACGGCGGGGCTGGTGTACGCAGTGACACGGCACGGCACGTCGCGGCTGGGGGATCCGCATCTGCACGATCACGTCCTGGTCGCCAACGTGTGCGAAATGCGCGACCGAGCCGGCGGGTACAAGGCGCTGTTCTCGGCGCGGCTGCGAGACCTGACCGAAGCCGCCGCCATGGTCGGCCGCCTCCACGCCGCATCCAGGACGGTCCAGTTGGGCTACGCGATCGAGCTCGATGCGGGCGAGTGCGGCCGAGCGCGGGATTGGCGCATCGCCGGCATTCCCGCAGAAGTGTGCGAGATCTTCTCGAAGCGGTCGGACCAGATCGCCGACTACCTCGAGGAGATGGGCTACACGGGCTACAGGGCCCGCAACGTCGCGGCTCGGCGCGACCGGCCCGTCAAGCGGGGCACCGGCACCAACCAGCTCCTGCCCCGCTGGGTCAACGAGCTCGAGTCCCACGGCTGGACCGTCGACCGCCTGACCGCCTCCCTCGACCAGGCGCGCCGCCAGTGCCGCGGCCTCGCCCCAACCCTGAGCGACCTCGAGATCGACGGTCTAGCCGCCGACCTCCTGGATCCCGAGGGCGAGTTCCTGGCCCGCTGGAAAGTGTTCGACAGGCCCCGGCTCATCGCCGAGATGGCCCCCCGCCTCTACGGCCACCACCCCATCGAACTGGACCGGGTCATCGACCGCGTACTCGCCTCCGATCTGGTGGTGCCGCTCATCGGCATCGCCGGTGCTGGGGACCAGCCCTACACCGCCACTGCGGTTCTGGCAACCGAGCACGCCATCGCCGACATGCTCGACCGGCTCACCACCAGGCCCGCACCGATCGTCGATGCGGAGGTGGTCGAGCAGGTCACCATCGCGAAGGAGCGGGAGCTGGGACGCCGGTTGAGTGGCGGGCAGCGGGGGGCGGTGGACCGGATCTGTGGGTCGGGCCGCGCAGTGGACGTGATCGTCGGCGTGGCGGGCTCCGGCAAGACGACCGCCCTCGACGTGGTCGCCCGCTCCCTCGAGACCGCCGGATATCGGGTGGTGGGCACGGCCACGAGCGGTCAGGCCGCCCGCACCCTCGATCGCGAGGCCCGTGTCCCCTCGCGCACGACCCGGTCGCTGCTGTGGCGCCTCGACCACCACCAGCTCACCTTCGATCGGGGCACGGTGGTGGTGTTGGACGAGGCCAGCCTCACCTCCGATCTCGAGCTCGCCCGCCTGCTCCTGTACGTGGAGCGGGCCGGCAGCAAGCTCGTGATCGTGGGGGATCACCGCCAGCTCGCCCCGGTCGGCCCCGGCGGCGCCCTCCACGCCCTCATCGAACGCCACCCCGAACACGTGACCGTCCTGAATGAGAACCTGCGCCAGCGCGACCGCGCCGAACAGACCGCACTCGCCCAGCTGCGGGCCGGCAGCATCGACGCCGCGGTCGGGTTCTACGCCGCCCACGGCCGCATCCGCATCGCCCCTACCCGCCCCCAGACACTCGCCGCGATGGTCGACGCGTGGGCCGCCGACACCGCCGCCGGGTGGGACACCCTCATGCTCGCCTGGCGGCGGGACACCGTCGCCGATCTCAACCGGCTGGCCCGGGCCCGCGCCGACCAGCTCGGCTGGCTCACCGGCCCCGACCTCACCGCACCAGGCGGGCGCCGCTACGCCGTCGGCGACCCCGTCGTCACCCTCGCCCCCAACCCCGACGGCGAGCTGGTCACCAGCGAACGCGGCCGTGTCGTCGCCGTCGATCCACGGGCCCGAGCCCTCACCCTCCAGACCGAGGAAGGCCGCCACGTCACCCTCACCGGCCCCGTCCTCGACAGACTGCACCTGGACCACGGCTACGCCCTGACCGTGCATCGCGAGGAAGGTGCCACGTGCGACCGCACCCACTCCGCCGGCGAGGGCGGCGGCCGCGAGCTTGCCTACGTCGCCCTGTCCCGCGCCCGCGACCAGTCCACCATCCACGCCGTCGCCGACACCCTCGACCAGGCCATCGACGACCTCACCCACGACTGGTCCCACGAACGCAACCAACACTGGATCACCCGCACCGCCACTGGGATCGGCGTCGACCCTGCCATCCGCGCGCTGACCGTAGATCGCGACGCTTGCCGCGCCCGGCTGCTCGCCCAACTCGACGCGCTCGAGCGCCACGCCCCTCCCGACGTGACGGCCGAGCTCAGCGCCGCGCACGCCGATCTCGACCGTTTCCGCCGAAGCCGCGACGACCTCGTTCGGGGGATGGGACGCTGGCAGCACACCGCCGCAGGCCGGGCAGCAGGCGATCTCGACCAGGCCCGCCGCCAGCGCCAGCACGCCCAGCACTGGACGGACGTCCCCGAACTCGGACGGCTCGAGCGATCTCGCTGGCGCCGCCTCGCCCAATCAGCTGCACGGGCCGAGGCTCGGGCCAGGCGAGACTGGAACTCCCACGGGCGGCCAGTCGTGGCGCAGCTCGATCGCCGAATCGCCGCAGCCGAGCACCGCGTCGCAGAACTCGACGCCGATGCCCGCTTCCGTCGGCAATGGCTCGCCGAGCACCCAGAGTTCTCCCGGCGCCTCCAACACACCCAACGAGAACTGCGACGTCTCGACCACCCGATCGGCGTCGAGCTCGAGCAGCGCGTCGACCCGTCCCTCCAACAGGAACACGACCGTGGTGCACCCGATGCCGGCAGACCCGACATTGCTCGGATCCTCGAGCGCCTGGATCGGCTTCAACACAGCCGAGAGATCGAGCCCCCCGGGCTGTCGCTCTGACAGTGATCCGCAGCGGATACCGGAGAAGGCGACAGTGCGCGGCGAGTCGGCCCTGCATCGGCTCCTCGACGGCGGCCTCGAGCTCGACGACTTCAGACGGTGGTCCGCACGCCATGACTGATGTGTTGATGTCCCTGCGGGTGAGCGGCCTCTTGGCACACTCGTCGCCATGCCAACGGAGCCGACCCCGCGTGTCAGACGAGCGCCGATCCCGGACGAAGCGGTCCTCGTTGTGCGTGGTGACGAGCTCGATCCGGCCGTCCTCAGTGCCGACGCCGAGCGGTTCCACCGACGCTTCAGGTCGTGGGGTCGCTATGGCGTCTCGGCCTTCCTTGCGAACGATGATGCTGAGGTGGATGCGCTGTGTGAGACGAGGCTCCGCCAATGGGCGATCGCCGTCGTGTTCGAGCGTTCGGCCCTCGAAGCCAACGGCATCGACGTCGTACCCACCTTCCGGACACCCCACGTAACCCTCGCCCACGCCGAACTGGAGGAGCTCGTCGAGAGGCTGATGTCCTGCGAGCACCGTGTCGTGGTGAACCCTTACCATGAAGCCGACATCGGACCGTTGGAGACACCGTGAGCGACACGCCGGTCGATCTTGTGCTCGACCTCAACTCCGAAGACGACACGGGGCTCCCCTGGGGCTTCGTGGACGAGGCGTCCGACCCGTCGCGCATCCGTGAGGGTGCCTGGATCGTTGTCGGCTCGGGGACGGCGCGCGCCGTCGCCCAGGTTGCCGACATTGACGGCGAGATCGTCCACGTCCGACCGCTTCCCGGTCCTGTGAGCCGGCACCGCCACCTCCTCGGCCACAACGTCGCCTGACGGGCCCGAACCTCAGCAAATAACTCGGCAAGTTTCGCTTGCCTTCGAGCTGCGTTTTCCCTGGTCAGAACAGCGCTGGGGCAAATCGACCTCGTAATGCGTAGGTCAGGAGTTCGATTCTCCTCTCGGGCTCCGAGGGTGGCTCTGAACAGGGCAAACATGGCTCAGCCGGCGCTTCACCGAGAGCAAACAACTCTTGAACAGCGGTACGTTGCTTCAGGGCGAATCTGTGCACGTGAGGACGGGGGTAGTTCGGGAACCGGGATCCCTGCCAAATCGTCGAAGGTTCATGGTGCGTCGCGCCGTGAGGTGGCTGGGTGTCCTTGCCGGGTTCGCCCTGGGCATCGTCGCTTGCGGGTCGCCAAAGCCCGCTGTTGTGGACGAGAGTGCTGCCGTAGCGGCGGCCGAGTGGGCGGAACTTCCAGCGCCGCCGCTGCGACCTCGATCTCATGTCGTGGGAGTGTGGAGCGGTCGAGAAGTCTTCTACGTGGGCGGTGACACCTTCCTGTGCCCTGCCGGCGCGAGTTGCGCTGCTCCCGACGAGCCACCGTTGGCCGACGGCGCAGCGTTCGATCCGGGCACCGAGTCGTGGAGAGCGATTTCTCCGGCGCCGGTGGCGTTCTCTTCGGCATCGACAGCCGTCGTCGGGGACGACATCTACTTCCTGATCGCGGGGTCTCCGGGCTGGCCCGGCGCTGAGCCGGCGTTCCTGCGGTACTCGATCAGCGCTGATGCCTGGCAGGAACTGGCCCAACCCGATGGCGATCTGGGCTGGTACCAACTCGTCGCGGCCGACGGCGTCGTCGTCGCGTTCAGCGGCTCGGACGAAGCTGGGGGCAGGCCGGATCTCGTGTTCGACCCGAGCAGCGGCGACTGGGAGGAGCTACCCCCGGACCCGCTGGCGCCGGGCTTCGACCGCACAATGGTGTGGTCACGCCCTGACCTGTACCTCTTCGATCACGAGCTAGTCCCGAACCCGGGATCGGCAGGTCCATCGTTGACGCGGGCCGCCCGACTGGACCTGGGCACGGGAGAATGGAAGCGCCTCCCGGACTCGGAGATCCTCGCAACCGGACCGTGGTTCGTCGAGGACCAGATCATGGTCAACCCCGATCTCGGCGGTGCCGACGGCGGGGAGGTCAACAACTGGGGACGCCGCTACCCGAACGGTGGCGTGTTCGACACGGCGTCGGCAGCGTGGTCGGAACTGCAGGCCGCACCACCACGGGCCGACTATTCGGTCGGCGTGATCGGCTCTCGCGACGCCCTGATCTATGGCACGAAAGGATGGCTCCTCGACCTCGCGTCCGGCTCGTGGATCGAGCTGCCCCAGCTGCCCGAGTCGGGCGCTCACACCCAGCGCGTGGTCGTGACCGCAGGCGCCGACGCGGTCGTTTTCGGTGGAGAGCGCTGGCGGGATGGCCTCGACGGGGAGCTGCTCGGCGACGCCTGGATGTGGCGCTCCGGCCGGACGCCCTGACCGGACACATGCATTCACCTGGACCCTTTCGTCATAGGTACTTCTTCTGGCTCGATGCACACAGACATGCCTGATCTCGCGCCCCGGCGTTCCGTGCCGGGGATCGGCCGGGCGAGGACGCGCTAAGCGAAGCAATCGGTGTCGGCGCCTGCGGTGGAGGCCCACTCGAGGATGCAGGACCACAGCAATCGATGACCGCGCTGAAGTGGCGCCAGCCGTCCTCGCGGCGCCACAACGACCTGGGACCAGATCCGCCAAGAGCACATTCCCGGCAGGCCCTCAGCCGTTGACGTTGCTGCAACGTTGGGACACCATCGTCTGTGGCTCTCTTCGGGAGAAGGTTCCATGCCCGCACAGACCACCAATCTCTTCCTCCTCGAGGATCTCGAGGACTCCAGCAGGACGAGGGACCTGGCGGACAGTGATCTACCTGCGCTTCGCGCCATCGCAGACTGGATCAACACCTTCGTGGTCAAGCCTCACAAGGATCTCGGTCGCCCTGGGACCGTCTGTCCCTTCGTGCCTGGGTCATTGGAACGCAAGGTCCTTTGGCTCGCTCCTGAGCAGATCGACGACCGGGGCGAGCCAGACGTTATCGAGCTCGTAAGCGGCTACAAGAGACTGCTCCTAGAGACTCAACCCACTGGCGGCGACGATGCTGACTACAAGGTCATCGTCGTTGTCTTCACCGACTTACCGGCCGATCGTGCCCAGGGCGTCTTTGACGACGTCCTAGAGCATCTTGCAGTTCCGTCGTATGCGGACGATGGAATCTTGTTCGGGCCGTACTACGACGGCAACGAGGCGACTGCGATTTACAACTCGTGGTTCCGACCATTCCAGTCGCCCGTGCCGTTTCTGTTCGTGAGGCAGGGGGTGATCAGCGACTGGAAGTTCTTTTTGGACAGCGAGGAGTTGCTCAACTTGTGGGCGCGTCGCTTTGGAGAGTCCGCAGTCCAGGTCCTTGCTGAGGAACTACGCCGCTTGCCATGGAACGCGAGGCGCGACTGATTCGAAAGACGAGTACCCGCTCGCCAACAGATCGGTGACCTGTCGCTTCTCGACGTACCGCCGATGCTTCGATGGGACGGAACCCCGTCCAGAACTGTCGACCTCGCGCTTCGGCTTCGACTGGGAAGGATCGCGGGGTGTCGCGTTCCAGGGAGGAGGGAGCGCTGATCCACCGGTGACGATCGTCTCGGCCTCCCCGCATGGGGGATACCGTCGTCCCATGGCGCACATCCGTATCGGCGACAAGAGCTGGAATGTCACTGACGACTCGGAGACGGTGCTCCGCCACTTGACCGACGGTCAGACCTACGTGGGAGGGCTCAGGGGTGGCAGCGGCGCACTCGTGATCTCGTCGACTTTGAACTGGGCGGTGGTCTCGGCCAAGCAGCCGGCAGTGGACCCCTCCGCGAGTGCCTTCTAAGCGCAGTGACATAACTAAGCAACCTCCTGTACATAAGTGAAGTGGCTAACGTGACCACGTGCCCCGGCTGCACATAGAGCTGCCCGACGACCTGCACACCCGCGCCAAGATCGCCGCCGCCGTGAGGCACAGCACACTCAAGGCGCTGGTGATCGAGGCATTGGAACGGATCGTCACCGAGATCGAGACCGTGGCCGAGGAAGCCAAGGGGATGAAGTGATGACCGACGCTCAGTTCGACGAGATCATCGAGCTGATCAAGCAACAGCATGACGCGGTCATCGAGGCCAACCCCTGGCTGGGAGCCCAGACCGTTGACGAGCTGGAGCGGGCCCGGGATGCCCGCATCCGAGCCATCGAGGAAGGCCGGAAGCGTGCTGGCCGCTGGGGAGACAGGCCCCGAGGCTGAACAACGTCCACCGCGCGGCGCGTCGCGCTCTTCCGGGGCTCCCTGGCACTCGCTGAGCCGACCCGGCGCGATGAGTTCCAGCTCGGCGCGATGTCTGTCCAGGGCCGTAGCCCCGGATTTCTTCAAAGACGGATTCAGGCGGCCAGCAGGACCGCCGCGATCTGCTCGCGCAGGTCGGCGACGTCGTTGCGATCGTTGTGGGGCGCCATGCTCTCGTGCAGGGCGATCAGGTTGTCTCGCACGCGGCCCGAGCTGACCCGCCGCGCCGCGGCCAACGCTCGGTGGCCGGCCTCGACGCCCCGGTCGAGGTCGCCGACGTTGGTGTCGAGCTGGGCCAGGGCGACGAGCGCCAGGGCATGAGACCGGGCCGCGTCTTCGCCGTGGCCGTCGGCAGCTGCCTGGTGGCGACCCCCGGCCTGTACGACCGCGTGGGCGCTGTGCCCCGTCACCGCCAGGCGGTCCCATGCCAGCCCCGTGTCGCCCCAATGGTGGGCGTGGCTGTAGTGGGCCACCCAGGGGCGGTCGCCGCACTCGTCGAGGTCACGCGCTGCGAACCACTGGTCGGCGGTGCCTATCGCCGCCTCCGTCGCTTCGACCTCGCCGGCCTCGGCGTGGGCGCGGGCCCGGAGCGCCCACAGCATCGCCTGCTCGGTGGGCACGAGCCGGCCCTCGGCACCCTCGAGCGCTCGATCGAGGAGGGCGATGGCATCCGCCGGCCGACCCAGCCACGTCGCCTGGCGCGCCATCGAGCCGAGCACCCGGGCCTGCAGGCTCCAGTTGTCGGCCTCGTCGGCGCAGTGCGACGCCATCTGCCAGAGCCGGGAGGCGTCGCGGTAGCGGTCGATGTCGAACGCCATGAACCCGGTGTTGCAAGCAAGCCAGCCGACCGCCACCAGCAGCTGCGTGCGGAGCTTCGGCGCGCAGCGGGCCTCGAGCAGGTCCCGCGCTCGGCGCGTCTCGACCAAAGCGGCATCGAACCCGAAGCCGCCGCCCCAGCGCATGTCGCCGCGCTTGACCGATGCCGCGGCATCGCGCACCTGGGCGATGTCGGTCGCACCGACCCGCGACGGCGGTGCCGTCGGGGCGATGTAGTCGAGTCCGTCGATCGATCCCGGGGCCGGGACGTCGACGTTGGACGCCAGAAGGTCCGGCTGACCTTCTGCGCCGTCATCGTCAACCACGGCCGGTCCTCCCCCGTGTCGTGCCCCCCCGCTGACGGCAGTGTTACATACCGAAACCACGCGAAACCACCCCGCGGGACGAGTATCTCTCTGCGTGGCGCGACCACCGCGAGCAGGGTTTTCGCGGGGCGAATATGGGGCGAAAATTGGGTCATTGCGGGGTCAAGGCGGGATGTGGAGACTGACTCCCGTCTATCGACGGACAGAACCGAGCCCATCGTGACGTCTCCGCTGAGCGACATCCCGGGCACCGAAGACGAGGGGTCGCGCCACACGCTCCGGCTGGGCAAGCGCAAGGGCCGGGGGCGGAGCCCGTGGCGTAGCGGCCGGCTCGACTTCGCGCCCCGCCCACTGGCGTTGGAGGAGCGCGGGACGGCCGGGCCAACCGTGTTCCGGGAGCAGCGCAAGCGGATCGAAGCCGGCACCATCTTCGCCGCGGTGGTGGCGCTGGCCACGGTCGCGTTTGTCGCCGTGCTCGCCTATCGGGCCACACGGGTCGACGTCGAGCAGACCGGCCTCGAAGACGGAGCGCAGCTCGACGGACGGGCAGCGGGTGCCCTCGAGGTGAAGATCACGTTCGAATCGCGAGGTGACGCCCGGGCGGCGTCGCTCAGCTTCGACGGCGAGAAGGTCGAGGAGCCGACGATCCAAGGCGCCACCATGGCGTGGCGGCCGCCGGGCGAGCTGGCGGAGGGCGAGCACCGGCTGGTTCTGGCGGTGCCGCGCGCCGTGCTCGACGACGCCCACATCACCTGGGACTTCACCGTGGATCTGACGCCTCCCACGCTCGAGGTGGCCCGCGTGGTCGAGGCGGTGGCGATCGACGCGCGGGCGGAGGTGAAGGGCCGGGCCGAGGCGGGGTCCAGGGTCCGGGCCGACGGCGACGAGGTCGACGTCGACGACGACGGCAACTTCACTCTGTCGTACACGCGGGCCCCGGCGGGCCCGATCGCACTCGAAGCCGTCGACGAGGCCGGCAACGTCACCCCCGCATCGGTGACCGTTCCCGTGACCTATCCCGGCCTGCGAGGCGTTCACGTGAGCGCAGCGGCGTGGGGGAACGAGCAATTGCGCAACGGCATCCTCCGCCTCGTCGACGAGGGTCGGATCGACACCGTGCAGCTCGACCTCAAGGACGACCAGGGAGTCGTCGGCTACGACACCACCGTCGAGCGTGCTCGCCAGATCGGGGCCGTGACCGAGTTCTACGACCTCGACGACGCCGTCCGGGCACTGCGGGACCGGGGGGCTCGGGTCATCGGCCGCGTCGTGGCGTTCCGCGATCCGATCCTGGCCCGGGCCGCTTGGGGGGCGGGCGAGACCAACCAGGTGATCCAATCGGGGGCGGGCGGTCCCTACGGCGCTCCCGGCGAATTCACCAACTTCGCCGATCCTGCGGTGCGCCGCTACAACGTCGCCATCGCGCTGGACGCGGTGAATCGGGGCGTCGACGACATCCTCTGGGACGACACCCGCCGCCCAGGTGGCGATCCCGCCGGCATGGTGATCCCGGGGCTGTCCGGCTCGCCCAGCGACTCGATCGCCGGGTTCCTGGCCGAAGCCCACAGCGAGCTCCGCCGGCGCGGCGCCTATCAGGGCGTGACCACCGACGGCGAGGCGGCCGATCGGGGCGACCTCGTCGGTCAGGACGTCGCCCGGATCGCCGCCAACTCCGACTACGTGGCGCCGCAGATCTTTCCCGGCTACTGGAGCGCTGGGCGGCACAACGTGGCCAGCCCGGTCAACCAGCCCGGAGACCTCGTGCGCGCGGTGCTGCAGCGGTTCCAGCAGGCATCCGCCGAACGGGGCGCGCTGCTGGCCCCGTGGTTGCAGGACTTCTCGCTACGCGGCGTGAGCTATGGCGACGCCCAGGTGCGGGCCCAGATCGACGCCGCCACCTCCCTAGGCATCGACCGGTTCATCCTGTGGGATCCGGCGGTCACCTATTCGGCCGGTGCGCTCGTTCCCGTCAGGTGACCTTCGCAGGACCTAGTCCTGCTTCTCGACGTCGGCGAGGAGGTTGAGGAGGTCGTCGGGGTGCTCCTCCTCGACCGCGAGGGTGTCTTCCATCGTCCGGAAGCTCATGACGCGGCCACATACCCGCGGTTGGGTGCCTTCCGGGGTAGAGATAGGGTCCCGGATCATGAGCGAGTGTCCGTCGAGGGTTACGGGGAACCTAGGTGAGGGCGGGCCCGGCCCGAGCGACTGCGGGAGCGGGAGACAACACGTCGACGGCCCGAGCGGCTGCGGGAAGTAATGGCCGACCGGGCAACGTTCGCGGATCAGACGATGGGCCTCATGCCGTCGCTCTATGCCGCCGCGCTGCGCATGACCCGCAATCCGGCTGACGCCGAGGACCTCGTGCAGGAGACCTACCTGAGGGCCTACCGCGGCTTCGGTGGGTTCGAGGAAGGAACCAACCTCAAGGCCTGGCTTTACCGCATCCTCACCAACACCTACATCAACAGCTATCGGGCGAAGAAGCGCCGGCCCGACGAGACCGATCTCGACGAGGTCGAGGACCTCTATCTCTACCGCCGGATCGGCGGTCTCGAGGCGGCCATGGCGGGCCGCAGCGCCGAGGACGAGCTGCTGGAGCGGTTCACCGACGCCGAGGTGAAGGAAGCTCTCGAGTCACTGCCCGAGAACTTCCGCATGGCCGTCTTGCTGGCGGACGTGGAGGGATTCGCGTACAAAGAGATCGCCGAGATCCTCGACATCCCCATCGGTACGGTCATGAGTCGTCTCCACCGGGGAAGAAAGGCGCTCCAGAAGCGGTTGTACGAGTTCGCCGTGGAGCGCAACCTCACGGCTCCTGTTCCGGATGACGCGCATGTCTGACTGCCAAGACGCACTCCACGAGCTGTACGGCTTCCTCGATGGCGAGCTCACCGTGGAGCGCCGTGTCGCAATCCAGCGCCACCTGGACGAATGCCAGCCGTGCGCCGAGCCGTACGACTTCGAGGCAGAGTTGCGAGCGGTGGTGCGGCGCAAGTGTCAGGAGCAGGTGCCCGACGCCCTGGTCGCCAAGATCCGGACGGCACTCGAGTCGGAAGCCTCCCGCCTCCTGGACTGAAGCTCGCCCGGCATCGGGCTGCGCCTTCCCGGCGCGCTTCGCGGCCTTGTCGATCGTTGCCTAGCATGCGACCCATGCTCGCGGTGGTCTGGCACTACTGGATCGGTGTGGCGCTCGTGCTGGGCGCCGTCGGCACGCTGGCCGCGCTGGCGTTTGGTTACCTGACGAAGGTTGAGTCGACCCGCTACCCCAAGAAGGGCTCCTAGCGGGTGCCCGTCAGTCCTGTCGACTGGGGGCTCGCAGAACGGGTGGCGGTCCGGGTCTCCGGGCACGAGCCGCTGGCGGCCTCGTACCACTACGACCGGTTGGAGGCCGACTTCGCCGAGCTGACCGCCCAGGCGGAGGAGCTGGTGGCCGCAGCCACCGGGCTGCGCTCGGCCAGCGGGCCCGCCCGGGCGCGGGTCGTCGACCGGGCCGATTGGGTGCGGGCCAACCTCGCCAGCTTCGGCCGGCTGCTCCGCCCGCTCACCGACAAGATGGCCGAGCGGATCGGGGACAAGCGGGGCTTGGCGGCGATGCCGGCGGCGCTGTCCCGGCGGGCCGCCGGGGTCGAGGTGGGAACCCTGCTGGGGTGGATGGCCACCCGGGTGCTCGGTCAGTACGACCTGCTGGTCATCGAGGACGAGGATCCCGACGACCAGGACCTCGTCTACTACGTGGGACCCAACGTGCTCGCCCTGGAGAAGCGCTACGCCTTCCCGCCCCAGGAGTTCCGCCTGTGGCTGGCCCTCCACGAGGTGACCCACCGGGCCCAGTTCACCGGGGTGCCGTGGCTGCGGCCGCACTTCCTCTCCCTCGTCGAGCGCACCCTCGACGCCGTCGATCCCGATCCCAAGCGGTTCCTCGACGCCCTTGGTCGGGTGATCGAGGACTTGCGCTCGGGCAGCAACCCGCTCGACGAGGGCGGCATCGCCACCTTGCTGGCCAGCCCCGACCAGCGCGAGCTGTTCGGCCGGATCGGTGGGCTGATGAGCCTGCTCGAGGGCCACGGCGATGTCACCATGGACCGGGCCGGCAAGGGCCACGTGCCCTCTGCGGCCCGGTTCTCGCGGGCGTTGCGCGAGCGGCGCAAGCAGGGCGGCAGCGTGGCCAAGCTCCTCCAGAAGGCGCTCGGCATCGACGCCAAGTTCCAGCAGTACGCGCAGGGCGAGTCGTTCATCGCCTACGTCGAGCTCCACGGCGGCCCCGACGCCCTCGACGCCGCCTGGCGGGGCCCGGAATGGCTGCCCACGCTGGCCGAGATCCGCGCCCCCCAGGAGTGGCTGGATCGGGTGAGACTCTCGGAAGAGCTGGTCGGGTGAATCGAGGGGGGAGGGAAACCCTCCCCCCTCGACCTCCCCCCACCTCTTGGGCCGCCGCCTGTCGGCGGCGTCGTCTCCCTGTCGCTCGACCGGCGAAGCACGGATCGAGCGACGCCAGGGGGTTCCGGCAGGAGCCTCCACCCCCCGGACCCCCGCTGGTCGGAGGCACGAACGCTCGACCGTAGAGTCACGACCGTGGATGGCCTGGGCGCCGATCTGCTCGGCCGGTGCGACTTCCCGCCAGCGGGGACCGCAGTGACGTGCGCCGTGTCGGGCGGGGCCGACTCGTTGGCGCTGCTGGTGCTGGCCGTCGAGGCTCGGTGCCAGGCCACGGCCATCCATGTCGACCATGGGCTGCGCCCGGGGTCCGGCGACGAGGCCGACGTGGTGAGGGCCGCCGCCGAGCGGCTGGGCGCCGCGTTCCGCGGTGTGAGGGTCGCGGTGGTGCCGGGCCCCAACCTCGAGGCCCGCGCCCGGGCCGCCCGGTACGCCGCCCTCCCGCCGGACGTGCTGACCGGGCACACAGCCGACGACCAGGCCGAAACGGTACTGCTCAACCTGTTGCGCGGCGCCGGGCTCGCCGGCCTCGCTGGCATGGACCCCCGGCGGCGACCTCTGCGCCGCCTGCGCCGGCGCGAGACCCGGGCGTTGTGCGACAGCCTGGGGCTGAAGCCCATCGAGGATCCCACCAACCGGGACCCTGCGTTCCGCCGCAACCGGGTGCGGCACGAGCTGTTGCCGCTGCTCGACGACATCGCCGAGCGCGACATCGTGCCGATCCTCGCCCGCCAGACCGACCTGGCCCGCGACGACGTGGCGCTCCTCGACGAGCTGGCCGCGACGCTCGATCCCGGCGACGCCCGGGCGCTCGCCGCCGCCCCGGCAGCATTGGCCCGCCGCGCCGTCCGGCGCTGGTTGCGCGCCGGCGGCCCTGGCGGCGACGAACAGCACCCACCCGACGCCGCCACCGTCGATCGCGTCCTCGCCGTCGCCCGCGGCGAGGCGGTGGCATGCGAGCTCCCGGGGGGCTGGCGGGTGGCCCGGTCCCGTGGCCGCCTGCGGCTAGATCGGCACCGGCGCCCACTAGCGTGACCAGGTATGCGGACCAATTCCCCGGGCGATTTCATCCATCATCTCGACGATCCCTCTCTGGGGCCTGTGGTGGTCAGCGAGAAGGAGATCCAGGCTCGCATCGCCGAGCTGGGTGACCAGATCACGGTGGACTATGCCGGGCGCCCGCCGCTGCTCATCGGTGTGTTGAAGGGGGCGTTCGTGTTCATGGCCGATCTGGCCCGGGCCATTCGCCTTCCGGTCGAGATCGACTTCATGGCGGTCTCGTCGTACGGCGCGTCGACCCGATCCTCCGGCGTGGTCCGCATCGTCAAGGACCTCGACATTGACCTGACGGGGCGGGACGTGATCCTGGTGGAGGACATCGTCGACTCGGGCCTCACCCTCACCTACTTGCGGCGGAACCTGGCCGCCCGCCATCCGGCCAGCCTGGCCGTGTGCGCCCTCTTCGTGCGTCAGGGCAACCAGAAGACGCAGGAGGAGCTGCGCTACGTCGGCTTCGAGATCCCGCCCGCCTTCGTGCTCGGCTACGGCCTCGACGTCGCCGAGCGCTTCCGCAACCTCCCCTACGTGTGCGAGTTCACGGGCGAAATAAGCGGGTGAGCCGGTCGCCATCGGTGGTCCTCGGCGCCGCCCCACCGGTAGCCTGGCCCGCACCGTGAAACGCTTCCCCCGCGCCGCCGTGGCGTATCTCCTTCTCGGTTTCGCCGTCCTGTTCTTCGGGGCGCAACTGCTCCGCCCCGGGACCGAGCGGGAGGAGCTCGACCTCTCCGCCTTCCGCGACGACATCGCCCAGGGCGAGGTTGCGACCGCCGAGATCAAGGACCGCGACAACGTCGTCCAGGGCAAGCTGCGCGACGACACCAACTACAAGGTCAGCTACCCGGCCGAGTTCGCCGACGAGCTGGTCGACGAGCTGGACGAAGCCGATCCCGCCATCGAGGTCACGACCGACTCCCAGGGCGATTCGGTGTGGACCGGCTTGCTGTTCAGCCTGCTGCCCGTCGTGCTGATCATCGGCGCGTTCTTCCTGGTCATGAACGCCCTGCAGGGTGGGGGCCGCGGGGTCATGCAGTTCGGCAAGTCGAAGGCGAAGCAGGTCACGAAGGACGACACCGTGGTGACGTTCGCCGACGTAGCCGGCTGCGACGAGGCCGTCGAGGAGCTGCAGGAGATCAAGGATTTCCTGAAGGACCCTGGCCGTTTCCAGGCGATCGGCGCCCGCATACCGAAGGGCGTGCTGCTCTTCGGGCCGCCCGGAACCGGCAAGACGCTGCTCGCACGGGCCGTAGCCGGGGAGGCGGGCGTGCCCTTCTTCCCCATCTCGGGCTCGGACTTCGTCGAGATGTTCGTGGGCGTGGGTGCCAGCCGGGTTCGGGACCTGTTCGAGAAGGCCAAGCAGGCGGCACCGGCCATCGTGTTCGTGGACGAGATCGACGCCGTCGGGCGCCACCGCGGCGCCGGCCTGGGCGGCGGTCACGACGAGCGCGAGCAGACGCTCAACCAGCTGCTGGTGGAGATGGACGGCTTCGACTCCCGGACGGGAGTGATCCTCATCGCCGCCACCAACCGGCCCGACATCCTCGACCCGGCGCTGCTCCGGCCCGGGCGGTTCGACCGCCAGATCGTGGTCGACCAGCCCGACCTCGAGGGCCGGAAGGCGATCCTCGACGTCCACGCCAAGGGCAAGCCGCTGGCAGACGACGTGCGACTCGACGTGCTGGCCCGCCGCACGCCGGGCTTCACCGGCGCCGACCTCGCCAACCTCATGAACGAGGCGGCGCTGCTCACCGCCCGCCTGGGCGGTACCGACATCACGATGGTGGCCATGGAGGCGGCCATCGACCGGGTGCTGGCCGGCCCCGAGCGCAAGACCCGGGTCATGTCCGACAAGGAGAAGCGGGTCATCGCCTATCACGAGGGTGGCCACACGCTCGTGGGTCACGTGCTCGAGGGCACCGACCCCATCCACAAGGTCTCGATCGTGTCGCGGGGACGGGCGCTGGGCTGGACGCTGGCCCTGCCCACCGAGGACAAGTACCTGAAGACCCGCAGCGAGCTGGTCGACACCTTGACCATGCTGCTGGGCGGCCGCTCGGCCGAGGAGCTGGTGTTCGGCGAGCCCACCACCGGTGCCAGCGACGACATCGAACGCTGCACCGAGATCGCCCGCCAGATGGTCACCGCCTACGGGATGAGCGACCGGCTGGGCCCCCAGCAACTCGGCAGCAAGGCCCAGGAGGTTTTCCTCGGCCGCGACTACGGGCACGAGGCCACCTACTCCGACGAGGTTGCGGGCCTGATCGACGATGAGGTGCGGCGGCTGGTCGACGCCGCCCACGACAGGGCCAAGTTCATCCTCAGCACCCACCGGGCCACGCTCGACCGCCTGGCCACGTCGCTGGTCGACAAGGAGACGCTCGACGACGGTGACCTGGCCGAGGTGTTCGGCGACCTCGACAAGGGCACCGGCATCGAGCTGCCGCTCGACGAGCTCGAGATCGGACCGCAACCGCCCGCCCGCGGCGCATTGGTCGGACCCACGGTCGCCGAGGCGGCGGACCCGGGGCCCGGAACGGGTGAGCCGGACGTGCGCCGCGCCCCTGCGCCCCGGCTGCCGGTCTGGCGGCGCGTGCTGCGCTGGGGTCTCGGCGAGCCCCGGCCGTCTGGTACCTGACCAGGACAACGGATAGGGACGGAGTTCGCGCCATGGCCGACGAGTGGCCCAGCCCGAGCCGGGACTTTCCGCCGATCGAGACCCCGATGGACCTTGATCGGATCGCCAAGGCCGTGCGGGAGATCCTCGAGGCCATGGGGGAGGATCCCGACCGCGATGGCCTGCGCGACACGCCCGAGCGCGTCTCCCGGATGTACGCCGAGATCTGCTCGGGGATCCACGAGCAGACGGACACCCATCTGGCCGTCACATTCGAGGCCGGTCACGACGAGATGGTCATGGTGCGGGACATCCCGTTGCAGTCACTGTGTGAACACCACCTGATCCCGTTCATCGGCAAGGCGCACGTGGCGTACATCCCGGGGGAGGACGGGCGGATCACGGGGATCTCCAAGCTGGCTCGGCTGGTCGATGCCTTCGCGCGCCGCCCGCAGGTGCAGGAGAACCTGACGGTGCAGGTCGCCGACGAGATCGACCGCACCCTCGAGCCCAGGGGCGTGATGGTGGTGATCGAGGCCGAGCACCTGTGCATGACGATGCGGGGCGTGCGCAAGCCGGGCGCGACCACGGTGACGTCGGCCGTGCGGGGTCTGTTCCGGTCCAGCGTCGCCACGCGGGAAGAGGCGATGCGCTTCATCGTCGGCCAGCGCTAGCGGTCCACCGACGCCATGACCGCTCCCACACCCCACAACGAGGCCAAGCCTGGCGACATCGCCGACACCGTCCTGCTTCCCGGTGATCCCCGCCGGGCGGCCGCCATCGCCGAGCGCTTCCTGCAAGACGCGCAGTGCTACAACGAGGTCCGCAACATGCTGGGCTTCACCGGGACCTACCGGGGCCGCCGCATCTCGGTGCAGGGGACCGGCATGGGGATGCCGTCGATCGCCATCTACGCCACCGAGCTGTTCCGCTTCTACGGTGTGACGACCGCCATCCGGGTGGGCTCGTGCGGGGCCCTCCACGACGCGGTGGCGCTGCGCGACCTGGTCATCGCCCTGGCCGCGCACACCGACTCGGCCATGATCGAACGGCGGTTCAAGGGCATCACGTACGCCCCAACGGCAGACTTCGGCCTCGCGGTCGAGGCCTGGCGCCTGGCCACGGAGCGGGGCGTCACCGCCCACGTGGGGACCGTCCTCTCCACCGACACCTTCTACGACGGCGATCCCGAGGTGACCGAGGCGCTGATGAAGCACGGCGTGCTCGCCGTCGAGATGGAGGCGGCCGCTCTCTACACCATCGCCGCCGCCCACCGGGCGCGGGCGCTGTGTGTCTCGGCCGTCAGCGACCACATCCCCAGGGGCGAGGCGATCAGCTCCAGCGAGCGCGAGACCGGCTTTTTCGCCATGGCCGAGCTGGCGCTCGATGTGGCGGTCGACGCGGCCGATCCCCGGTAGTCAACGGACGGCGCGGACGTTGTCGCGTGGCGGGCCGGGGGGCTGGCTCGCCGCCGGGACGAAGGCACCGAGGATCCGCTCCACGGTCTCGACGATGGCGGCCTCGTCGACGGTGGTGAGCCGGGCGCCGAGCGCCAGTGATGCCTCGGTCAGCGCGCCATAGAGCAATAGGGCGAGCGCTTCCGTGGTCTCGCGGTCCAGCGCCCCGTCGTCGCCCAGGGACCGCAGTCCGGCTCGGATGGTCGCGAGGCCGAAGCCCCGGTCGATCTCGTACCACGCCACAAGACCGAGGACGGCGGGCGCGTCGGCGAGGACGATCCGGCGGAGGTCGGGCCTGGCGAACAGCGCGAACAGCGCGCGGCACCCGGCCTTGAACGGCTCGAGGCCCGTCCGTGTCGTCGCGAGGGCCGCAGCCACCACAGCATCGTTGATCTCGCGCTCGACCTGCTCGAACACCTCGACGAACAGCTCGTGCTTGTCGCCGAAGTGGTGGTGCACGGCACCCCGGGTCACGCCCGCCCGCAGGGCGATGCCATCGAGGGTTGCGGCCTGGTAGCCACCGTCGGCGAAGGTGGCGCGGGCGGCGTCCAGGATCGTGCTCCGGGTGACGGCGGCGTCGGCGGCGGTGCGGCGCGGCATGGTGCCATCGTGGCATACATACGGGCCGTATGTTAAGGCGGGACGGGCACGCTGGCGGATCGAGGGAAGGCAGGCGGGTCACGATGGCAAGGTGACCGCCACGGAACGCGAGCATCTGGCGTCGTAGAGCGCCGTCGGTGGTCACGGGGTGCGACGTAAGCTTGAACATCGTGGAGAGCGGACGTCGCTGGGTCATGGGTGTCGTCAACGTGACCCCGGACTCGTTCTCCGACGGGGGACGGTTCCTCGACCACGAGGCGGCGATCGCCCACGGTCGCGCATTGGTGGGCCAGGGCGCGGACTGGATCGACGTCGGCGGTGAGTCCACTCGTCCCCGTGCGGAGCCGGTACCGATCGACGAGGAGCTGCGCCGGGTGATCCCCGTGGTCGGGTCGCTGGCATCCGATGGCGTGGCCGTGTCGATCGACACCCGCAAGGCTGCGGTCGCCGAGGCCGCCGTGGCCGCGGGCGCCCGCATGATCAACGACGTGTCGGCCAGTCTGGCCGCGGTCGCGAGCGCCACCGGCGCCGCGTTCGTGGCCATGCACATGCTCGGCGATCCCCGCACCATGCAAGCCGATCCGGCGTACGGCGACGTCGTGACCGAGGTCCGCGACTTCCTGGTCGATCGGGCCGATGCCGCCCGGGCCGCCGGCGTGCACGAGGTGTGGATCGATCCCGGCATCGGCTTCGGGAAGACCCTCGACCACAACCTCGACCTGCTCGCCAACCTCGACGTCCTGGTTGCGACCGGCTACCCGGTGCTGGTCGGCACCAGCCGGAAGTCGACGCTCGGCACCCTGGCCGCCCGGGCCGATCGCACCCAGACCATCCCACCTGCCGTAGACCGGCTCGAGGGCTCGATCGCCACCGCCGCCTGGTCGTTACTGCGCGGCGCCAGCATGGTCCGCGTCCACGAGGTGCCCGCCACCATGCGGGCGCTCGAGGCCTGCGACCGGGTGCTGGCCGCCGCCTGAGATTCCCAGCAAGGAGTACCTGAATTGCCACCGACGAAGGGCAAGTGGGCCCAGGGCATAACCCCCCGGAACTTCGTGTGGGTGCTCAAGGACCGGCTGGCCATCTGCGAGCGACCCGGCGGGTACGGCGCCAATCACCGCCGGGTGCGGCGGCAGGAGGAGATCATCTGGATCCGCGAGCAGGGGTTCACCCATGTCATCTCCCTGATCGCCGCACCCCACAACCTCCACAACTACGACGAGCTGGGCGTGGCCTGGCTGCACCGGCCCCAGCAGCCACACGACGACCCGGTCGAGTTCCAGCTGGCTCTCTACACCGAGGTGCGCGACCTCCTGGCCAAGGGCGAGAAGCTGCTGATCCACCAGGAGGAGGTGGGCGACCGCATCTGCGGCCTGGTCGCCGGCTACGTGTTGTGGGCCGGCCTCGTGCCCTACGGCCCCCAGGCGATCTCGGTCACCGAGCGCCTGACCGGGCGGCAGCTGGGACCCGAGGGGCGGGAGCTGGTGGCGTCCGCCGACGACCTCCGCGAGCCGGGATGACCGAACCCTCGGCACTTCCCTGGGACCGCATCGAGCTGCGCGGCCTCAGGGTGGCGGCCCGCGTCGGGGTGCTACCCATCGAGCGCGAGCAGGACCAGCCGCTGGAAATCGACCTCGACGCGGTCGTGGACCTGGCGCCGGCCGGTGCCAGCGATGATCTCGCCGACACGGTCCACTACGGCGCCGTGTGCGACGCCGTGGTGGAGACGGTCGGCGCGGGACACGTGGCGCTGCTTGAGCGCCTGGCCGAGCTCGTGGCGCAGGCCGTCCTCTCCATCGACCCCCGCATCGTCGCCGTCGACCTGGCCGTTCGGAAGCTGCGGCCCCCGGTGCCCCACGACCTGGCGACCTCGGGCGTGCATGTGGTTCGGACGAGACGGTGAGCCGGCCCGTGCCCCGAGGCAATGACCAACGGTGGCCGGAGCTCGAGGCAATCACGCACGGGAACCGTTCGCCATTGCCTCCGGCTCGCCGGAACGTTCGCTATTGCCTCGTGGCGCCGGAGGCGTCGCCATGAGCTCCCGGCGGGCGTTCCTCGGCCTCGGATCGAACCTCGGGGACCGGGTGCATTACCTGCGCGAGGCGGTCGACACCCTGCGGGCCGTGGACCTGAGGGCGGTGTCGCCCGTCTACGAGACCGAACCGGTCGGTGGGCCAGGTGGCCAGGGCGCCTACCTCAACCTCGTGGCCGAGCTGGAGACCGTCCGGACACCGCACGACCTGCTGGGCGTTTGCCATCGGCTCGAGGCCGCCTCCGGGCGAGTGCGCGACGAACGCTGGGGACCGCGCACGCTGGACGTCGACGTGCTCTGGATCGATGGCGTCACGCTCGACGAGCCCGACCTCCAGGTGCCCCACCCGCGCATGTGGGAGCGCCGGTTCGTGCTGGCGCCGCTCCGCGACCTCGCTCCAGACCTCGTCGACGAGGCCACCTTGGACGCCGCCGCCGGCTATGTCGAGCCGGTTGGTGCGCTCGACGAGCTGGCAGCTTCGTAATCGTGGTGCGGCTGCGGATCATCGGTCCCGGCCGAGCCGGCACGTCGCTGGCGCGGGCTCTGACCGCCGCCCGGTGGGACGTAGCGCCCCTCCTGGGCCGGGGCGACGATCTGGCCCCGGCGGCCCGGGGCGTCGACCTGCTGGTGATCGCGACCCCCGACGATCGCGTCCGCGAGGTGGCCCGTGCCGTCGAGCCAGTGCCGAGCACCGTCGTGGCGCACCTGGCAGGGTCACTCGGCCTGGGGGCGCTCGCTCCCCACCGGCGGCGGGCGGCCGTCCACCCGCTGGTGGCGCTGCCCACCCCGGCGCTCGGCGCCCGACGCCTGGGCGGTGCCTGGTTCGCCGTCGCCGGCGACCCGCTGGCCCACGATGTCGTACGCGCCCTGCGCGGTCGATGGTTCGAGGTGGCCGACACCGACCGCCCCACGTACCACGCCGCCGCCGTCATCGCCTCCAACCACCTGGTGGCGCTGCTGGGACAGGTCGAGCGCCTGAGCGAGGCGGTCGGGGTGCCGTTCGAGGCCTACGTCGACCTGGCTCAGGCCACGCTCGACAACGTCGCCGCCCTCGGTCCGGCGGCGGCGCTCACCGGGCCGGCGGCCCGGGGTGACGAGGCCACGATCCGCCGGCATCTGCGGGCGCTCCCACCCGACGAACGGCGCGCCTACCGATCCCTCGCCGACGCCGCCCGCCGGCTCGCGCCACAGCGGCGGCCGGCAGCGCAGGCACCGCCGGCACACGGGGAACACGAGCGGTGAAGACCCTACGCACCATTGCCGAGCTGCGGTCGGTTCTGGACGGCGAGCGGGCCTTGGGCCGCACGGTAGGGCTCGTGCCCACGATGGGGTACCTGCACGACGGCCACCTGTCGCTCATGCGGCAGGCCCGGGCCCAGACCGACCTCGTGGTCGCGTCGATCTTCGTGAACCCCCTCCAGTTCGGCGCCGGGGAGGACCTCGACGCCTACCCCCGCGACGTCGCGCGGGACGGACGCCTGGCCGATGCCTCCGGCGTCGACCTGCTCTTCGTCCCGAGCACCGACGAGATGTACCCGACGCCGGTGTTGACCACGGTGTCGGTGGCGCAGGTGTCCGAACCGCTCGAGGGCGGCGCCCGTCCCAACCACTTCGCCGGCGTCGCCACCGTGGTGGCGAAGCTCTTCGCCATCGTCGGCCCATGCCGTGCGTACTTCGGCGAGAAGGACTTCCAGCAACTGGCGGTGGTGCGGCGGATGGCTCGAGACCTCTCGTTCCCCGTAGAGGTGGTCGGCTGCCCCACGGTGCGCGAGCTCGACGGCTTGGCCCTGTCGTCCCGCAACAGCTACCTCAGCCCCGAGGCACGGGATGCTGCGCCGGTCGTCTACCGGGCCCTGCGGGCGGGAGCGGCCACCGTGCTGGCCGGGGAACGCGACGCTCCCGCTGTCCGCGCACTGATGGCCCAGATCATCGAGGCAGAACCGCTGGCGCAACTGGACTACGCCGAGGTCGTCGACGCAGACTCCTTCCGCATCCCTGACCCGCTCACCGGGAATCTGCGGTTGCTGGCAGCTGTTCGATTCGGGCGAGCGAGGCTCATCGACAACGTGGGGGTGACCGTTCCGGCACCCACCCAGGGAGGTTGACCGTCGTGCGTCGCCGCATGCTCAAGTCGAAGATCCACCGTGCGGTCGTCACTGACGCCAACCTGCACTACGTCGGCTCGATCACCATCGATCCCGACCTCCTCGAGGCCGCTGACATCCTCGAGCACGAGCAGGTGGCCGTGGTCGACATCGACAACGGCGCCCGCTTCGAGACGTACGCCATCTCCGGCCGCCGCGGCTCGGGTGACATGCGCCTCAACGGTGCCGCCGCCCGGCTGGTCTCCCCGGGCGATCGCATCATCGTCATCTCCTACGCCGACTACGACCACGGCGAGTTGGAGCACTACGCGCCCGTGGTCGTGCACGTCGACACCGCCAACCGCCAGGTCGACACCGCCACCGCTGAGCGGCTGGCGGCCGAGCCGGCTCCCCGTGGCCATGTCGAGGTCTCGGCCGACTGACCGCGTCTGTCAGCACTGACGGGCGAAATCGAACCTGAGCGCTGCCAAAATGACCGACGTGCTCGACCTGCTGGTCCTCGGATCGGGCGTGGCCGGGTTGTCGGCCGCGGTGCGGGCGGCGGAGACCCACGGCATGCGGGTCGGCGTGCTCACAAAGGCGGAGCTGCACCAGGCGACCACCCGTTGGGCCCAGGGCGGTGTGGCGGCGGTGCTTGGCGACGACCCGGACTCGACGGACTTGCACCTGGCCGACACGTTGGCGGCCGGCGCCGGGCTGTGCGACCCCGATGCGGTGCGTGTGCTGGTCGACGAGGGACCGGCGCGGGTCAATGAGCTGATCGGCTTGGGTGCAATCTTCGATCGCGACTCGCAGGGCGAGCTGCTGTTGGCGCGGGAGGGCGGACATACGCACCCCCGCGTGGTGCACGCCGGCGGTGCCGCCACGGGCGTCGAGGTGGAACGGGCCTTGGTGGCCGCGGTCCATCAGACGGCCGCGGCCCTGTACGAGCACTGGTTCGCACTGGACCTGCTCATCGAGGCCGGGCGCTGCGGCGGTGTGGTGGCATTGGGGCCCTCCGGTGAACGGGCCGAGGTCCGGGCCCGCAACGTGTTGGTGGCCACGGGCGGCGCCGGTCAACTGTTCGCGGTGACGACCAACCCGTTCGAGTCCACCGGCGACGGCATCGCCATGGCGCTGCGAGCTGGGATTGCGGTGGCCGACCTGGAGTTCGTGCAGTTCCATCCCACCGCCCTCCACCACCCCGCCATGCCCCGACCGTTGTTGTCGGAGGCGCTGCGGGGTCACGGCGCCCTGCTCCGTGACGCCAAGGGTGAGCGCTTCGTGGACGAGTTGCTACCCCGTGACAAGGTGAGCCAGGCCATCATGGCCCGCGTCGCCGAGCAGGGCACCGACCATGTGTGGCTCGACGCCACGGGGCTCGAGCGGTTCGGTGAGCGCTTCCCCACCATCGCCACCTCGCTCGAGGCCGTGGGCCTCGATCCCCGGACCGACTGGCTGCCGGTGGCGCCCGCGGCCCACTACATTTGCGGTGGCATCGTCGCCGACCTGGACGGCGCCTCGTCGCTCCCCGGCCTGTGGGTAGCCGGCGAAGCCGCCTGCAACGGCGTCCACGGCGCCAACCGGTTGGCGTCGAACTCGTTGCTCGACGGCATGGTGTTCGGTCCGCGGGTGGTGGAGGCGGTCGAGCGCGGCAAGGACGGACCGTCGGCCACTGGTGCCATGCGCTGCGTGCTGGGCGGGGACGACGACGTCATCCCGGGACGACGGTTGGCGGCGTCGCTGCCCGCTGCTCGTCAACAGGGCGACGGGCCGGCGACAGGCGGCGCCCGCGCCGCGCTGCAGCGCGCGATGACGGCCGATGCCGGCGTGCTGCGGTCCGCCGACTCGCTGGAGCGGGCCCGGGACGCGGCGTCCTCGGCGCTGGCGCGGGCGCGGCTGGACCGATCCCCCGACGACGGCGCCGACTCGGAGCTGGCCAACCTGGCCACGGTGGGCTGGGCCCTGGCGACCAGCGCCCTGGCTCGCACGGAGACTCGGGGGGCGCACGCCCGTGCAGACCATCCCGATGTCGACCCCGAGCAGCGGCTGCGGTATGTCGTTGGCGGCCTCGCTCAGGGGCGGTAGGTCGGGATCTGCGGTCATGAGCGCAGCTCATGACCGGTCGACCGCGCGAGCGCCAGCGAGCCGGGTGACGATGGGGTGCGGGGGCGCAGGCCCCGGGGATCAGCGGTCATGCGGGGACCGCCGTCACGACCAGGTTCGACAGGTAGTGGCGAGCGTCACGATCGAACGCGCCGGTACACGTGATGAGACGCAGTGTCGGACCGGCGGTCGGGCCGTAGACGACCTCGGTCGGGAAGGCGTCCTTGGTGGTCTCGAAGGTGTCGGTCACCGCGAAGCGCGCGACGGTGCCGTCCGTGCGCGTCACCTCGATGTGATCACCGGGGACCAGTTCGGGGAGGCGGTGGAACACGGCCGGCCCGTCTCGGGAATCGACGTGGCCGACGAGCACGGCCGGGCCCCGTTCGCCTGGTGAGGGACCCTCGGCGAACCAACCCGCGTGCCCGAAATCGGCGGGGGCCGCGAGGGTCCCGTCGTCGCGCACTGCCACGTGCTCCAGCTCGGTCTCCACGCCGATCGACGGAATCGTCAGGGTGGCGGGTGGTGCCGGCTGGGGCTCTGCCGCGGCCACGCCCAGCGGGAGCGGTCGTTCGGCCACGCGGATGGTCGACCCGGCAACTGGCCCCGGCACCCCGGCGGTGCCCGGGCCCGCCACCCGGGTCACCGCCGCTCCCGCCGTCCTCGTGTCCACCGGTGCGTTCGGCCAGCCCCGATCGTCGATCGCGTGGGCGACCAGGGCCGGTGCGGTCAGCGCGCCCAGGAAGGCGACGGTCAGGGGTAGGGCCCGGCGGCCGACGAGTCTCCGCCCTCGGACGCTCACGCCGCTCGCTCCAGCCCGACCCCCGCCCGCCGCCCCGTGGCGGCGTCGGCCTACGGCCGCCACCGTCTCAGGAGGTGCGTGGTGCCGACGGCGAGCAGCACCGCCAGCAGTCCGGCGGAGGTGGCCACCAGCGCGCCGCCGGCGCCTGCGGGAGCGGCAGCCGTGGCTAATCCCTCGGCCAGCGCTCCGCCACCGGTGTCGACGCCGCCCGCGGGAGCGGCACCCGCGGATGCAGTGGCGCTGGCCGCGTCGGTGACGCTGATGATCTGCAGGTCCCTCGTGCCGTTGCCGTCGAGCACCACGAGGGAGCTCACCGCGCCGGCCTCGACGGTGAGGTTCTCGACGACCGGGTCCGTTGATTCGCCCTCGGCCGTGATCTCCAAGGAACCGGCGGGCACGGCCACGTAGTTGCCGACGCTCCCCAGCTCGGCGCCTTGGGCGAGCAGGGCGCCACCCGCGGCGCTCACGTTCACCGATCCGGCGTCGATGGCGGCCTGGATCAGGCGCACGCGCCCCTGGCCGCCCGGCGGCGCCGAGAGGTCGTCGGTCAGCAGGTCGGTGTTCAGCTCCGCCTGACGCCCGAAGGCGGCGAACGTGTACGACGTCTCGGCAGCCAGGTCGGCCGAGACCCGCAGCACCGCCTCGTCAGTCGCCGGCGATCCGGCCGGGCGCATCGAGAACGCGTACAGGCCTGCGGTGAGCGGCAAGTATTCCGACACCTGTCCGTAACCGAGCTTGGGCAGCACCAGCTGCTCCTTGCCGTCGAAGCCGGTGGCGTAGACGTCCATCGGCGGTGTGTCCGGCGAGAAGTGGGCGACGCGTAGCTGCACGTCCGTTGCGGCGCTGGCGCTCGCTGGTCCGCCGGCCATTGCCAGCGCGCCCGCCACGCCGGCGATGGCCGCGACCACCGCGGTCAGCCGCCTTGACCTATGGCCCGGCCGGTTCGATCGAGGGTCGATCATTCTGGGTCCTCCTGTCCTATAGGGAAGGTGATGCGGAGGCGTGGTTCGCCGCTGGTGCGGCCCACCACGCTGACCTGGTGGGGTCGGAACTCCGAGAGCTGATTGCCGAGGAAGGCGACGACCTCCACTACTGCGGGGTCGCGGGCGGCGATCGGCCGGCCGTCGATGGTGGCGAGCTCGACCGTGCGCATGGGGGTGCCCGCCACGTCTTCGCCGGGCAAGCGGAGGAACACCCCGATCTCCAGGCGGTGGGCGCCTGCCAGGGTGGCGAGCACCGTGGTCACCCGCTCGTCAACAGCACCGGCGCGCAGCTGCGAGACGGCTGCGGGCGGGGCGTCGATGCCGGGATTGGCGGTCAGGGCTCGTCCCGCCGCGGCGCGGATTTCTGTCTGGGCTGCCTCCTCGGCGGTCGGGGCTTCGGCAGCAGACATGACCCCGATGCGCCGGATCTCGACCCGGTCGTCGCCGTCGCCGACGCTGGCGATCGGCAGCGACCTGTCGACGGCGCTGGCGAGCTCAGGTGAAGGACCCGCATCGCGCAGCGCCGGGGTGGAGACGATGTAGCCGTACGAGCGCCAGGCGGAACCGTCGCCCACCGCTCCGTACCCCGCGATCAACGAGGGTGGGATCCCGTTCTCGACCAGGTCGACCCAGAGGGTGTCGTCGACGATGACGCGGTCACCGTGGTTCAGGTTGTCGGCAACCCAGTCGCAGGCGGAGGCCAACGGTGGTGCAGGGTCGGCCGCCGCCAGGCCCCGGTGAGTCGAGACCCAGTCGGGAACCGCCAGCGCCAGGGCGACGGCCGCGGCCGCAAACACGATCGGCACCGCGGCGTCGAGCCGGCTGACGGCCGGCGAGGCGGCGTGCGTCTGCCCGCGGGGCTCCAGACGGGCTTCGAGGTGCCAGACCCACACGAGCTGCGCCCCGGCGGCCAGCAGCACCGCGCCCAACGGCACCATGGCTACGACGATGATCCAAGAGGGCTGGCCCGAGACCAGCGTGAGGGCGGCACACGCCCAGAAGGCGCAGCCGATCGGGCGGAAGCGGGGTACCACCGACGGCACGACCACGGCCGCCAGCAGGCACGCGCCGACGCCGACGCGGTCCAGCCCGATCAGGTCGGCCACCGATCGCCCGTCGAACCCGTCGGCCACGGTCTCCATCGTCGAGGACGCACCGCCCGCGACCAGACGAATCCGGTCGAGCAGACCGAGCGACAGGGCGGGCTCGGGCGCTCCCGACGTCACCAGGGCGGTCACCGAGAGCCACGCCACGCCGAACGCGGCTGCGCCGGCGAGGAGACGGTGGCGCCGGCGGCGGGGGCTGAGGCACGCGCGCCACAGCAGCCAGCCGACAGCCGGAGCCACCACCACCACACTGGGTTCGGTCAGCACGGCCACCGCCAGGCACAAGCCCGCGGTCACGCCGGTCAGCGTCCGCGGCCGACGGGCACTGGCGAGCACCAGGGCGGCGAGCATCCACGGCACCGCCAACCCGGCGCCGTGCACCGGTCGGTGGAGCGCGACCGCCAACGGCGATGCGGCGAAGACGAGGGCTGCGGCGCCGGCGGCCCAGCGGGCCAGCCCCGAGCGCCGTGCCAGCAGCCAAACGAGCGGGATGCTGGCCACGTGGGCGGCGAGGATCGTCTCACGGCCGGCGGCGATGGCGCTGGACGCCCGCCCCAGCGCGCCCGTCGCCCACACCCAGGCGCCGAGGTGGACGGGCGCGAGCGATGGCCCGACCGACGAGAACGTCGCGTCACCGGCTGACCCGAGGTGGACGATCGACCAGCCGGCCGCTACCAGCGCTCCCTCGCCGCTGGCGGGGGGAGGAGCGCTGCCCAGGTTGACGCTCTGCCACGCGCCGGCGACGACGGCGATCGCGCCGACGGTCCACACGCTCGCCTGGTGGTCCGCCACCCACAAGTGCACGCGCCGGCGCCACGACACCTGCGTCGACGCGGGGGCGCCGAGGGGCGCGTGCGCGCCGCGTAGGACCATGGTTGACACCTCGTGCGGGGCAAAGTCCAGCCTTTCGCCAGGTGTTCGGAGCCGTCCCGGTGGGCGGATGAAAAAACCTGCGAGACTCGCCGCGGTGCACGACGCCCATCCCCCCATCACGGCGGTGCGCGAGGCGGTCGCCCGTGCCCTGGCCGAGGACCTCACTCCCATCGGCGATCTCACGTCGGCACTGCTGCCACCGGAGCTGGAGGCCACCGCGTCCTTCGTGCCCCGCGCGCATGGGGTCCTCGCCGGGCGGCTGTGCGCCGAGGAGGCCATGCACCAGATCGACGCCACGCTCGAGCTGCGCTGGGATGCCGACGACGGCGATCACCTCGACGCCGGCAAGGAGTTCGGCCGGGTGACAGGGCGGCTGGCGCCGATCCTCACCGCCGAGCGCACCGCCCTCAACTTCCTCGGTCGCCTGTCGGGCGTCGCCACCCTCACGGCCCGGTTCGTCGACGCGGTGACGGAAGTCGGCGGGACCCTGCGGGTCTGGGATACCCGCAAGACCACGCCCGGGCTACGGACCCTGGAGAAGGCGGCCGTGCGAGCCGGCGGGGGAGCGAACCACCGCGGCAACCTGTCGGACTGGGTGCTGCTCAAGGACAACCACCTCGAGCTGTTCGGGATCACCGCGGCGGTCGCCCGGGCTCGTGAGCGCTGGCCCGCGCGCACCGTCCACGTCGAGTGCGGCGACTTCGACCAGGTGCGGGAGGCCGTGGCGGCCGGTGCCGACGCGCTGCTGCTCGACAACATGTCCCCCGACGAGGTCCGGACCGTGGTGGGCGAGGTGCGGGAGCGGAACCCCGACCGACCCCTGCTCGAGATATCGGGCCGTCTCGACCTCGACAGCATCGGCGCCTACGCCACGACCGGGGCCGACCTGGCGTCGATCGGCGCCCTCACGCATTCCGCGCCGGTCCTCGACATCGGCCTCGACGTGGTCGCCTAGTGCCGCGTCAGGTGACGCTCGCCTTGTCCACGGCGAGTCAGGGTCGTCGCTCGCAAGGACGCAGAAGGAAGGCGCAGCCGTAGCTGCGGCGACGACGAGGACGCTGCGAGCGGCGGGCCTGGCCGGCGTGGCAAGGCGCAAACGTTGCCTGACACGGCACTAGCAGTCGGCCCGGGGGTTCGGCGGCTTGCGGCGCCTCCACCCCCGCGTTCCCGCGAACAAAACGCCGTGGCATAGCCTCACCGCCCGTGATGCTGCTGGTGATCGACGTTGGCAACACGCAGACCGTGATCGGGCTCTACGACCTCGAGCCCGATGACGAGCACAACGTTGGCCGCACGCTGGCGGACACGCACCTGCTCGACCACTGGCGCGTGGCAACCAATGCCGAGCGCACCGCCGACGAGCATGCGCTGGTCATCCAGGAGTTCCTGGGGTTCCACGGGTTCTCGTTCGACGACGACATCGCCGGCATCTGCGTGTGCTCGTCGGTCCCCCGGGTGACCGGTGCGTTGCGCCGGATGAGCGAGCGCTACTTCGGGCAGTCGGCCGTCGTCGTCGAGCCGGGCATCCGCACCGGCCTGCCGATCCTCTACGACAACCCCAAGGAGGTCGGCGCCGACCGCATTGCCGACGCCGTGGCCGCCTTCGACCTCTTCGGAGGGCCGGTCGTGGTGGTCGACTTCGGCACCGCCACCACGTTCGAGGCCATCTCGGCCAAGGGCGAATATCTCGGCGGCGCCATCTTCCCCGGCATCGACATCAGCCTCGACGCCCTGTTCGCCCGGGCGGCGGCCCTGCGCCGGGTCGAGCTGGTCGAGCCCCGGCACGTGATCGGGCGGTCCACGGTGGAGTCGATGCAATCGGGCGTGATCTACGGCTACACCGGCCTGGTGGACAGCATGGTCACCCGCATCCAGGACGAGCTGGACCAGAAGGTCGAGGTCGTTTCGACGGGCGGTCTGTCAGGCTTGATCACGCCGCTGTCCAGCACGATCACGCACCACGAGCCCTGGCTGACCCTGCACGGCCTGAGGCTGATCTACGAGAAGAACCAGTGACAGAGCACACGCCGTCGGATTTCCGGCCCCCCTACCGGGTCGAGGTCACCGACCGAGCCGCCGACCTCCAGACGGCCCGCGCCGAGCTGGCCGACGGCGCCGACAGCGGGGTTGCAGCGACCGTAGCCGGCCGCGTGATGCTGCTGCGGGACATGGGGCGGCTGGCGTTTGCCATGCTGCGGGACTCGAGCGGCTCGATCCAGCTCATGGCCACCGCCAAGGGCACCGACGACTACAACGGCCTGACGGCGCTCAACCTCGGTGACTGGATCGTCGCCACCGGTGAGGTGGTCCGCTCCAACAAGGGCGAGCTCTCAGTCCGAGTCGAGCGTTGGCAGCTGCTGGCCGAGGCCCGGCGGGGCTTCGGCGACAAGTGGAAGGGCATCACCGACACCGACCTCCGCTACCGCCAGCGCTACGCGGACCTCTGGGCCAACGACGACAGCATGCGGGTGTTCCAGGCGCGCAGCCGCGTCATGTCGGAGACCCGGCGGTTCCTGGAGGCCCGTGGGTTCGTCGAGGTCGAGACCCCGCTGCTGCATCCCATCCCCGGCGGTGCGCTGGCCCGTCCGTTCACCACCCACCACAACGCCCTCGACCTCGACCTCTACCTGCGGGTCGCTCCCGAGCTGTACCTCAAGCGGCTCGTGGTGGGCGGGTTCGAGCGCGTGTTCGAACTGGGACGGGTGTTCCGCAACGAGGGGCTGTCCCCACGCCACAACCCCGAGTTCACGATGCTCGAGCTGTACCAGGCCTACGCCGACTACGGCGACATGATGGAGCTGACCGAGCGGCTGATTGCTCACCTGGCGCGGCAGGTGACGGGCTCCACGGTCATCACCTATGGCGGGCGCGAGGTGGATCTCACGCCGCCGTGGCCCCGCGAGTCGCTGACTGACCTGGTCGAGCGGCACGCCGGGGTGCGGGTGGACGTCCGCATGCCGCTCGACGAGCTGCGGCGGATTGCCGGCGACCACGGCGTCGACGTCGACCCCTCGTGGGGGCCCGGGAAGCTGGTCCTGGAGATCTACGAGAAGACCACCGAGGCCGAGCTGTGGGGCCCGGTGTTCGTGCTCGACTACCCCAAGGAGGTCTCACCGCTGGCCCGCGACCACCGCGAGCTGCCGGGAGTGGTCGAGCGGTTCGAGCCCATCGTGGCCGGGCGCGAGCTGGGCAACGCCTTTTCGGAGCTGGTCGACCCCGAGGAACAACGCCGCCGCTTCGAGGACCAGGCCCGCGCCAGGGCCGGCGGCGACGACGAGGCCATGGCCGTCGACGACGATTACCTGAGGGCTCTGGAATACGGCTTACCGCCGACCGGTGGCCTGGGCATCGGCATGGACCGGCTCGTCATGCTGCTCACCGACACCCACACCATTCGCGACGTCGTGCTGTTCCCCACGCTCCGCCCCGAGCAGGCTTGAGTCGTCGGCGGGAGCGACCACCGTCACCTCGGCCTGCACCCGGGCCCCGAACCACCCCAGCCGCGGCTGGTGGAGCGCCACCCACACCTCATAGAGACCCGGCTCTGCGGGCACCTCGAGCGGCACGTCGATCGCTGCCTGGCCGGCGGTCGGAACCACCCGGGGGAGGGGGACGCGGGGGTTGGGACGGGCCTTGCCCCGCTGGCCGTCCGTCACCCGGAACCACCGGGCCGCCACCTTGATCGGGCGCGGCAGCACCGATGCGATCGGCCGGGACGAGCGGTTGACGACGCGGAGCGGGATCGCGCGGACCGTCCCGGCCACCATCTCCGGCGGGATCGTTCCCCGCATGCCGCAGCGGCCGGCGTCGTCGGCCTCGAGGGCGCGGCCCATCGCCGCCGCAGCGGCGGCAATCCGGGACGGCACCACGCGCACCGCCACCTCGGGCGGTGATGGCCGCCGCTCGGCCGGCCGGCGGGCCGACCGGTGTTGCTCGACGGCGCGCGCGGCGTTCGCCCCGAATCCCAGCGCCACCCCCCGGGCGAGTGCCGAGGGCGTGGCGAGGACGTCGTAGACCTCGAGGCAGGGAAGGGGGATCCGCTCGACGATCTCGAACGAAGCGAGGTCGACCACCAGCACCTCGGCCCGGTCGTCGTCGTGATCGCGGTGGGCGTTGCCGCCCACGAGGGCCCAACCGCCGATCAGCGCCAGGCCCCTCGTGAACCGGCCGACCGACAGTTGCCGCGACACCCGGCCGGCGG
>DASSDL010000235.1:0-10482 GCA_035697145.1 Acidimicrobiales bacterium
GCAGAAGCCGCTGGCGACGACCACCAGCGCCTCGGCCGCCGGACGCAATGGCAAGGAGGGGATGACGTCGTCCGGCACCAGCAGGCACAGGATGTCGGCGCCGTTGGCGGCCTCGACGTCCTGGGTGGCGAAGCCGTCGGCCTCGGCCGCCTCCCGGGTGGGGTCGGCGCGCACGCAGACCCGGACGTCGACCCCCGAGTCCCGCAGGTTCAGCGCCCACGACCGCCCCTGGTTGCCGTACCCGACCACGGCCAGGCGCTGGCCGTCGATGGCGGCGGGGTCGGCGTCGGCGGTATGGAAGATCGTCGTCATGCTGTGTGCTCTCCCCTCAGGTTCCGTCAGATCACGCCGTCGGCGGCCAGGTCGTCGAGCTCGGCGTCGGACAGTCCGAGGATCCCGCCCAGCACCTCCCGAGTGTGCTGGCCGAGGCGAGGTGCCCCCGCCGGCGTCGGCGACGGCTCGCCGACGAACCGCGGGAATGGCGCCTGCTGGCGGAGTGGGCCCACGACGGGATCGTCCACCCCCACCAGGTCGCTCCGGGCCGCCATGTGGGCATCGGCGGCGATGTCGGCGGCGCTGTAGGCGTTGGCAACCGGCACGCCGTGGGCGATGGCGGCGGCCTCGACGTCGGCCGCAGATTGGGCTGCGGTCCAGTCGCCCACGATCGCGTTGATCTCGTCGGCGTGCTTCGCTCGGTCGGCCAGCGTGGCGAACCGCGGGTCCGTGGGCAGATCGGGCCGGTCCATCGCCGCGCACAGCCGGGCGAAGTTGGCATCGCTGCCGGCCACCAGGCAGACGTAGCGGCCGTCGCCTGTGCGGTAGTTGTCCAGCGGTGCCGAATTGGCTAGGCGGTTGCCCTCGCGCTCCCGCACGACCCCGAGGCGGTCGTAGCCGGCGATTGTCCACTCGAGGATCCGGAGCACCGAGCCGTAGAGGGCCGCATCGATCACTGCGCCCGCCCCGGTAGCGGTCGGGCTCGCGTCGCGGCGGTAGAGCGCGGCCAGGGCCGCCTGGGCGGCGAAGACGCCGGTGAGGTAGTCGCTGGTCGCGACGCCCGGGCGCACCGGTGGCCGGTCCGGGTATCCGGTCAGGTGCAGCAGGCCGCCGTAGCCGATGCCCGTGCGGTCGAGCCCGGGCCGCTGTGCGTAGGGCCCGTCCTGGCCGAAGGCCGAGATGCGGACCACCACCAGCCGGGGGTCGAGGTCGGCCGGGCCGAGTGCCCACGATTCCAGCGTGCCCGGGCGGAAGTTCTCGCACAGCACGTCGGCGTGGGCGGCCAGGCGGCGGAGGAGGTCCTGGCCCCGCGGGGTACGCAGGTCGATCGTGACGCTCTTGCGGCCCCGGCCCTCCACGGCCCAGAACAGCGAGTAGCGCTCGCCTTCGATGTCTGCGAAGGGGCCGATGTCGCGCATGAAGTCGCCTCGACCGGGCTGCTCGATCTTCACGACCTCGGCGCCCTGCTCGCCCAGCAGTCCCGCACAGAAGGGGGCGGCGATGCGGGTGCCGAGGTCGAGGACGCGGAGCCCCGAGAGCGGTCCTGCCTCGTTCACTGCTCCTCGTTGACCCGCTGCTCGCGCTTCACGTGGTCCATGCCCCCGGCCATGCGCTGGCGCATCAGTCCCAGCGCGGTCTCGGTGTTGGACACGAACTGATGGACCATGAAGTGGTGCCGCCACGAGTCACGCTGTCCCATGCGGTCGACCATGGCATTGATGGATCCCTTGACCGCCTGGGCGGTGATCGGCGGCACCAGCGCCACCTCGTCGGCCATCGCCCGGGCCGCCGCCGCCAGGTCGTCGCGAGGCACGACCCGATTGACCATGCCGTAGCGCTCGGCCTCGACGGCCGTGAGCGTGCGGGCGCACAGCAGGAACTCCTTGGCCTTGCGGGGGCCCATCTCCCAGGGCTCGACCAACAGCTCCACGGCGGCGCCGGACATGCGCAGCACGGGGTTGGAGAAGCGGGCGTCGTCGGCGGCGACGATGAGGTCGCACATGCACGCCAGCATCAGCCCCGCCGCCGAACAGGCGCCCTGCACCGCGGCGATGGTCGGCTTGCGGAAGTCGCGCAGGCGCACGCAGCGGTCGAAGTACATGACCTGCTCGTGGCGCAGCTTGCCCTCGGCCGTGCCCCGCATGGCCGCCCACGGGTCGGAGCCGTCCAGCAGCTCCTTGAGGTCGTGGCCGGAGCAGAAGTGCTTGCCCTCTGCGGCCAGGACCACCACGCGCACCTCGTCGTCGGCGTCGGCGCGGTCGAGGGCGCCGTCGAGCTCGTCGATGGTGGCGGAGTCGAGGGCGTTGGCTACGTCGGGCCGGCGCAGCGTGATCGTCGCCACCGATCCGTCGACGTCGTAGCCGATGCGGGTAAAGGTCATGGGCGAGTCGCCGGTGACGTGAGGCAATGGCGAACGGTCCCGCCAGGCGGAGGCAATAGCGCACGGAACTCGTTCGTCATTGCCTCGGGCCTCGGCCGGCGTTCGTCATTGCCTCGCGCTCTCCCTCACGCGGCAGGCCGAGCACCCGCTCGCCGATGATGGTGCGCTGGATCTCGTTGGTGCCGGCGAAGATCGACGCCGCCTGGTAGTAGAGCCACGAGCGCTGCCACTCGCCCTCACCGGGGTTGTCGGTCGCACCGGCGGCCAGAGGCGCGGCCGGACCGAGCACGTCGAGCGCCAATCGGTGCATGCGCTGGCTCATCTCCGACCAGTAGAGCTTGAGCGCCGAGCCCTCCGGCCCGATCGCTTGACCCGCTTCGAGCCGCGACAGCGAGCGCCAGTTGTGGAGCTGGAACAGCTTCACCTCCACGAACGCCTGGGCCAGCCGCTGGGCGATGTGGGGATCGTCGAACGCCCCCCGATCAGCCGCCAGCCGCAGCATCTCGTCCAGGTGCTGGCTGTGGATCACGAGCTGGCGAGGGTTGGTCCCCCGCTCGTGGGCCAGCGTCGAGGCCGACACCCGCCAGCCGGCGTCGACCTCGCCGATCACGCAGTCGTCGGGCACGAAGACGTCGCTGAGGAACACCTCGTTGAAGTCGGACTCGCCGGTGATCTGGCGCAGCGGGCGGACCTCGACGCCCGGCGCGCGCATGCCGACCGCGAAGGCGGTGATGCCGGCCTGCTTGCGGACATCGGGGTTGGTGCGTGCCAGGCAGAGCCCCCAGTCGGCGAACTGGGCGTAGGACGTCCACACCTTCTGGCCGTCGAGTACCCACCCGTTGTCCCCATCGGATCGCCGGGCCCGGGTCGCCAGCGACGCCAGGTCGCTGCCGGCACCGGGCTCGCTGAACAGTTGGCAGAAGAGGATGTCGGCCCGGAGGATGCCGGGCAGCCAGCGCCGGCGCTGGTCCTCGGTGCCATATGCCAGCAGCGTGGGACCTACGAGGTTGACCCCGATGCGGCCGACCAGCTCCGGGGCGCGGGCCCGGGCCAGCTCCTCCTGGACGACGTAGGGGGCGAGGGCGCCGGCGCCCCGCCCGCCGTAGGCCTCGGGCCAGGCCACGCCGACCCAGCGCCCGTCGGCGAGCCGGCGCTGCCAGCTCCGGCCGAACGCCACCTCGTCGTCGAGCGAGGCGTGCCGCGGCGGCAGGCCGATGCCGTACTCCCACGGCAGGTGTGCCTCCAGCCACGACCGGCACTCGGCGCGCAGGCGCTGCTGCTCGGCCGTGGGCGTCAGATCCACATTGGGCATCGTAGGTGGCGCACACATCCGGAGGTGACGTGACCGTCAGTTACGCTCTCCGGCCCGACCCCCACCCGCCGCCCCTAATGGCGTCGGTCTGCGACCGACCCGTACCTTCCTCGACGTGGACTTCGAGCTATCGGCCGACCAGCAGGCGCTGCGGGACGCCGCCACCGACCTGCTGGCTGGGCGCTCACCGATGCCGGTGGTCCGCAGCGCCATCGACCGGGCGGGGGAGCCCGACCCCGCGTTGTGGGGGGCCATGGTCGACCAGGGCTGGTGCGGCCTCGCCGTGCCCGAGAAGCTGGGCGGCGTCGGGCTGGGCTGGGTCGAGGTCGCCATCGTCCTCGAGCAGGTGGGCGCCCACGTGGCGCCGGCACCCGTGCTCGGCCAGATGGTGGCCCTCGACGCGCTGGCCGACTCTGCTTGGGGCCCACCGTTGATCGCCGGCGAGGCGGTGGCCGCCTGCGCCACGCGCCTCGACGAACCCTGCGTCTATGCACCGGCGGCCGACCTGGTCGTGGTGCCCGAGGACGATCGGCTGATGGCGATCGACCTGCGGGAACGGCCTCCGGCCGCCGAGCCGGCGATGGACGTCACGCGCCAGCTCGGCTGGCTCCGTTCGGCGGCGCTGGTCGACGCCCCCCGCGTCGAGGTGGGGGGCTCGGCGGCGATCGCCCGCCACCTCGACGTCGGCGCGGTGGCCTACGCCGCCGAGCTGCTGGGCTTGGCGCAGCGCGGGCTCGACATGGCGGTGGCCTACGCCAAGGACCGTGTCCAGTTCGGGCGGCCCATCGGCAGCTTCCAGGCGGTCAAGCACCGCTGTGCCGACATGTTGGTCGACGTCGAAGGCATGCGGTCGGCCGTCTACTGGGCCGCCTGGACCCTGGGCAACGCCAACGCCGCCGACGTGGAGCGGGCGATCGCGGCGTCGACGGCCAAGTCGTGGTGCAGCGACGCCGCCTCCCGGGTGCTGGCGTCGGCGCTCCAGGTTCACGGGGGCATCGGCTTCACCTGGGAGCACGACCTCCACCTCTACCTGAAGCGGGCCCACCTCGACGCAGCCGCCTTCGACGATGCCACCCACCACCGCGCCCGCCTGGCTCGCCTGCTCCGGGCGAGGGTCGAGGGCGGTCGGTCGCTGATATAGGGCCCGGCTACCGGAAGTCGAACGCCACCTTTATGGCGCCGGTCTCTCCCTGGTGCACGAGGGTGCCGAACGCCTCGCGCCATTCGTCGAGCCGGAAGCGGTGCGTGAGCATCCCCGACAGGTCGACGCGGCCGTCGGCCAGCAGTCCGAAGAAGTGCTGGTAGGCGTGCTGGCGCCGGTCCTCGAAGGTCTCGTCGCCGAAGGCGTTGGAACCCATCAGGCGCAGCTCCTTGAAGTACCAGGGCGTCCATTCGAACCGCCCGGGCGAGCTCACGCCCAGCTGCACCAGGGTGCCCTGTTCCCGCAACACCCGCAGCGCCACCTCCGTGGTGGTCGGTGAGCCGACGGTGTCGTAGACCGCGTCGATGTGGCCCGGGTAGGCCACTGGCAGTCCCTCCCACGGGCGGCGGAGCGTCGCCCCCGACCAGGCGGCCAGCGCCTCGATCAGTTCCTCGACCGGCTCGGGCGCGAAGACGTCGGCCCCCAGCGCCGCGGCGTGCTCGGTCTGCCCCGGCCAGCGGGCGATGGTCGCCACCTCGACGCTCGGGTAGAGCTGGCGGAGGATCGCCGTGGCGGTCGATCCCAGGGCGCCGGCCCCGTAGACCACCGCCCGGGCTCCGGGACTGGGCGGGTTGCGGGTGATCGCGTGGAACGACACCGACCACGGGTCGGCCAGTACCGCGAGCTCGTCGTCGATGCCGTCGGGGACCGCGACGGCCATCGACTCGTGCGCGGGCAGCCGCTCGGCGAAACCGCCGGTGGCCTCGACGGCGTTGCCCGTGTGGATGCCGGCGGACAGCCGGCCCCCGTGGAAGTTGGCGCAGATCTGGTAGTCGCCCCGGGCGCAGGCCGGGCACAGCGGGGTGATGCCGCGGGCCCGGCAACCCAGGTTGGGGTAGAGCACGATCCGCTGCCCCGGCTCGACGCTGCCCACGGCCGGCCCAGCCTGTTCCACGGTGGCGACCACCTCGTGCCCCAGCACCTGGGGGAACGAGATGAACGCGGTCATCATGTTGTCGGACGCGTCCTCGAAGTCCATGAGCACCTGCTTGGCGTCGGACCCGCAGATGCCGGTCACCCGGCTGCGTAGCACCAACCAGTCGTCGCCCAGCAGCGCTGGATCGGGCAGGTCGACCAGCGCCATGGGCGTCGTTGCCAGGTTGCGCAGCAACCGGGGAGCGTCCTCGGGCAGCTCGCCAGGCCACGGTTCTGGATCGGCCATGAACTGCAGCGCCCTCAACGCGACTGCTCCTGGCTGGCGACGAAGTCGACGGCACCCTGCATGAAGCTGTCGATGTCGGCGGTCTTGAACTCGGCGATGGCCTTGAGGTCGGGCACGTAGCGCTCGAACCCGTCGCTCACCAGCGACTCGCAGACGGCGGCCGCCACCGTCTCGGCCGGCTCGAAGGGACCGTCGTAGGGGGATGGGTCGTTGCCGGGCTGATCCCAGATCTCGGTGGCGATGGCGCCCGGCACGATGAGTCGAACCTCGACACCCGTGGACCACAGGTCGACGGCCATGACCTCGGACCAGCCGTGCAACGCGAACTTGGACGCCGCATACGCGGCCTCCCGCGGGGAGCCGAGCCGGCCGGCCAGGCTGCCCACGTTGACGATCACGCCTCGGTCGCGCTCCAGCATGCGAGGCAGCACGGCCAGGCTGAGCGCAACCGGCGACAGGAAGTTGGTGCGCATGACCGCCTCGACGTCCTCGACTGTCAGGCGTTGCACGGGCCGCCGCATCGGCCGGGCGGCGTTGTTGACCACGGCGTCGAAGTGGCCGAAGGCCTCCCAAGCCTCGACCGCCAGTCGGGCGGCGGCATCGGGGTCGGACAGGTCGACGGTCCACATCCGGTGACCTGCCCCTTCGCCGCCGCCGTCACCCGCACCGGCGACCCGGCACGCATCGAGCACGGCGGACAACCGCTCGGTCCGCCGGGCAGCGATGCCCACGGTGGCGCCGCTCCTGGCCAACATGGGCGCCAACGCGGCCCCGATGCCCGAGGACGCGCCCGTGACGAGGATCTTCGCCCCCTCCAGAGTCGGCAGTGCGCTCATGCCAATCGTCCCCCCCGGCGCACGATACATTCCGACTGACGCCAGTGTCAGTCTTGGGGGGTGGGAATGGCCAGCGAGGTGACCGTCGGCATCGACATCGGCACCACCTCGGTGAAGGCGGTGGCCGCCGACGGGGGCGGCCGGGTCGTGGCGCGCAGTCGCCTGGCCCGTCCGCTGCTCGCCCGGCACGCCGGCGAGCTGGCCCACGACGCCCGATCGTCGTGGCGTGACGGCGTCGTCGACGCGCTGGCCCAGGTGCTCACCTCGCGCGGCCCGGACGGCGGGTCGCTCGACGTGCGCGGGGTCAACGTGGCGGCCATGGTGCCGTCGCTGTGCGCCGTCGACGATGAGGGGGTCCCCGTGTCCGACGGCCTGCTCTACGGCGACGCCCGGGGTGCCGGGGGCGACCCGGCGGCCGATCCGGCGAGCTCGGGGGAGCTGGTGCGGTTCCTGGAATGGCTGGCCCGTGAGCATCCTGAGGCCGGCGGCTACTGGCCGGCCCAGGCGGTCGCCAACCGGGCGTTGAGCGGCTCGGCCGCCATCGAGACGACGGTGGCCATGACCGCCCTGCCGTTGTTCGACTTCCAGGGATGGGACGCGGCGCTGGCGACCAAGGCGGGTGTCGACGACGTCGCCAGGCTCCCGAGGATCGTGGTGGGAACGGAGCCCGTCGGTCGTGTGCACCGCGCCGGGGGCGCGCCGCTGGGCGGTGGGACCATCGACGCCCTCGCCGAGCAGCTTGTGGCCGGCGCCGACCACGACGGGGACGTGCTGGTGATCCTGGGCTCGACGCTGATCGTGTGGGCCGTGATCCCCGAGTGGCGCGAGGCGGCCGGCGTGTGGACGGTCCCGCACACGGCGCCCGGCAAGAGCCTGATCGGTGGCCCGTCCAACGCCGGCGGCCTGTTCGTCGGCTGGGCCAACCGGATGCTGGCGGCCGGAGGGACCGACACGCCGGTCGACCCCGGACGTGTCCCGGTCTGGCAGCCTTACCTGCGGGGCGAGCGGGTGCCGCTGCACGACCCCGGCCGGCGGGCGTCGCTGCACGACCTCGACATCGGGCTCGATGCCGCGGCAGTGCGCCGGGCGGCCTACGAGGCGTCGGCCTTCGCGGCGCGCCACATGCTCGACCTCGGCGGGGTCGCCGACACGGCGCGGCGAATCGTCGCCACGGGCGGCGGGGTGCGCGACGCCGCGTGGGTGCAGGCGCTGGCCGACGCCACCGGGCTGCCGGTCGACCCCGTGGCCGTGCCCGAGGGCGCGGCATTGGGCGCGGCCTACCTGGCCCGTGTGACCGCCGGGCTCGAGGAGTCCTCCGCCGACGCCGGGCGGTGGGCCCGCCACGGCCGTCGGGTCGAGCCCGACCCGCGCTGGGCAGCCGCCGCCGGCGAGCGCTACGCCCACTACCGCGAGCTCGCGACATGAGCGAGCGTCCCGGAGGGCGAGAGAGCGAGCCCGGCCCGAGCGGCCGTGGGAGCGGGAGACAACGCGTCGACAGCCCGAGCGGCCCGCTGCGAAGCAGCAAGAGCGGGAAGCAATGAGCGACACCGGCAGGCGCATCGTCGTCGACCGCGAGCGCTGCATCGGCTCGGGCAACTGCTCCTTCTACGCACCCAACACGTTCGACCTCGACGACGAGCTGAAGTCGGTGGTCATCGATCCCGCGGGCGACGACGGGGCGGACGCGCGCGCCGCGGCCGAGGGCTGTCCCGTCAATGCCATCACCATCTACGACGCCGGGGACCAGCAGGACGAGGTCCACTAAGTGGGCTTGGCCCTCACCGACGACCACACGGAGCTGGCGGCGACCGTGCGCCGCTGGGCCGAGGCCCGTGGCCTGCTGGCCGAGGCGCGGGCGGCGCTCGAGGCGCCGGCCCGAGGGAACGCGGCGGCGGGACACGAGGGCGAGGTGCTGCCACGGTGGTGGGCCGAGGTCGCCGAGATGGGTTGGCTCGGCCTGGCGGTGGGGGTCGAGCATGGCGGTCAGGGTTATGGCCTGGCAGAGCTGGCGGTGGTCCTCGAGGAGCTGGGGCGGTGGTGCGCGCCGGGCCCGCTGTTGCCGACGGTGATCGCGGCGGTCGCCGTGGACCGCTGGGCCGGAGACGCCGGCCTGGCCCGCCCGTTGGTGGACGGGACCATGGTCGGTGGCCTCGCGCTCGCCGGCGAGCTGATGGTCGACGATGCGGGGCGGGTGTCGGGGCGCGTGCGCGGAGTCTGGGGCGGCTCGCTCGCCGACCGTTTCGTGCTGCCGGTGACACGGCTGGGGGCGCCGGCGTGGTGCGTGGTCGAGCGGTCCGATCTCGAGGTCAAGGCACTGGCCAGCTTCGACGCCACGCGCGGGCTGGCGGAGGTCCGGCTCGACGGGGTGGCCGTCGGGCCCGAGCGATGGTTGTCGATCTGGTCCGGAGGAGCCGCCGATCCCTCGGGGTTGGTCCGGCTGGCCGAGCTGCTCGCGGGGGCCGAGGCGCTCGGTGGGGCGGACTGGTGCGTGCGCACCGCAGCCGACTACGCCGCGGTGCGGGTGCAGTTCGGCCGGCCCATCGGCCAGTTCCAGGCGGTGAAGCACCGCTGCGCCGACATGCTCGTGAGGTTGGAGGCGGCGCGGGCCGCCGTCTGGGATGCGGCCCGTTGCTTCGACGCCCCTGTAGCCGAGGACGGCACGACCGTGGCGCAGTCGGCCGCGGCCGCGCTCGCCCCCGAGGCGGGCTTTCGCGCCGCCCAGGACTGCATCCAGGTCCTGGGCGGCATTGGCTACACGTGGGACCACGACGCCCACCTGTTCCTCAAGCGCGCCACCGCCATCCGCCACCAGCTGCCGGCGCCGGAGGTCGCCCGGCGCCGCATGGCCGAGGCGGTGGCCGCCGGCGAGCGCCGGTCGCTGTCCGTCGAGCTGCCGCCCGAGGCCGAGCCGCTGCGGGCCGAGGTGCGCGAGTTCGTCGAGGACCTGCGGACCCATGACCGGTCCGAATGGCGCCACCGGCTCGCCGACGCCGGCTACCTGGCGCCCCACTGGCCCCGGCCCTGGGGCCGGGACGCGTCGCCCGTCGAGCAGCAGGTGATCGACCAGGAGCTGCGCGCGGCGCGGGTCCGCCGGGCGCACCTGGCGATCGCCGGCTGGGTCCTGCCCACCCTCGTCGCGCACGGCAGCCCGGAGCAGCAGGAGCGCTTCATCGGGCCGTCGCTGCGTGGCGAGATCAGCTGGTGCCAGATGTTCTCGGAGCCCGGGGCGGGGAGCGACCTGGCCTCCCTGTCCACCCGAGCCGAGCGTGTCGACGGCGGCTGGTCGATCACCGGCCAGAAAGTCTGGACGTCGATGGCTCGGGAGGCCGACTGGGCCATCTGCCTGGCTCGCACCGACCCCGCGGCCGCCAAGCACGCGGGCATCGGCTGCTTCCTGGTGGACATGGCCGCACCGGGCATCGACATCCGGCCGCTGCGGGAGCTGACGGGCTCGGCGATGTTCAACGAGATCTTCCTCACCGGCGTGTTCGTGCCCGACGAATGCGTGGTGGGATCGCCCACCGAGGGCTGGGCCTATGCCCGCACCACGCTGGCCAACGAGCGCGTCTCGATGGCCGAGGCGTCGTCGTTCGGTCC
>DASSDL010000236.1:0-3074 GCA_035697145.1 Acidimicrobiales bacterium
CAAGTCGCTCCGCCCGGGCAAGGTGTTCGTCGACTGGAGCCAGAACAGCCGCCACAAGACGACCGTGGCCGTCTACTCGCTTCGTGCCCGCCCTCGCCCCACCGTGTCCACGCCGGTCACCTGGGAGGAGGTCGAGGCGGCCGCCGACGGCGAGCCGCTGTCGTTCGAGGCGTCGCACGTGGTCGCCCGGGTGGAGGATCATGGCGACCTCTTCGCCGGCACCCTTACGCTTGAGCAGACGCTGCCCGAGCACGACAAGCTCTGACCCGGCCCCGCCGGGCGGCACGGCCTACGGTCGGCCGGTATGGAGTCAACCGAGCTGACGGTAGGCACCGGCAGCCGCCCCGCGGTCGTCGACATCACGGCCGAGGTGGCCGGGTTCTGCCGTGACCGGGGCGACGGGCTGGTCTCGGTGTTCCTGCCGCACGCGACGGCCGGGGTCGCCATCATCGAGACCGGCGCCGGGAGCGAGGACGACCTGTTGGCCGCCGTCGCGGTGATCCTGCCCCGTGACGACCGCTGGCGGCACCGGCACGGATCGGCCGGTCACGGCGCCGATCACCTGCTGCCGGCAATCATCGCCCCCAGCATCACCGTCCCGGTGCTCGGGGGACGGCCCGCACTCGGCACCTGGCAATCGATCGTGCTGGTCGACACCAACGGTGACAACCCGGAGCGCCGCGTTCGGCTGAGCTTCCTCGCCGGCTAGCCCGGGTCGACGACGGTGGGATTGGCGAGTGCGGGTTTGACCACGGTGGGGTCGGTCACCGCGGCGTCGGGCGCGGTCGCGTCCACCGCGGGGATGGGGCGGGTGCCGTCGACGTCGCCGCCCACGTGGGCCAGCGGCGTGGCGAGCGTGGAGTTGAGGTCGAGGTCGCCTCGGGTGCCGCCGGCCTCGGCGTCGACCATCGGTCGGCTCTGCTGCGTCACCTCGGGGAACACCGAGGCTGCGTTGTATGCCACCGGTGACGACGGCGAGGCGTCGGCCGCCCACCAGGGCGCGGGCGGCGTGATCGGTGCGCGGCCGGGCGAGCGGGCGATGGGGCCGGTCGCGGTCGCCACCCCTGGGGCCAAAACCGCCCGGGTGCGCAAACTGGCGGCGACCGCCACCGCCACGCCCACCAACCAGCCGGTCCACAGCCCGAAGCCGGCGCCCACGTTCGTGGCGCTCAGCAGGTTGTCGAAGTAGCTGGCGCCAAACGGATTCTGCGGGGAACCGACCACCGCGTCCCGGTAGGCGTAGTCCACCGCGCCGGCCATCCCGGCTGCCACGACCAGGCTCCCCCAACCGGCGAGGAACGCGGCTCCGTGGGAGGTGCGACCGGCGAGGGCGGCGAGCAGACCGACCACGACGAACAACACGGCCAGTTTGAGCACCACGCCCCACACCGCGGCTGCCGAGGTGCCGCTGTCGAACACATCCCAGTTGGGAATGTCCGTGAACGTCGCCGTAGTCACGGGAATGCGATGGCGTTCGGCGAGATCTTGGGCCGCGTCCACTGCGGCGGGGCTGCCGAGCACGCCGACCAACACCCCTACGGTGGCAGTTCCTGCGACCGCAAACCGTGCAGACATGATGGTAAATACTTAACGCGCTACGCTACGAGACGCAACACCACCCTTCGTGTTGAGCCTGCGCGCGCTAATGGACGTAAACCTACCGGCGGGGTGCGAGTGACAGCGTGAGGCTGCGGCGCGCGCTCTCGATCAGCGGGCGACGAAGTACTTGGCCTGGGGGTGGTGGCAGACGATGGCCGACGTGGTCTGCTCGGGCTGGTACTGGAAGCCGGTCTCCTCGTTGCACTCCAGGCCGATGCGCTCGCCTTCGAGCAGGTGCAGCACCTTTTCGTTGTCCTCGAGGTCCGGGCAGGCCGGGTAGCCCCAGGAGTAGCGCCCGCCCCGGTATTGCTGGCGGAACAGCCCGGTGAGCGTGGGCCCGTCCTCGTCGGCGAATCCCCACTCTTCCCGCATGCGCCGGTGCCAGTACTCGGCCAACGCCTCGGCCATCTCCACGCCGAGGCCGTGGAGGAGGAGATACTCCTGGTAACGGTCGTCGGCGAACAACTTGGCCGTGCGCTCCGACACTGCCGGGCCCATGGTGACTATGGAGAAGCCGGAGTAGTCGACGTCGCCGCTGTCGATCGGACGGAGGAAGTCGGCGATGCAGTAGTACGGCGCCTTGGACTGGCGTGGGTACGAGAACCGCGCCCGTTCCTGGGTCCGGCTTTCGTCGCACCAGATCACCAGGTCGTTGCCGTCACCGTTGGCGGGGAAGTAGCCGTAGACCACCTGGGGAATGAGGAGGCCGTCGGCCTTGGCCTGGGCGAGCTCGTCGCGCAACGCCGGCCGGATCCGGGCCTTGAACTCGTCGTCGGTCTCGGTGGCGCCATCGGAGCGGGCCTCGGGCCGGAACCCCCACTGGTTGCGGAACAGCGCCGTCTCGTTGAGGTAGCCCGCGATCTCGTCGATCGACAGTCCCTTGACGATGCGAGAGCCCAGGAACGGCGGCGTGAACACCGGGTTGTCGGTCACCACGTCCGGCGACCGGCTCGGCACGTCGCCGTCGCCCTCGCCCGAACCCTTCTCCTTCAGTCCCAACGACGCCCGCGACGGCACCCGCGAATCCGACGGCACCCGACCCCATTCGGGATCGTCGGCCTCCGCCCCCCGCCTGATGGCACCCAGGCGATCCATGACGTGGAGGCCCTCGAACGCGTCCTTGCCGTAAAACACCCGGCCCTCGTAGACGTCGCGCAGGTCACGCTCGACGTAGCTGCGGGTGAGCGCGGCGCCACCCAGCAGCACGGGGATGTCGGCCAGCCCGCGCTGGTTCAGCTCCTCGAGGTTGTCGCGCATGATGAGCGTCGACTTCACCAGCAGGCCCGACATGCCGATGGCGTGGGCCTTCGCCTCCATGGCCTTATCGACCATCTCGGCGATGCCGATCTTGATGCCGAGGTTGTGCACCTCGTAGCCGTTGTTGGTGAGGATGATGTCGACCAGGTTCTTGCCGATGTCGTGCACGTCGCCCTTCACGGTGGCGAGCACGATCCGGCCCTTCCCGGAGTCACCCT
>DASSDL010000237.1:0-3521 GCA_035697145.1 Acidimicrobiales bacterium
TTGTTCGAACGGTTCACCGACCGGGCTCGCCGAGTGGTCGTCCTGGCCCAGGAAGAAGCCCGGCTCCTCAACCACAACTACATCGGCACCGAACACATCCTCCTGGGTCTCATCCACGAGGGCGAGGGTGTCGCGGCCAAGGCGCTCGAGTCGCTGGGCATCAGCCTCGAGGCTGTCCGCCAGCAGGTTGAAGAGATCATCGGCCAGGGTGGCTCGTCGCCCTCTGGACACATCCCGTTCACGCCCCGCGCCAAGAAGGTCCTCGAGCTGTCGCTGCGGGAGGCCCTGCAGCTCGGCCACAACTACATCGGCACCGAGCACATCCTCCTCGGCCTGATCCGGGAGGGCGAGGGCGTGGCGGCCCAGGTGCTGGTCAAGTTGGGCGCCGACCTGTCGCGGGTGCGTCAGCAGGTCATCCAGCTCTTGTCGGGCTACCAGGGCTCCGGCGGCCCAGGTCCCGAGAAGGCGGGCGCCACCGCCGGCGGCGGCTCCTCCGAGTCGCAGCCCACCGGCTCGCTGGTGCTCGACCAGTTCGGCCGCAACCTCACCCAGCTCGCCCGCGAGAAGAAGCTCGACCCTGTCATCGGCCGGGGTCGCGAGATGGAGCGGGTCATGCAGGTCTTGTCCCGCCGCACCAAGAACAACCCGGTGCTGGTGGGCGAGCCCGGTGTCGGCAAGACCGCCATCGTCGAGGGCCTGGCCCAGAACATCGTGTCCAACGACGTGCCGGAGACCCTCAAGGGCAAGCAGCTGTACACCCTCGACCTGGGGGCGCTGGTCGCCGGCAGCCGCTACCGCGGCGACTTCGAGGAGCGCCTCAAGAAGGTGCTCAAGGAGATCCGCACCCGCGGCGACATCATCCTGTTCATCGACGAGATCCACACCCTCGTGGGCGCCGGCGCTGCCGAGGGTGCCATCGACGCCGCATCGATCCTCAAGCCCATGCTGGCCCGGGGCGAGCTGCAGACCATCGGCGCCACCACGCTCGACGAGTACCGCAAGCACCTCGAGAAGGACGCTGCCCTCGAGCGGCGCTTCCAGAAGATCACGGTCGACGAGCCCACGGTGGCCCACACGATCGAGATCCTCAAGGGCCTGCGCGACCGCTACGAGGCTCATCACCGAGTCACGATCACCGACCAGGCGCTGGTGGCGTCGGCGAACCTGGCCGATCGCTACATCTCCGATCGATTCCTGCCCGACAAGGCCATCGACCTCATCGATGAGGCCGGCAGCCGGCTGCGCATCAAGCGCATGCAGACCCCAGGTGACTACAAGGACCTCGAGAACGAGCTGGCCCAGGTGGTCGAGCAGAAGAAGAAGGCGGTGGAGTCGCAGGACTTCGAGGAGGCCGGGCGGCTGCGCGACGCCGAGAAGGAGCTGCTGGCCCGCAAGGAGTCCAAGGAGCGCGAGATCAAGGACTCGGGCGTCGACCTGTTCGATGAGGTCGACGAGGAGGCCATCGCCGAGGTGCTCTCGGTGTGGACCGGCATCCCCGTCTACAAGCTCACCGAGGAAGAGACGCAGAAGCTGCTGCGCATGGAGGACGAGTTGCACAAGCGGGTCGTCGGCCAGGAGGACGCGATCCGCTCGGTCAGCCAGGCCATCCGGCGCACCCGGGCCGGCCTGAAGGACCCCAAGCGGCCCAGCGGCTCGTACATCTTCCTGGGCCCCTCGGGTGTCGGGAAGACCGAGCTCGCCAAGACGCTGGCCGAGTTCCTGTTCGGTGATGAAACGGCGCTGATCCAGCTCGACATGTCCGAGTACATGGAGAAGCACACGGTGTCCCGCCTCGTCGGCTCGCCCCCGGGCTACGTCGGCTACGAGGAGGGCGGCCAGCTCACCGAGGCCGTCCGCCGCAAGCCGTTCTCGGTGGTGCTGTTCGACGAGATCGAGAAAGCGCACCCCGACGTGTTCAACACGCTGTTGCAGATCCTCGAAGAGGGTCGCCTCACCGACGCCCAGGGGCGCTCGGTCGACTTCCGCAACACCGTGCTGATCATGACGTCCAACCTGGGCACGGCCGACCTGCGCAAGGCCAACGTGGGCTTCGCCCGGGCCGACGAGGCGATCTCGTACGAGAGGATGAAGGACAAGGTCAACGAGGCGCTCAAGACCCAGTTCCGGCCCGAGTTCCTCAACCGCATCGACGACACCATCGTGTTCCACGAGCTGTCGACCGACGAGGTCACCCAGATCGTCGACCTGATGATCGCCCGGGTGCAGCGCCAGCTCGAGGGCCAGGGCCTGGGGCTCGAGCTCACGCCGGAGGCCAAGGTCCTGCTGGCCCACAAGGGCTACGACCCCCAGCTCGGCGCTCGGCCACTGCGTCGGGCCATCCAGCGCTCGGTCGAGGATCCGGTGTCCGAGAAGCTCCTCCTCAAGGAGGTGCGCGCCGGCGAGATCGTGGTGGTCGATGCCGAGGACGATCCCGAGACGGGCGAGAAGGTCATCGTCTTCCGCACGGTCGAGGGGTTCAGCCCGCCGCCCATGGAGCTCGCGGAGGCGGGTGGCTCGCCGCCCACCGAAGGCTGAGTCGAGGCGCCACTGAGGAGGCGGGGGGTCAACCGGATGATCGTGAAGGGCCGCTCTTCGGGGCGGCCCTCTCGCTTGGTGCTGCTGGGGGCGCTGGTGGCGCTGACGGCGACCGCCTGCCAGGTGCGGACCACGGTGGCGGTCGACGTCGCGGACGACGGCTCGGGGACGATCGAGGTGGCGGTGGGGCTGGACGCCGACGCCGTCGGGAGGCTGCCCGACCTCGATGACGACGGACGTTCGACCGCCGCCGATCTCGCGGGTTTGGTGCGGACCGACGACCTGGCGGCTGCGGGCTGGCACGTCAGCGACCCGGCGGCGGATCCGTCGGCCGACGACGGGGCCGTCTGGATCCGGGCAACCAAGCCTTTCGGCACGCCGGAGGAGGCCGGTCGGGTGTTGGGCGAGATCACCGGCACCGACGGTCCGCTCCGCGACCTGCGAGTCGATCGGGACGACAGCTTCGGCCGCACGCGATTCACGTTCGAGGGTGCGGCCGACCTGAGCGGGGGGCTCGAGGCCTTCGGCGACGAGGGCCTGGCCGCCGCCCTCGACGGCGAGGTCCTGGGTGAGGACGCCGCCGCCGTCGAGGAGGAGCTGGGCCGGCCGCTGGCGGACATGTTCACGCTGGAGATCTCGGCCGACCTGCCGGGCGATTCGACGGCCGGGGTCTGGGCGCCGGTGCTCGGCGGTCCGCCGGTCGAGATGGCGGCTACGGGAACGGTCCGCGACTGGTGGGTCCTGGGGCTCGCGGCCTTGGCAGTGGCATGTGGCGTGGGCCTGGTGGTCCTGTTGCTCGTGCAGGTGCTGAGGCGAGTTCGAGTACCCGCTCGAGTCCCCGCCGGCGGGCCGGCGATTAGTTCCGAGGCGCCGGCCCGTCAAACCCCCGACAACGTTCCCACCAGTCCCAAGGAGCCTCCCATGCCCACGCGTGAGTCCGCGCCCGTCGGCGCCCCCTGCTGGATCGAGCTGTTCACGTCGGATGT
>DASSDL010000238.1:0-15666 GCA_035697145.1 Acidimicrobiales bacterium
AGCAACACGCCGAAGAACCGGTCGAACGAGCCGAACAGCGCCCGGTGGATCATGTAGGGCCGGTGGCGTTGGTTGTCGGCGCCCACGTACTCGATTCCGAACCGGCCCGGCTCCTGGAAGTCGACCTGCAACGTCGAGAGCTGCCAGCGGCGCCCGATGGCGTCGCGCACGTGCACGTCGATCTTCGGTGCGTAGAAGGCCCCCTCGCCCTCCGCCACCACGTACGGGATGCCGGCCACCTCGATCGCCTGGCGCAGCGCCACCTCGGCCTTGTCCCAGTCGGCGATCTCGCCCACGAACTCGTCGGGCCGTGTCGAGAGCTCGGCCTCGAACTCGTCGAACCCGAAGTCGCGCAGCAGCTTCAGCACGAACGCCAGCAGGCTGCTCAGCTCGCCGGCGAGCTGCTCCGACGTGCAGAAGATGTGGGCATCGTCCTGGGTGAAACCCCGCGCCCGGAGCAGGCCGTGCACCACGCCCGACTTCTCGTACCGATACACCGTCCCGAGCTCGAACAGTCGCAGCGGCAGCTCGCGGTACGACCGCTGCCGCGACGCGTAGATGAGGACGTGCATGGGGCAGTTCATCGGCTTGGGGTAGTACTTCTGCCCCTCGTCGAGCTCCATGGGCGGGTACATGCTGTCGGCGTACCAATCGAGGTGGCCGCTGGTCTCGAACAGTTCGGCCTTGGCGATGTGCGGCGTGAACACGAACTCGTAGCCGGCGCGCTCGTGCTCGGCGCGGCTGTAGTCCTCCATGAGCTTGCGCACCAGGCCGCCCTTGGGGTGGTACAGCGGCAGGCCGCTGCCGACCTCGGGAGGAAAGTGGAACAGGTCCAGCTCGACGCCGAGCTTCCGGTGGTCGCGCTTCGCCGCCTCCTCGAGCTGGTGGAGGTGCGCATCGAGCGCCTTGCGGCTGTCCCAGGCGGTGCCGTAGATGCGCTGCAACTGCGCGTTGTGCTCGTCGCCTCGCCAGTAGGCGCCGGCCACGCGCATCAGCTTGAAGTGCCCGAGGTGCCGCCCGGTGTCCTCCACGTGCGGTCCCCGGCACAGGTCGATGAAGCCCGGCCGGCCGTGGAACGGCGGATGCTCCTTGGGCTTGGCCGGCGGGTTCTCGTACGTGCGTACGGCGCCGGCGGCGCTCGTCGCCGACATCGGATCGGTCGAGGCGTCGGCGATGATCTCGAGCTTCAAGGGATGGTCGGCGAAGATCCGACGGGCGTCGTCGGCCGGGACCTCGTCGCGCACGAAGGCCTGCTGCTCGTCGATGATCTCCCGCATCCGAGCGTCGATGCGGTCGAGGTCCTCGGGTGTGAAGGTGGCGTCGTCCGGCAGTTGGAAGTCGTAGTAGAAGCCGTCCTCGACCGGCGGGCCGATGCCAAAGGTGGCGTCGGGGAACAGATCGAGAACCGCTTGGGCCAGTACGTGGGCCGTCGAATGACGGATCGTGTACAGCCCGCGCGGACTGTCGGCGGTGACGATGGCCACGCGGTCGCCGTCATGGAGCTCGGCCGACAGGTCACGCTCCTCGCCGTTGATCTCGGCGATGACCGCCGACTTCGCCAGTCCGGACCCGATGGAGCGGGCGAGATCGGCCGCGGTGGTGCCCGACGGCAGCACGCGCATCGATCCATCGGGCAGCGTGATCTCGATCTCAGCCATGCCCGGCCGAGGTTACCGACCCCCGCTGGCGGCCCCCGAAAGCGTTTGGGCGGCGCCCGCTGGCGGCCGTGCCGCGCCGCCCGCCTCCCCGTTGCCTCGATCGGTCACGACGGCAGGCGGCTGCGACGGCAGCGCATCGGGCTTCCGGGTGGCGTACTCGTCCACGTAGTCCTGTCTCGACAGCTCGCGGATCTCGAACATCAGCTCGTCGGTGAGCTCGCGCAGGATGAGGTGGTCGTCGGGGCGGTCGCGGTAGTGGCCGACGTCGATCGGTCGCCCGATGCGGACGACGCAGGGCCGGAACAGCCGGGGGACGTTCTGGCCCGGCGGCTGGATCTCACGGGTGCCCAACAGACCGACCGGTACGAGCGGAGCGCCGGTCCGCAGCGCCAGGCGCGCCGGACCGGTGTGGCCGCGGTGCAGCCGGCCGTCGCGACTGCGCGTGCCCTCGGGATAGATGCCGAACAGCTCGCCGGTCTCCAGGACCCGGGCGGCGACGTCGAGCGCCCGGCGGCTGGAATCGCCGCCCGAGCGGTCGATGGGGATCATGCCGAGGGCGGGGAACAGGTGCTTGGTCTTCCAGTTGTCGAGGTACTCGGCCTTGCCGACGAACGTGATCCGCCGCGGCAGCACGGACGGCAACAGGAAGGAGTCGATCACCGACACGTGGTTGGGGCAGATGACGGCGCCGCCCGCCGCCGGCAGGTTGCCCGCGCCCTCCACGTGGATCCGCCAGCTGAAGCTGAACGCCGGCTTGAGCACGGCACGCGCGACCGGGTACAGCCACCCGTACTCGCGCTCACCACGTCCGAACACGTCCCGAGCCTATGTCTCCGAGCGTCCCGGTGGGGCCACGCCACGTAAAGGCTGTGTGGCATCGTGAGGCAATACGGTCCGCATTGCCTCCGGGTGGCAGGTCAGGGCCGGGTGAGGTCCACCCCGAGCAGTGCGGCTCCCGCAGTGACCCCGTGGCCGGCGTCGGCGGCGTCGTCGAGCAGCCCAAGGGCACGCGGCGTGTCCAGGTCGTCGTCGAGCGCGGCGCGCACGGCCTCGAGCACCCCACCAGGGGCCCCAGTTCCCTCACCGCCTGCCGCCGCCAGCCAGCGCTTCAGGCGGTGGCTGGCGTCGGGCATCACCTCGTCGTCCCACTCCCATTCCTGCCGGTAGTGGTGGGCCAGCACCGCCAGCCGGATGGCTCGGGTGTCCCAGGCCTTGCGGAGCTCCGACACGAACACGAGGTTGCCGAGTGACTTCGACATCTTCTCGCCGTCCATCCGCACCATCGCCTGGTGCATCCAGTGGCGCACGAACAGCTCGCCGGTGGCGGCCTCCGACTGGGCGGCCTCGCACTCGTGGTGGGGGAAGATGAGGTCGGATCCCCCGCCGTGCAGGTCGATGGTCGTTCCCAGCTCGCGCAAGGCCAGCGCCGAGCACTCGATGTGCCAGCCGGGGCGACCGGGCCCCCACAGCGACTCCCACGACGGTTCGTCGGGGGCGGACGGCTGCCACAGCACGAAGTCGAGCGGATCGCGCTTGTGCGGATCGTCGATGTTCCCGCCCCGCTCAGCGGCCAGGCGCAGCATCTCGTCGCGACTCAGATGACTCAGCTGGCCGAACCGCTCGAAGCTGGACACGTCGAAGTACACGCCACCACCGGCCTCGTAGGCATGGCCGCGATCCAGCACCATGCCGATGAAGCCCCGGATGTCGGGAATGGCCGAGGTGGCGCGGGGTTCGCTCCAGACGGGAAGCACGCCGAGGGCCCGCATGTCGTCGTCGAAGCGGGCGGTCTCGGCGGCGGCCAGGTCGAGGTAGTGGACGCCGAGGTCACGGGCCTTGCGCAGGATGTCGTCGTCGACGTCGGTGATGTTGCGCACGCAGCGGGTCTCGTGACCACGGTCGCGCAGCCGGCGCTGCAGCACGTCGTACGTGAGGTAGGTGGCGGCATGGCCCAGGTGGGTGGCGTCGTAGGGCGTGATGCCGCACGTGTACATCGTCACCACCGGGCCCGGTGCGAACGGGATGACCTCGCCCCGCGCCGTGCAGTGGAGCCGCATGGGCTCGGCGCGGGCTTCGCCGGCCGTCACGCCGGGTGCTCGCTCGTGGATGACGAGTCGGTCGCCAGACCGACGCCACCACGGGGCGGCGGGCGGGGGTCGGGCCGGACGGCTCCGGGAGCCTCGGGGACCCCAGCGACCTCGCCATCACGGATGCCGGTGAACTTGAGGGCCACTCGGGTCTTGTAGTGCGTGTTGAGCTGCATCAACACGGCCGTGAACGACTCGATCGGCGTCGCCATGGCCAGCTCACCGGCGTTGAGGGGCCGCATGTTGGGGATCTTGGCCACGATGTCGCTGGTCACCTGGATCGCCGAGGGGTGGTCGGAGCAGATGAGCACGTCGCTCTCGATCGGGTGGTTGAGGTCACCCAGCTCCCGGGCCGGCACGTGGTGCAGGGCGGCGGCGACCATGCACTGCGGCACGGCAGCCTGCACGCTGGCCGCCACCGATCCCCGCGGCGGCACCAGCGGTTGGAACTCCTTGCCCAGCCGGGTGAGCGCGTTGGCCATCGAGACGACAACCTTGCCGCGCAGCTTGTCCTCCACCGATGCAGCGGTCTGCGTGGCGCCGTCCCACGGCGTGGCGATCACGACCACGTCGGAGTCGGCGGCGCCGGCGTTCTCGGCGGCACCGATCGTGAGCTGATGCTCCGGCCAGTGGTCGAGCAGGGTGTCGACGATCTCCATCGCCCGGTACTTCGAACGGGACCCGACCACCACCTCGAAACCCACGGCCGCCAACCGCGCCGCCAGAGCCTTGCCCGCCGGACCGGTTCCACCGAGGATGCCGATGCGCATTGACGACACCGTAGCGGCGGTCCGCCGCTGGGCGTCCAAGGGGCCGCGCCGCTTTCAGCAGGCGGCGGCGGTGTCCGGGAAGGGGTTGATCGCCCCTCCGCCGCCGGGATGGATCTCGAAATGCAGGTGCGGCGTGCCGGCGGCGTTGCCGCTGTCGCCCACGTAGCCGATGACCGTCCCCGCGCCGACCCAGCCGACACCCTCGTTCGCGTAGGCCGACAGGTGGGTCCCGTAGTACTCGTCGCCATTGTCGCCGTAGAGCCACCACGACAAGCCCCCGGTGGCGTTGCCCCGGTGCTCGACCCGGCCACTCACCGGGGCGACCGTGGGCGTGCCCATCGCCGCCATCATGTCGACGCCCTGGTGGGCCCGGCCCCCGGATCGGGGGGCGCCGAAGCTGTCGACGAACGACACCGGCCCCTGCACCGGGCACACCATCTCCGCGCCGGCCGGCGCCGGGGGCGGCGCCGGCGGGGTCGTGGTCGGCGGTGCCGTCGTGGGCGGGGCCGTCGTCGGCGACGGTGCGGTCGTGGTCGTGGTGGGCGGGGCCGCGGTCGTGGTGGTGGTCTCACCGGGGAACCGGTCGATCCGCGGCCGGACCATGCCGAAGTCGCCCTGCGACGAGAGGAGCATCTCGCCGTCGATGTCGAGATACGAGCTCTGGCCGTGGCCGCCGTCGGCCGAGGCGATCAGGGCTGCCCCCAGCAAGACGAGGAGCGTCGGCAGGAGCATGAGTCGGGCGGTTGACCGCAGGGAGGCCGACCGACGCCCTCGAGGGGGCGGGGTCGGGTCGGAGAGTTGGCGCATGGGCCGGGGACCCTAGCGAACGCGTTACAAATATTGCGATTCGATGACGGAGATCATCTGAGACCCGGAATCGACTGGCTCCAGCTCCACCCGAGCCGGGTGAGGTCGAAGTCCTCGGCGAGCGGCTCGGGGCGGCGTCGGGCGCGTCAGGCCTCGACCAGTGCCAGCAGGCGGGGCTTCGACTGGCGGATCTCGTCGGCGAGCAGGCGCTCGACGAGGGGACCGACGAGGCTGCCGCCGTAGTGGAGGCGCATGCTCAACAGGCTGCCGGCGCCGTCCGGAGCCACCCGCGCCTCCAGGACCCAGGGCGCATGGCGGCGCCCGTCGTGCTCGAGCCGCTCGAACCGCACCCGCTGGGGAGCCTCGTGGACCGTGCGCACCATACGGAGCCGCTTGGACCGGGCGAACGGACCCAGCCGCCCGCGGAGGTCCACCGACCACGCCGGGCCGGGATCGCCCTCCCGAGCGTCGACCGGCGTCGCCCGGGGAACGATGTCGAGCCATTCCGGGTAGTGCGCGAGGTCGTCGACCCACCCGAACAGCCGCTCGGGTGAGCAGGGGGCCAGCAGGTCGGCGGTCACGTCCATCGGGGCGATCGTGGCACGGCCGCGCCCGCTGCGTCAGGGTCGGCCCTCGGTTACCCGCCGCCAGTGCGTCCCGGCCATTCCCGGTTGCACGGCGACCAGCACGCCGGAACGGAGCCGCACCGAGGCCTCGGGGGTGGTCAGCTCGTTGCTGACGCCGCGCGTCGATCCGACGGCCAGATCCTCGTCGCGGAGGGGGTAGAGCAGCCCGTCCGTGACGACCCCCAGGGCCGGGCCGTGCAGCGGCACCAGGGACACCAGATCACCGGGCTCACCCCTGAGCACCATCAGGTCCCGGATCACGCTCAGGTGGGCGTCGCCGATCCACGCCTCCACGTCGACCCCGGCGGTGCGGGGCGAGGCCAGCAGTTGGGCCAGCGACAGGGTGTGGTCCAGGCGATCCCCGGTCCCGGTGACGACGACGACCCGTCTCGGGCGGCGGGCCAGGGCAGCTTCGAGGGCCAGGTCGAGGTCGGTGGCGTCCTTGGCCTCGGGATGTCGCTCGAGGCGAATCCCCGCGTCTGCGGCTGCGGCCAGCGCGGCCGGGTCCACCGAATCCATGTCCCCGACGACCGCGGCCACGTCGAGGCCGCGCTCCAGGGCGGCTTCCAATCCCGAGTCGGCGGCGATCACGGTGGCGCCGGCGCCGGCTGCGAGCTGACGCGCCCCGCCGCCCGAGGGCGGGCCTCCGCCCCCGACGATCACGATCGTGTCGGCTCCCACCCTCCTCATGCCGCGAGAGTACGGTCGCCCACGTGCGGCGCACCCTGTTCGACGACGAGCACGAGCTGTTCCGGGACAGCGTCCGGCGTTTCATCGCCGCTGAGGTCGCGCCGCGCAACGCGGCGTGGGAGCGTGCGGGCATCGTCGATCGCGACCTGTTCCAGTCCGCCGGGAAGCATGGGTTCCTGGGCATGGCGGTGCCGACGGACTACGGCGGCGGTGGCGTCGACGACTTCCGCTACAACCTGGTGATCGGCGAGGAGGCCCAGCGGGCCGGGATCAACGCCGCCGGTCTGGGCTGGGCCCTGCACAACGACATCTGCCTGCCCTACTTCCTGTCGCTCTGCAACGAGGAGCAGAAGGGCCGGTGGCTGCCGGGGATCTGCTCGGGGCAGCTGATCACGGCCCTCGCCATGACGGAGCCCGGGATCGGGTCCGACCTGGCCTCGATGGCGACCACGGCCGTGCGGGACGGCGACCACTACGTCCTCAACGGCTCGAAGACGTTCATCACCAACGGCATCAATGCCGATCTGGTCGTGACCGCCGTGAAGACCGATCCGACCGAGCGGCACCGGGGGATGTCGCTGGTCGTGGTCGAGCGCGGCATGGAGGGGTTCGAGCGGGGACGGAACCTCGACAAGATCGGCATGCACGCCCAGGACACCGCCGAGCTGTTCTTCACCGACGTGCAGGTGCCGGTGGCCAACCGTCTGGGCGAGGAGGGTGAGGGCTTCCCCTACCTGGTGACCAATCTGCCGCAGGAACGCCTCTCCATCGCCGCCACCGGGGTCGCCGCGGCGCGAGCGGCGTTCGAGCAGACGCTGACGTACGTCAGGGAGCGCCAAGCGTTCGGCCAGGCCATCGGTGCCTTCCAGAACACCCGCTTCCGGATGGCGGAGATGGCCACGGAGATCGAGCTGGGCCAGACCTTCATCGACCGCTGCGTGCTCGCCCTCAACGCCGGCGAGCTCACGGCCGAGGAGGCGTCGATGGCCAAGTGGTGGTGCACGGAGCTGCAGGGCCGCGTGGTCGACGTCTGCGTGCAGCTCCACGGCGGCTACGGCTACATGACCGAGTACCCGGTGGCCCGCGCCTACACGGATGCGCGTGTGACCCGCATATACGGCGGCACCACGGAGATCATGAAGGAGATCATCGGCCGCAACCTGGGCCTGTAGGCGACGGCGTCATCCGCCGCCGCCCGCCACAGCCCGCTGCGGGCGTGGCCCGCGGCCGAGGCGAGGCAATGGCTAACGGTGCTGCGTGCCCGAGGCAATGGCGAACGGAAGACGTGCGGTATTGCCTCCGGCCCCCCGGACCGTTCGTCATTGCCTCGCACCAGTCGGGGGAACTGCCGTGGGTCCGCGCTCCTCGCGGCCGGTTCGAGCACGCGGGTCCAGCAGGCCGAGCCGGGCTGAGCGGACGTCCGCCACCGTGGCGCACACCTCGTGCGGTTCCTCTCCGATCTGCTCGTAGACGAACCGCAGGGTCTCCCACCCGACACGGGCGGCCTCGGCGTCACGAACGTGATCCTTCGTCAGGTCGCGGATGCGCGTGTGCCAGCGCCGGCCATCCGCCTCGAGGATGAGGCGAGCATCGCTGTAGCTGGCGTCGACGAGACCCTCGGCGAGGCCTCGGCCAGGAAGCGGAACCTGGCGCGCGGGCGCCGGCAGCCCACCGGCCGCCAGCGCCCCGAACATGCTCCGCTCGAGATCGCTGCCCGCCAGGACGGGCCCGTCCGACCGAGCGTCCAGAACTCGGGCGAGCTTGGCGATACCGGGCTTTCCCGGACGCGCGACCTGTCGCAGGCAGGCGCTCACCCGCAGCAGGCTCGACCGACGGCCCCAGATGACGTCGTCGACGATGTCGCCGAGTCGGCGCTCGCCGATGGTGGCGGCCACCTCGACCACGGCTCGTGCCACCCGGCTGACCGGCAGGCCGTTGATCGACGCGACGTGCGCGGGTGCCAGGTCGTCGATTTGATGGACGATGGCGCCGACGACGCGAGCGTGGGAACCGTGAGGGACGCTCAGGGTGATGGGCCGGTGCGCAGTCCGCTCCACACCGTGGAGCCGCAGAGCCGACTCGTGCGTGACGGTCGCCGCAAGCCCGGCAGCAAGCAAGGCGCACCACACGTCCTGGATCCATGATGGCGACGAACCCGTCAGCACGTACACGCCCGGATGCGCCCGAGTCCACCGGCCCGAACGCAGGCGCCGGGCGATCATCGGGTCGGTTGCGCCGGCCGCCAGCACCTGGTGGCGAGAGAACGCCGACGCCTGCCGGGAGGCAAGCAAGCTGATGCGGTTGTCGAATCCGGGAGATACTGTCATGCACCCAACAATCACTGATGGGTGTGACATTTGGGGTCGTGTCCGGCTCACTGGGACAGCCAGGCCGGAGGCAATGGCTAACGGTCGGGAGGGGCGGAGGCAATTGCTAACGGAGACCATCGGCTATTGCCTCGGGCATCCGGCATCGTTCGCTATTGCCTCGCCTGCCCTCACCCGATCGGGCGTGGCCGCCGTCAGCGCCGGAGGAGGTCCTTCGCGATGTGGGTGATCTGGATCTCGTCGGTGCCGGCGTAGATCTGGAGGACCTTGGCGTCCCGGGCGAGCTGCTCGACCTGGAACTCCGCCATGTAGCCGTTGCCGCCGAACAGCTGGACCGCCTCGAGCGCCACCTCGGTTGCCGCCCGGGCCGAATACAGCTTCATGGCCGACGCCTCCGCCAGCGTGAACCCCCGCCCGGCGGCGGAGGCCTCGACCACCCGGAACACGAGGTTCTCGACGTTGAGGCGGGCGACCTCCATGCGGGCGAGCTTGTCCTGGATCAGCTGGAACTCGCCGATGGGTTGGCCGAACTGCACCCGGTCCTTGGCGTACGCCAGGCACAGGTCGAGGCACTGGGAGATGATCCCCAGGGCCATCGCTGCCACCCCCGAGCGCTCCTGCAGGAACGTCGCCTTGGCCGCGGTCCGCCCGCCCGCCTCCACCTCCTCGGTCTCGCCGATCAGCCGCTCCCGCCCCACCCGCACGTCGGTGAGGAACAGCTCGCCCGTGGGTGAGGAGTGCATACCCATCTTCTTGAGCGGCTTGGACTGCTCCAACCCCGCGGTGCCGGAGTCGAGGACGAAGCTCACGATCTTGCGCTCGGCGGGCGGGTTTCCCTCGTCGAGCTTGCAGATGAACACGATCGTGTCGGCGTAGGGACCGTTGGTGATGAATGTCTTCGAGCCGTTCAGGACGTACTCGTCGCCATCGCGCCGCGCCGTCGAGCGCATCGACCCGAAGGCATCGGATCCCGAGCCGGGCTCGGTGATCGCCCAGGCCCCGATCTTCTCCATCGTGAGCAACGGCAGTGCCCAGCGCTCCATCTGGGCGACGGTTCCCCGGGACAGGATGGCGGCCGCGGTGAGCCCCATGGACACCCCCATGGCCGTGACCATGCCCGGGCTCCAGCGGGACAGCTCGATGATGGGGATGATCTGGAAGGCGGCCGCGTTGGCCGCCTCCTGGGGATCCTGGCCCCCGGCGCCCTCGTCCGTGTCAGCGGCGTCCGTCCCACGGGTGTCGGGATCCTGGTCACGGGCGATCTGTCGGGCGAAACGGTCGCGCGCCATCGCGTCCATCCCGAAGGTCGAGAGCAGCCTGCGGATGATGTCGTAGGGCGGCAGGTCGCCGTGCTCGAGGTCACGGTGGTGCGGCACCAGCTCCTTCTCGATGAAGTCGCGCACCGCCGCCCGAACCATCTGCTGCTCGTCTGTCCATTCGATCACGCCGTCAACTGTGGCAGGCGGCCCGCGAGATGGCATCCTGTACGGACCCCCAGGGACGTTCCGAGGAGTTCTGCGTGTCGTTTCGCGTCAAGGATCGGGTGGTCTATCCCCACCACGGCGCTGCCATCATCGAAGCCACCGAGAAGCTGGCCACGCCCGACGGCGAGCAGAAGGACTTCTTCGTCCTCCGCATGACCCATGGCGATCTAGTCCTGAAGGTCCCTGTCGACAAGGCCGAGGAGATCGGGATGCGCTACCCGATCAGCGTCGAGGACGTGGAAGACGTGTTCGAGGTCCTCGCCAAGAAGGACGTGCGCGAGCCCACCAACTGGTCACGCCGGTTCAAGAACCACCAGGAGAAGCTCAAGTCCGGCGACGTCTACCAGGTGGCCGAGGTGGTGCGGAACCTGGCGCTGCGCGACAACGACAAGGGACTTTCCGCAGGCGAGAAGTCGATGTTCGTCAAGGCGCGCCAAGTGCTGGTGTCGGAGCTCGCGTTCGCCCTGGACATCAGCGAGGACGACGCCATGGACCGCCTCGCCAAGACCATCGCCTGAGCTCCTCGGCGAGCCGGACGCCCGGAGGCGAGCCCGTGAGCGACGCACGCGACGGATCGGGCGGTGCAACCCCACCTTCTCCACCTCCGTCCCGCGGTCCCACCCCCCGCGAGCCCAACCGGACGCCGGTGATCATCGCCGCCGGGCTACTCCTGACCGCCGTCGCGGTCGGCGTGATCGTCGCGCGCCTGGGCGGCGACGACGGTGACACGGCCGATCCCTCCGGCACCGACGCTCCCCCGGCGGTGTCGGACCGCGACGAAGGTACGACCGCCACGACCGGCGCGCCGAGGGGCACGACCGCTGCGACGGCGGGCACCGCCGAGACGATCGCCGGGCTGGCGGTGGTGGACAGTGGCTTCTCGACCTACGAGGGCTTCGACGGGCCGGCCGGTTCGTACGGCCTGATCCTCGAGAACACGAGCGACCAGCCGATCACCTACTTCGCCGTCCGGGTGGTGGTCTACGACACTGACGACACCGTCGTCGGCAGGTACGACCACGACGTGGCGGTGGTGAACCCGGGAGCCAGGCTGGGCCTGGGAGCGGAAATCAGCGACCCGGTTCCCAACGGGATCGGCCGGCTCGACATCCGGACGGAGGAGGGTGACGGCGACCCGGCTCCCGGAGGCGCCTTCACTGTCGCCGACGTGTCGACGTCCTCCGACGAGTTCGGCGTCTACACGACCTTCGTCGTGTCCTCGAGTTACGACGTGGAGTTCGAGCTCTCGTACGCGTACGCCGTCTACCGCGACGCCGCGGGCCGGATCATCGGTGGCGCCAATGGTCTCGTCGACCTCATCCCGCCCCGGGGCCGGGCGAGCGGCGAAGTGACCGCCTTCGAGGTCGTCCCCAACGTGGCCCGCGCCGATGTCTACATCGATCCCGGGTTCTTCTGACGGGCCCGCGGATCAGCGGGCGGGCACGGCCAGGGCAACGGCGGCGCGGATGATCGCCACGGCGTCCTCCACGTCCGGGCGGTGGGTGCGGTGCGAGATGATGCACAGTCGCAGGAGCCGCCGCCCGTCGATCCGAGTGCTGGACAGGTAGAGCCGCTTGGTGGCGTGGACCCTCTCCAGCAGGCGTTGGTTGTCGCGATCGGTCGACGCCTCGCCCCGCAGGCGGAACGCCACGGTCGACAGCTCGGGCTCCCACGGCAGCTCCAGCGCCGGGTCGTCGCTGAGCTCCCGGTACGCCCACGCCGCCAGATCCAGCTTCTCGTCGAGGGCCTGACGGAAGGCGCCGACGCCATGGAGGTGGAGTGGCAACCAGATGCGCAGGCCCCGGTAGTCCCGGGTCAGCTCCGGGCCCAGCTCGGCGTAGTCCGGCAACGGCTGGTCCGCGTCGAGGTCCTGGAGGTACGCGCCATCGACGGCATGGGCGGCACGCACGGCGGCCGGGTTGCGCACCAACAAGATCCCGGTGCCGTGGGGCAGGAACAGCCCCTTGTGGGGGTCCAGCACCACGGAGTCCGCATGCTCGATGCCGGCGAAGCGCGCCCGAACCCGCTCGGTGAGCTGGAAGAACCCGCCGTACGCGGCGTCGACGTGGTTCCACAGGCCCTCAGACCGGGCGAGCCGGGCGAGCTCCCCGATCGGGTCGACGGCGCCGGTGCTGGTCGTGCCCGCCGAGGCGACCAACAGGAACGGACGCAAGCCTCGGGCGCGATCTCGGGCGATCATCTGCGCCGCGGCCTCGGGGTCCATGCGAAGGTCCGGCGTGGTGGGGACCGTGCGGATGGCGGCCGCCGGCAACCCGGCCAGCCGGGCCGCCTTGGCCAGGCAGCGGTGGGTATGGGCCGTCACGTACAGGGTTCCTGAGGCGAAGTCGTCGCCGAGACGGTCGTGCCGGGCCGCCACCATGGCGACGAGTGTGGCCAGTGAGCCCCCGGTGGTAGTGACACCGCCGGCGGCGTCCGGCAGCCCGAACTCCCGGCACAGCCAGCGCAGCGTGCTCTCCTCCAGCGCCACCAGGGCCGGTGCGAAGCTCGACAGGGTGGTGTACCGGTTGAGCGCTCGGGCGACCATCTCGGCCAGAGCCGAGGTGTACAGCCCGCCGCCGCCGACGTAGGCCATGTAGCGGGGCCCCGCGGTCTCCACGGCGACCGCCGCCGCCTCCCGGAAGCGATCGAGCAGCTCCCCGAACTCGCCCGGTGCCTCACCGGGTGGAAGCAGGTACTGGGGCAAGTGTGGGTCGACGTCGCCCACGTTGGTGGCCGGCGCATCGGGCAACCCTTCGATGAAGTCCACAACCAGCGCCAGCGCCCGACGCCCCATCTCCTCCATCGCCCGCCGATCGGGCTCCAACGGGTTGTCGGTCATGGTGCCGTAGTCTGCCGGCCGGGAGCCGGGGTCAGCTTTCCTCTTCAGCGACCTCCGCTCCCGGCGGTCCGGGCTCCCCGCCGGCGGCCTGGCGCTTGCGCCATGCCATGCCGGCCAGCGCCTCGAGCACCACCCGGTGGGCGTTGTTGACGGTGTTGTCGGAAACGTCGTACGGCGGCGACACCTCGACCACGTCGAGCGCCACGAGGTTCGCCTCCCTCGCCAGGCGGCGCACGGTCCGCAACAGGTCGACGGGTGCCATCCCGCCAGGCTCGGGCGTGCCGGTGCCGGGCGCGAAGGCGGGATCGAGGACATCGATGTCGACGGAGACGTACAGATGCTCGGCGCCGTCGAGCGCCTCGGCGACCGCGTCCTCGATCACGGGCTGCATGCCGCGCTCCCAGATCTCCTGCATGAGGTGCCAACGCATGCCCTGGGACTGCATCCACTCGAAGATGTCCTGTGGCGGCCAGTAGCCACGCAGGCCGACCTGCACGAAGTTGCGGCCGAGCACGGCGCCGGACTCGATCAGCCGGCGCATCGGGGTGCCGTGGCTGGCCAGGTTCCCGTCGATGATGTCGGCGGTGTCCGCGTGAGCGTCGAAATGGACGATGCCGAGGTTGCCCCACCCCCACGCCTCGGCCACCGCGGTCGCCGCCGGCCAAGTGATCGAGTGGTCGCCCCCAACGATGACCGGGACGATGCCGCGACTGGCCACCTCGCCGACGAGGGCTTTGATGTTGGCGTGCCCGACCTCGGTCTGCCCGTGGGGGCAGTGGGCGTCGCCGAAGTCGACTACCTCGAGCCAATCGAAGATCTCGATGCCGAGGTCGAGGTGGTAGGTGCCCGGCATGTACGCGCTGGCCCGGATGGCCCGTGGTCCGAACCGCGCTCCGGGTCGGTTCGTCGTCGAGATGTCGAACGGCGCACCGACGATGGCCACGTCGGGCCGCCACGAGTCGAGCTGCTCGGGCTCCGTCAGCCACGGCCGTTGACCGAAGGTGGCGAGGCCGGCGTGCTCGAGATCGAGCTGTTCCTGCATCCGGGGAGGCAGATCGCGCTCTGGCGCGGATCGCGGTTCGCTCATGGCTTCCCCCCATGCTCGTGCAGGTGAAGTGCCGGCCGTGGCGCTCAGCCGATTCGCCCAGCCGCCGCCGGGCCCGGCCGGTATCAAGGCACCGGCGTGGGCGTAAGAGGACTCGAACCTCTGACCTCACGCGTGTGAAGCGTGCGCTCTAACCAGCTGAGCTATACGCCCGGGGGCAATGAACTGTAGCAAGGGCGGGAACTCGCGCCGCCCTGTAGGGCGTGGGTCATTCGCTGCCGAAAGGTGCCAGGGCGTCGAGGGCGAGCGCATCCTCGAGCAACGCCAGCGCCCGCAGCACCACGACGTCGCCGTGCTGGGGGCCGACCACCTGCAGCCCGACCGGCATGCCGTCGGCGGTGAAGCCGGCGCACACCGAACCGGCCGGCGAGCGGGTCATGTTGAACGGGTAGGTGTACGCCACCCAGTTGACGTCGGGGTCGCCGTCGATGGTGCCCGGTTCGCCGATTCGCGGTAGCTGACCCGCGACCGTCGGCAACAGCAACAGCGAGACGCCGTGGAACAGGTCCACGAGCGCCAGGTTGAGCGTGTGGCAGGCGTCGAGGGCCTCGATCACGCGGCCCGGACCGATCGAGGTACGAGCCCACTCCAGGAGGGCGATCAGCCCGGGATCGATACGGCTCCACACGGCGTCGTCGGCCTGGAACTTGTCCAGCGATCGCAGCGAGGACGCACCGACCAGCGCCAGCCAGTCCTGCACCGGGTCGCCGTCGAGCAGCCCATCGACGGTGACCACCTCGGTCCCCAGCGCCTCGAGCCGGGCCACCGCCGACTCGCACACCGCCCGGACCTCGGAATCGACCCGGCCGTAGCCCAGGGTGGGAGCCCAGGCAACCTTGCGAGGCGGGTTGAGGCTCGCCACCGACCGCGACCACGACCCGTCGGGCAGGGGCAGCGACACGAGGTCCGTGGGCTCGGGGCCGACGACGCTGTCTAGCGCCAGCGCCCCGTCCCGGATGCCGCGGGTCATCACACCCCTGGTGGACAGCATGGGCCAGCCCGGTGGCTCCTTCCCGCCCATGGGCACCCGGCCCAGCGACGGCTTGAAGCCGGTCAGCCCCGTGGCCGACGCCGGGATGCGGATCGATCCCCCGCCGTCGGACCCGGTCGCCAGCGGCACCAGACCGGCCGCCAGCGCCGCGGCCGATCCCCCCGACGAACCGCCCGCCGAGCGCTCCAGTGACCAGGGGTTGTGGGTGGCCCCGAACACCTCGTTGACGGTGTCGGCCTTCCAGCCGAACTCCGGCGTGTTGGTCTTGCCCACGACTACGCA
>DASSDL010000239.1:0-26892 GCA_035697145.1 Acidimicrobiales bacterium
AGCAGGATGACGCCGATGACCCAGTTGAACTCGCGGGGCGGCTTGTAGGCGCCGTGGTAGAAGACCCGCGCCATGTGCAGGAACACGGAGATCACCATCAGGTGCGCGGCCCAGCGGTGCAGGTTGCGCACCAACAGGCCGAAGGTGACCGACGTCTGCAACGTGTAGATGTCGTCCCAGGCCTGCGCCGCCGTCGGCCGGTAGAAGAACATCAGGAAGATGCCCGTGACCGTGAGCAGGATGAACAGGAAGAAGCTCAGTCCCCCCAGGCAAAGGGTGTAACTGACCTTGACCGCGTGCCGCTTCACCTTCACCGGGTGGAGGTGGTAGAGGACGCTGTTCATGATCACGTAGGAGCGGTTGCGGGGGCTGTCGTTGTAGCCCCGCCGGAAGATCGAGCCCGGGCGGAAGATCGAGTTCCAGGCCTGCGAGCCCTGGATGGCGTCGGGGAGACCCTTGACCGCGGTCTCTACCCGCTCGCGCAAGGGGACCTTCGGTTCCATCGTCTTGGCCACGGGCTCTCCTATCCCAGCCGCATCCCGTAGCCGTAGCCGTGGGTGTTGGTGCGCTGGTGGGCGTCGCCGGACGCCACTGGGTCACCCACCTTGCCCATGATGATGACGCCGGTGGGGCAGCGATCGACGCACAGGGCGCAGCGGGTGCATACGTCGTCGTCGATGGTGAAGATCACCTGGTCGGACGGATCGTCACCCGGCTGATCGACCCCGATGGCTTGGTCGATCGCGTCGGTGGTGACCATGTGGATGCACTTCCACGGGCAGATGTCCACACAGCCCTCGCACATGATGCATTCGGACTGGTCGATGTGGATGAACTGCTTGGGCTTGACCGCCTTCGAGAGCCAGGCGGCATCGACCTCCTGGAGGACGTAGTCGTCGCGGAACTCCGGCATCGGCGGGTTGGCGTCGCTCTTGGCCATTGCTTCAGCCCTTCCTCACCAACGGTCGGCCGTAACGGGAGGCGGGCACCTCGACCGGGCGGGGCTTGGCCCGGTCGTTCCACCACGCCCACACGCCCACGTGCAGGCCGATACCGACGCCGTAGATCATCACGACGAGGATGTCGCGAACCGTCTGCATGTTGATGGTGAGCGGCTGCCAGCTGTTGGGCTCGATGAGGATGTTGTCGACCGTCCAACCCAACTCCGCGGTGGCCCAGGTGAGCCACTGGTGGGGGATCACCGCGTACCACCAGAAGAACATGAACATGGCGTAGGTAGCCGCCAACATCGCCTGGCCCCACGACAGCGGCGCGCCCATGGGGCGGCGCCGGCCGTACAGGATCACGGCCCCGACGCCCAGGAAGCCGATCACGACCTCGGTTATGAAGGCGACCACTTAGCTCGCGACTCCTCGTGAAATCGCTCACATAGAACAGTACCGACAACGGGGGGCCGGCACCGAGGCCTGGTCTACCACGCGACCTCCGCCGCAATCACATTGGGGTCGGGCCCGGATGCAGGCCGCTTCTTGGTCTTGGTACCCCTCGTCCGGACCTGCATAGAGTGGCCATTCGGAGCTCCCCGCGGAGGCTGCGTTGACCGAGATCCCCGAGCACCTTCTCAAGCGCTCTCGCGAGCGTCGGGCCGCGCTCGGCCTGGAGGGCGGCGAGACGCCCGCGAGCGCGCCCGCCGAAGGTCAGGCCGAGGGGCCCGCGGCCGCCGACTCGGCCCCGGTGCCCGCGGCTCCCGCGGCCGCTCCCGCAGCGGCGCCCACAGCCGCGGTGGAGGAAGCCAGGGCGGCGCCCCCCCAGCCCGAGCCGGCCTACATCCAGGCGGCGAGGCGCCGCAAGCGCATCCCCTACTGGGCCATGCCGGTGCTGGCGGCGCTGCCGATCTGGGGTTACGTCTACGTCCGCACCCTGGAGCCACCGCCCACCGGCGAGACCGACCCGCTGGTGCTGGGCACGGAGCTGTTCGGCGCCAACTGCGCCTCCTGCCACGGCGCCAGCGGGCAGGGCGTGTCCGCACCGGCGTTCGTGGATGGTGCGGTGGTGGAGACCTGGCCGGACTGGCGTGACCACGTGATGTGGGTGAAGCTCGGCACGGATGGCTGGCCGGCCCCGACCTACGGTGCCAACGAGAAGCCGGTTGGCGGGGGCGGCACGATGCCCGCGTTCGGCGGCCAGCTGGACGACCAGGAGATCGCCCAGATCGTGCTGCACGAGCGCGAGCTCGCCGGCGAGGACGTGTCGGAGGACAACCCGCAGTACACCGGGCTGTTCGCCGTCGCCAACGGCGAGGCGACGTTGGCCGAGGCCGTGGGCCCCGACGACGCGCCGCCCGGGCTCGGTCCGCTGTCCCAGGAGGCCGGGGTTCGCGAGAGCGAGCTGGGTGGCTAGCCGTACCCATGGCACCCCTCGCGTGAGCCGATGACCGCGGAGCGGCACGACGTCCTCGTGGTGGGTGGGGGCCCGGCAGGTAGCGCCGCGGGGTTCTGGCTGGCCAAGGCGGGTCACGACGTGTGCGTGCTGGAACGCAAGGCGTTTCCACGGGACAAGACCTGCGGTGACGGGCTCACGCCTCGAGCCGTCCACCAGATCCGGGAGATGGGGCTCGAGCCCGCCATCGCCGCGCGCCACCACCGCCACGACGGCCTGCGGGCCGAGGCGCACGGCATCACCCTGGAGCTGCCGTGGCCCGAGCATCCGGTGTACCCGAGCTACGGCTACGTCGTGCGCCGGCGCGACCTCGACCAGATGGTGGCCGAGCAGGCGGCCGCCGCGGGGGCCGCGGTACGGCAGTCCAGCGAGGCACTGCGCCCGCTGACGCGCGACGGCCACGTGATCGGGGCGCTCGTGAAGGACAAGGCGAGCGGCGAGACCCATGAGATCCACGCCCGCTACGTGGTCGTGGCCGACGGGTCGCTGTCGCGCTTCGGCCGGGCGCTGGGCACCACCCGCAACAAGTCGTACCCGCAGGGCATCGCCATTCGGGGCTACTACGCGAGTCCGCGGTCGGCCGATCCCTGGATCGAGTCGTGCCTCGACGTCCACGATCGCGACGGCCGGAGCCTGCCGGGCTACGGCTGGATCTTCCCGTTGGGCGACGGGACCATCAACGTGGGCATCGGCCTGCTGTCGACGTACAGGGGCTACCGCGACGTCAACACCACACACCTGATGAACGAATGGGCCGCCACCGCGCCCGAACGCTGGGGGATCGACCCCGACGCCATGCTGGCGCCGCCCACCGGCGGGCGGCTGCCCATGGCCGGGTCGGTCGATCCCAAGGTGGGGCCCAACTGGCTGATCGTGGGCGACGCCGCGGGATCGATCAACCCGTTCAACGGCGAGGGCATCGACTACGCCTACGAGACCGCCCGGATGGCCGCCGACCTCATCGACGAGGCGATCGTCTCGGGCACGGGCCAACCGTTGCAGCGCTACCCGACCATGCTCGACGACGAGTACGGCCTCTACTTCAAGGTCGCGCGCAGCTTCGCCAAGATCATCGGTCAGCCCGTGCTCATGCGTGAGCTGACGCGCGTGGGCATGCGATCGCAGAGCCTCATGGAGTGGGTGCTGCGGATCATGGCCAACCTGTTGCGCGACGACGAGCTGGGCCCGGCCGAGGCCGCCTACCGCTCGGTCGCCCGCATCGCCCGCTTGGCGCCGAACCCGGCCCCCGCGTAGCTACAGCCCTAGGCCGCCTATCGGGGGCGCTGTAGGCACAGGCGCAGGCGGGGGTGTGGGGGCAGAGGCTCCTGCCGGAGCCCCCACCGTCGCTCGATCCGGCTTTGCCGGTCGAGCGACCGGCAAACGACGCCGCCGGAAGGCGGCGGCCAAAGACTCGGCTCGCAACCTCCGGTTGCGAGGCGAAACCTCAGCCCTCGGCGAGGGGCTCGACCCAGCCGCCGACGGGGGCGGCGAGCATCTCGGCACTCGGCGGTCCCCACGTGCCCCGGCGGTAGAGCTGCACCGGGGGCGGGTGGTCGAGCACCGGCTGCACGATGCGCCACTGCTCCTCCACGCCGTCTGCGCGTCCGAAGCGGCGGTGGTCGCCCTCGATGGCGTCCTCCAGTAGCCGTTGGTACGCCTCCTGGCGGTGCGGGAACAGCCGCTCGTACGACACCTCGAGGTCGACCGGCCGGCTCACGAGATCCTCCCCCGGGGCCTTGGCCTGGACCTCGAGCGTCACACCGTCGTCGCGCCCCAGCCGAAAGCGGAGTCGATTGGGCTCGGGCCGACGCGAGCCCGCCTTGGCGAAAAGCAGCCGGGGCGGCTCGGCGAACGTGACCACCGCCTCGGTGGCGTGCACGGGCAGGTTCTTGCCGGTCCGGACCAGCCACGGCACACCCGCCCAGCGCCACGAGTCGATCTCCAGCCGGAGAGCCACGAACGTCTCGACGTCGCTGCCGGGCTCGACGCCCGGCTCGTCGGTGTAGCCCCGGTACTGCCCCCGCACCACGTTGGCGGGGTCGAGCGCCCGGATCTGGCGCCACAGGCGAACCTTCTCGTCGCTGAGCGCGTTCTCGTCCGCCGACACCGGTGGCTCCATGGCCAGGAGCGCGATCACCTGCAACAGGTGGTTCTCGAACACGTCCCTGAGAGCGCCGACCGACTCGTAGAACCGGCCGCGCTGCTCGACGCCGAAGGGCTCGGCCATCGTCACCTGCACGCTGGAGATGTAGTTGCGATTCCAGAGCGGCTCCAGCATCGAGTTCGCGAACCGGAAGACCAGCAGGTCCTCCACTGACTCCTTCCCGAGGAAGTGGTCGATGCGGAAGATCGCCTCCTCGGGGAACACCTGATGGAGCACCTCGTTGAGGTCGGCGGCGGACGCCTGGTCGCGACCGAACGGCTTCTCCACCACCACCCGCGACCCCTCGCCGGCCAGCCCCACCCGCGCCAAGCCGTGCACCACGTCGTCGAACATGACCGGCGGGATGGCCAGGTAGAAGAGTGGCCGCTCGACTCCCGCGAGCTTCTCGGCGAGCGCCTCGAACGTGGACTCCTCGCGGTAGTCGCCGCTCACGTAGCTGAGCCTTCCCGCCAGCTCCTTCCACGAGCGCTCGTCTACCTGGCCGTCGGTGACGGCCACGATCGACTCGTGGGCGCGCTCGCGTAGCTTGTCGTCGTCCCACTCGCGTGAGGCCACGCCAATCACGGGTATGCCGCAGCGACCGGCGCGTTCCATCTCGTACACGGCGGGAAAGATCTTCTTGCCCGCCAGGTCTCCGGTGGCACCGAACAGCACGAGTGCGTCGCTACAGGGGCGGTTCGCCATGGTGATCACGACTCCGTGATTGATTGTGGTTGGTCCCCCGGCGCGGTCTCGGTCTCGGGCAGGATGGCGTGGCCGCCGAACTGGTTGCGCAGTGCGGCGATGACCTTCATGGCGATCGAGTCGTCCTGCTGCGACACGAACCGGGCAAACAGCGCGGCGCTGATCACCGGGGTGGCCACGCCGCGCTCGATGGCCTCCTGCACGGTCCAGCGCCCCTCACCAGAATCCTCGGCGACGCCGGCGATGCCCTTCAGGTCGGGCGTCTTCTGCAATGCCTGCACCAGCAGGTCGAGCAGCCACGACCGCACCACCGATCCTGCCCGCCAGGCGTCGAGCGCGCCCAGCACGTCGATGTCGAGCCCCGAGCGGTCCAGCAGCTCGTAGCCCTCGGCGTAGGCCTGCATGAGCCCGTACTCGATGCCGTTGTGGACCATCTTGGTGAAGTGCCCGGTGCCGACCGCGCCGGTGTGCACGAACCCGCCGTCGGCCGGCGTGAGCGCGTCGAAGACGGGTTGGGCCACCGCCACGTGCTCGGGATTGCCCCCGACCATCAGGCAGTACCCCTCGGTGCGACCCCACACGCCGCCGCTGGTGCCGACGTCGACGAAGCCGAGGCTGCGCCCCTCCAGCTCCTTGCCGCGCCGTACGGAGTCGTGCCAGTTGGAGTTGCCACCGTCGACCACCACGTCGCCACGCTGCAGCAGGCCTGCCAGCTCGGCCACGACGGCCTCGGTGGGATCGCCCGCCGGGACCATGACCCACACCACGCGCGGCGGGTCGAGCCGCTCGGCCAGCTGGGCCAGCGACGCCACCTCGGAGGCGGCGCTGAAGGCGTCGTAGCCGACCACCTCGTGACCGGCTTCCCGGATGCGGGCGGCCATGTTCCCGCCCATCCTCCCCAGCCCAACCATCCCAACATTCATGTTGCCTCCAGCAGCTCGCCGATCCGGACGCGACCCGCCCGGCGCTTGCGTTCGTGCAGCGTCAGCAGATCGCCGTCGGCCTGCGCCTGCTCCAGCGCCGCGAACCCATAGTCCTCGCCCGGGATCGGAACGTCGATGGCAGCGTCGGCAAGCAGTTGCACGAACACGCCCCGGTTGGGGCCACCCTTGTGGAGCTGGCCGGTGGAGTGCAGGTACCGGGGCCCGAGCCCGACGGTGGTGGCGACGCCGAGGCGGTCGCGCAGGGCAACCCGTGCGCTCTCGATGTCGCCGACCACGGGGCTGTCGGGATCCACGAACGCCTGGATGGCGAGGTAGTCAGCGGCCCCGACCTGGTCCAGCAGCTCGGTCAGCGGGGTCAGCGGGAGATCCGGTCGGCCCTCCGCCAGCACCCGGCTGGTGGCGGCCTTGGCCGCGGCCACGTCCGGCTGGTCGAACGGGTGGATCCCGAGCAGCGCCCCCGCCAGGGCGGTCGCCAGCTCCCACAGCAGCACTTGCTCCCCCAGGTCTGCGAAGGCCTCGCCGCCGGCGACCCCGACGACCGGGTGGCCGGCGGCGGCCAGCGTGTCCAACCTGCCGTTGGCCTCCAGTCTGGGCTCCCCCACGACCACGAAGAGCCGATCCTCGCCGTACACGGGCGGGTCGCCCAAGGGCTCGCCGACCACGGGGACGATGCCGCTGCCGTCCTTCCCGGTCGACTCGGCGAGGAGCTGCTCGAGCCACAGCCCGAACGTGGCCAGGTGGTCGGGAACCACGAGCGTCAGCTTGTCCCGGCCCGACCGGACCGCGGCCGCCATGGTCGCCGCCAGCCGGGCCGCCGGGTTGGCGGGCGGCGCCGTCCGCAACGCCTCGGTGATGCCCGAGGCCGATGCCAGCAAGCCGTCGACGTCGGCCCCGGCCAGGATCGCCGGCACCAGTCCGAACAACGACAGGGCCGAATAGCGCCCACCGATGTCCGGCGGATTCTCGAACACGGCCGCGAACCCCCGCTCGGTGGCCAGCGCCGCGAGCTCGCTCCCGGGGTCGGTGATCACGGCGAAGCGGGCGGGGTCGGGGTGGCGTTCCCAGGCCCAGGCCAGGTGGCTGCGGGTCTCGAGCGTTGTCCCCGACTTCGAGGCGGCGATGTGCAGCGTGCGCTCTGGTGCGAGCTCGCCGCCGAGCCGGGCTATGGCGGCGGGATCGGTGGTGTCGAGCACGTGCAACGTCGGCCCGCCGGCGCCGGGTGGTGTCGACCGGGCGACCACCTCCGGAAACAGGCTGGACCCGCCCATGCCGGCCAGCAGCACGTGGTCGACGTCGGCGGAGACGCGGGCGCACGTCGCCCGGATCCGGTCGAGCCCGGTCACCATGTCGGGCACCACCGTGAGCCACCCGAGCCGATCGCTGATCTCCCTGGGGTCGTCGCGCCAGAGCGTGTGGTCGCGCGCCCAGGTGCGCGCCACGGCGTCGCGTTCGGTCAGCTCGGCCAGGGCCGCATCGACGGCGTCGCTGAGCGATCCGGGGCGGTCGGGGGTCTCGTCGAGGATCACGCCTCCCCTTGCTACCAGCCATACGGCGGAGTTGCGCCCACTACGTTGGCGCGCCGATGTCGTCCGCCGCCACCGATCCGCCGAGCACCGCGGAGATTTGGGGCGACCCGGCTACCACGGCACGGGTGGCGGATCGGCCGGTGTCGCCAGGGCTGTCCGAGCGGGCCCTGCTGGCCATCACCGCTGCGGTGACGCTGCCGATCTTCTGGCTGGGCTATGGCACCGACATCGACGTGGGGCAGGTGTTGCTGGCGGGGGACCGGATCCGCAACGGCGACTACGCCCCCTCCCGCAACCCGGGTGTGCCGGTAGTGGAGGCGATAGTCGGGCTGCTCGACCCGGTGGGCGGGCACATCCTCGTCAACCTGACCACGGTCGGGGCGCTGGCGTTCACGGTGGTGGGGATCGCCCGCCTGGTGACGGCCTGGGGGCACGACAACGGCGATCTCGTCGCCCTGGCCTTCCTGGCCTCGCCGGTCACGCTCATCGCCGGCACCTCCACGGGTGATTTCATCTGGGCGCTGGCGTTCTTCGCGTGGGGGGCCCTGGCACACCTGCGGAGCCGGAGCCTGCCGGCGGGCGTGCTCTTCGGACTGGCCATCGGGAGCCGGTCCACCACGCTGCTCCTCGTGGTTGCCTTCCTCGTGGCCGATGGCTGGGACCGCGCCCACCGGCGCCGCTGCCTCGCCACCGCGGCCGTGGCGTTGCCGCTCGGCGCTGCGCTGTTCATCCCGTCGTGGCTGTCGTACCACCGCACCTTCGAGTTCCTCACCGCCACCGAAGGGTGGCGCGGCCTCGCCAACAACGTCGGGCGCGTGGCCGTGAAGAACTATGCCGCCGCCGGGCTGGCGCTGGTGGTCGTCGTCGCGTTGGCGGCGCCGGCGCTCGTCCGATCGCTGAGTCGCTGGACCAAGGATCCGCTGCTGCGCTTCGCGGTGCTCGGTCTGCTGGCCACCGAAGCGCTGTTCTTCCTCGTGCCCTGGAAGCTGGCGCACTTGATCCCCGGCGTCACGGCACTGGTCCTGTGGGTTGCGGCCAGCGACCGTAACCGGCGACCCTTCCTGTGGCTGATGATCGGCGCGATCGCCCTCAATGGCCTCGTCGCCTTCCGGCCGCTGACGGCCGATCAGCCGAACAACAGCGAGACCGCCAGCTTCGAGCCCGCCATCGTGCTGGGACTGTTGCTCAACGACATCGGCTGCCGCATCGACTTCATGGACCAGCCGCCACGGCTCGGGTCCGGCGCCTGGGACTGCACCCTCGAGCCCGTGCGGGGACCGAGCGAGGGCGTCGATACCGGCCCCGGCGGCTGACGGGCCAGGGCGGCTGACCGCCGCCGAACAGCCGTCGCGACGGTCGTCAGGACCCGGGGCGAACGCTGGCCAACGCCGCCGCGACCATGGCCCGCACGTCGTCGTCGGATGTGCGCGTCCGGCGCAGCAGCTGGCGATAGAAGATCGGGCCGGACAGCAGGTCGACCAACAGCTCCGGATCGGCGTCGCCGCGGATCTGCCCGTCGTCGATGGCCGCCCGGAGGCGCTCGACGATCGGCTGGCGCCGGTCCTGCACGAACCGGGCGTGCAGCGAGGAGATGACGGGATCGCGCTGCGCCGCCACCAGGAGGGCCGGCAGCGAGCGCCGCATCGTGGACGAATCGACGACGTCGCGGACCGCCAGGAACACGGCCACCAGATCGTGCTGCAGCTCAGCGGTCTGGGACACGTGGTTCGACGGAGCCACCCTCCCCCAGGCCTCGGAGATCAGCTCCGAGGGGCTCGACCAGTGGCGGTAGAGGGTGGTGCGCGACACGCCGGTCTCCCGGCTCACCCGACCGAACGTCACGCTCCCGAGGCCCTCCGTCTCGAGCAGCCGATGGGCAGCGGCGAGCACCTTCGCCACGGTCCGCTCGACCCGTGCGTCGCTGCGGGTGCCCATGGCCATCGCTCACTCGCCTCAGTTGGCGGCGTCGGCGATTGCGCCGGACGCCTCGCCGATCACCTCAGCGGTGTGAGCCAAGCCGGGGAACATGACCTCGTACGCCCCCGGTGCGAGCGCCACGCCCCGCTCGAGCAGCCCGTGGAACAGCTTGGCGTAGCCGGCCTCGTCGGTGGACCGGGCGCCGTCATAGTCGATCGGCGCGCGGGCGCCGAGGTAGAGGCCCACCAGGGTGGACGCCACCGGCACGTGGGCGGTCACGCCCGCGGCGCCCAACGCGGCCCGGAACGCGCCGGCCAGAGCCTCGGCCGTGTGCCGCAGGGTCTCGTACGCGGGCGCGTCGAGGAGCCCGAGCACCGCCAGCCCGGCGGCGGTGGCCAGCGGGTTCCCCGAGAGTGTGCCGGCCTGGTACACGGGCCCGAGCGGGGCCACCACGCCCATCACGTCTGCCCGTCCACCGTAGGCGCCGATGTTGAGCCCACCCCCGATGACCTTGCCCATGGTCGTCAGATCCGGGGTCACCCCGAGCAGCTCCTGCGCTCCGCCCCGGGCCACCCGGAACCCGGTGATCACCTCGTCGAAGACGAGCAGCGCGCCGACGCGGTCGCACTCGGTCCGCAACCCGGCCAGGAACCCCGGCTCGGGTGGGACCAGGCCCATGTTGGCGGCGATCGGCTCGACGATGACGCAGGCGGTCTGCCCGTCGAGCGTTGGGACCCGGTTGTAGGAGACGACCACGGTGTCGTGGACGGCAGCCTCGGTCACCCCCGCCGAACCCGGCAGGCCCAGGGCCGCAAGTCCGCTGCCCGCCTCGGCCAGCAACAGGTCGCCGTGACCGTGGTAGTTGCCGGCGAACTTGACGACCTTGGGGCGTCCGGTGAAGCCGCGGGCCACCCGAATGGCCGACATCGTCGCCTCGGTGCCGCTCGACACCAATCGGACCATCTCGCACGACGGCACCCGGGCACGGATCTCCTCCGCCAGCCGCACCTCCCGTTCGGTGGGGGCGCCGTAGCTGGTGCCGTCGGCGGCCGCACGTTGTACGGCCTCCACGACGGCGGGATGGGCATGCCCGGCGATGATCGCCCCGTAGGACTGCACCAGGTCGACGTAGCGCCGCCCCTCGACGTCCCAGACGTAGGCTCCCTCGGCGCGTTCCACGAAGTAGGGGGTGCCGCCGACCGCCCGGAACGCTCGCACCGGGCTGTTGACCCCACCGGGGATCACCCTCTCCGCTTGGGCGAACAGGTCGTGGTTGGTGGTCACCTCAGCCGGTCTGCGACGTCGCGGGTGGCGTATGTGAGGATCATGTCGGCGCCGGCACGGCGGACCGCCGTGAGGTGCTCGAGCATGACTGCGGGGCCGTCGATCCAGCCGCGCTCGCCAGCAGCCTTGACCATGGCGTACTCGCCCGACACGTGGTACGCCGCCAACGGGACGTCGACTTCGGCCCGCACGGCGGCCAGCACGTCGAGGTAGGCGACGGCGGGCTTGACCATCACCATGTCGGCGCCCTCGGCGACATCGGCCCGGATCTCTTCCAGCGCCTCACGGGCGTTGCGTGGGTCCTGCTGGTAGGCCTTGCGGTCCCCGCCTCCGGCGATGGTGACATCCACCGCTTCCCGGAACGGCCCGTAGAGCGCCGAGGCGTACTTCGCGCCGTACGCCAGGATCGCCACCTGCTCGAAGCTGCTCTCATCGAGGGCGTCGCGAATGGCCGCCACCTGGCCGTCCATCATCCCGCTGGGCGCCACCACGTCGGCGCCCGCCTCGGCCTGCGCGATCGCCACCCGGGCGTACAGGTCGATCGTGGCGTCGTTGTCGACCTGGCCGCGATCGTCGATGACCCCGCAGTGTCCGTGGTCGGTGTACTCGTCCAGGCACAGGTCGGCCATGAGCACGAGCTCGTCGCCCAGGTCCGAACGCAGATCGCGGAGGGCGACCTGGACGATGCCGTGGGGGTCCCAGGCGCCCGAGCCGGTGGCGTCCTTGGTGGTGGGCACGCCGAAGAGGATCACGGCGGGCACCCCGAGCTGCGCCAGCTCGTGCACCTCCTTGTGCAACGACTCGCGGGTGTGCTGGACCACCCCCGGGAGCGACATGATCGGCGCCGGCTCGGCGATGCCCTCGCGCACGAACAGCGGCGCGATCAGATCGTCGATCGACAGGTGGGTCTCGGCCACGAGGCGGCGCATGGCGGGCGTGCGGCGCAGCCGCCGCAACCGGCGCTGAGGAAAGCTCATTGGCGTGCCTCCGGCACACCAATGAGCCATCGCCGCTGCGCGGCGAGTAACGCACTGTGCTGATGGTTCGCTCGCTGACGCTCGCTCACTCCAGTGATGCTACGACCCGCACCAGCGGGTACCGCCAACCCAGGGTTCGTTCTGTCAGCGCTCAGGCCCGATGCGGTACCCGAGCGCTGACGGAACGCGGGGTGGGGGAAACGGCTAGCCCGTGACCAGATCCTCGGGTGTGAGCTCGAGCGTCTGGCCCTCGAAGTCGACCAGCTCGCCCTGCGGGACGAAGTGGTTCCGCTGCCCCTCACCGGCGAACTCGTACTGAGCGAGCAGCAACGACTCGCCCATGTACGGGTCGTCCTCGCCGGCGGTGGTGACGCTGACGTCCGGCAACAGCAGGCCGACGTCGCTGATGCCGTCGAGGTTGCGTACCGACTCCATGACCGCCAGCCGGGTGGGCCCCTCGGCGGCCTTGAGCGCCTCGACGAACACAGCGGCCTGCGTGTAGCCGTAGGCGACGATGGCGTTCTCGGGATCGAAGCCGTCGCCCCGGTACTGTTGGACGGTGTCGAGGTACTCCTGCATGGCCGGGTCTTCGTCCCACTCGGGGTTGAGCGGGTCCTTGAGGTTGGCCGCGGTGTACACGCCGTCGCCTGCAGCGCCGGCCAGGCCCATGAGCGTCTTCGACGCGCACGTGGCCGACACGTAGGTGATGGGCGTCCAGTTGGCGGCGGCCGCCTTGGTGAGGGCATCGGGGCACGCCAGCAGCGTGCCGCCGTTGAAGAAGGCGTCGGCGCCCGAGGCCGCCAGGGCGGTGATCTGGGCCGACACCTCGCTGGCCCCGGTCGGGTACTTCTGGACCTCGACCACCTCGATGTCGGTGCCCTCGATGGCCTGGCGGAAGCCCTCCTCGTAGGCGCGGCCGAAGTCGTCGTCCTGCACGAGCATCGCCACCTTCGCGTCGGGCTGCTGCTCGTTGAGCACCTCGGCGAACATGTAGCCCTCGAGCGAGTAGGGGGCGAGTGTGGAGCCGATGAGCCACGGGAAGTCTGGGTTGCCCCACGCCGGCGAGCCGGTGGCGGCGAACACGTCGGGCACGCACAGCTCGCCGAGGAAGTCGCGGATGGCGATGTTGTTGGCGGTGCCGATAACGCTGAACACAGCAAAGGCACCCCCGCCGTCCTGGCCGACCAGCTCCTCGACGTTGGTGGCCGTCTCGGCCGCGTTGTACTGGTCGTCCATGTCCTTGAACTCGAACGTGAACGTGCGGTCCCCGATCTCGACGCCGCCGTCGGCGTTGACCTTCTCGAGGTAGGCCTCCCAGCCGCGCGCGACCTCCGAGAAGGCCGCGGTCAGGCCGGATTGTGGGAAGCTCGAGGCGAGCGTTATGACGTCGCCCTCGATCTCCTGGGTGGGATCGCTGACACAGTCGTCGGTGTTGATCGACGACTCGGCCGCGGCCCCACCGTCGCCGGTCTCGGTCTGGGCGCTGTCGTCGTCGTCACGCGAGCTGCAGGCGGCACCCACCATGGCCAGCGCGAGCAGCACCGCTAGAAACCGAGGTCTAGGTCCCGTCTTCATGTGAGCCTCCTGGGTTTGTGCTGTCGTTAGGCACGTCGCTAGCAGACGCGGGGGCGGGACGTGCCGCCGGGGTCCCCGCTGAACGTCGGCCCAGGCGGGCGAGCAGCCGGCGCACGCCGCCTACGACCCCCTCGGGCAACACGAACACGATGGCGATGAGCGCCGCGCCGAAGATGGCCGGCGCCAGGATCTCCTTGCCCTCGATCAGGTCCTCGGTGTTGCGACGGAGGAAGACGAGGATGAACGCCCCCACCGCCGGCCCGAGGATGGTGGCGGCGCCGCCGATCACCATGGCCACCAGGAACTCGATCGAGAGCTGGAAGTAGAGGATGGGGTTGGTGGCATCGGCGATGCGATTGATCATCACCGACAGCGATCCCGCGACCCCGGCATAGGCGGCGCTCAGCGCGAACGTGCCTACCTTGGTGCCGGCGAGGTTGACCCCCACGGTGGTGGCGGCGATCTCCTGGTCGCGCACGGCGATCATCGCCCGGCCCATGCGGCCTCGCACCAGGTTCCAGGCCAGCACGAACAGCACCACGGCGATCGCCAGGCAAACGAAGTAGGCCCACTGGTCGTCGTCGAGCCCGTCGATCAGCGACGCGAACCCGGACCGCTGCGGGCGCAGCAGCGCCACGCCACCGGTGCCGTCGACGTACTTCGATGCCACACGGGGGAACAGCACGGCCAACCCCAGGGTGACGAGCGCCAGGTACAGGCCGCGCACCCGCAGCGCCGGGAAGCCGACCAGCAGTCCCACGAGCCCGGACAGCGCCGCGGCGACGGGGATGGTGGCCTCGAAGGTCCAGTCATAGTCGACCATGAGGATGGCGGTGGTGAACGCCCCTACCCCGAAGAAGGCGCCGTGGCCGATCGACACCTGGCCGTTGAAACCGGTGAGCAGGTTGAGGCCCATCGCCGCGATCGACAGGTAGATGGCCTGCGACAGGATCCGGTTGTTCTCGGGCGTGAAGTAGAAGGGCGCGTACAGCGCCACCACCGACAACGCCACCCCGATGGCGATGCGGATGCCGAGGACGAGCCGGGGTACCGGGGGCCAGATCGACGGCTGTGCGCCCTCGGCAACCGTGGGCTCGGCGAGCGCCTCCGGCAAGGTGCCGATCGCGGGTTCGGTCGCGGCACCGCTGGAATCCGACGGCGTGGTCACCTAGACCCGCTCCACCGTGCGGCGGCCGAACAGGCCGGTCGGCCTGACGACGAGCACAACCAGGATCAGCGCCAGCGGTAGCACCACCTCGATGCCGTCGAGGGCGTCGACGTACTGGATCGTGAGCGCGTCGGCGATGCCCACCACCAGCCCTGCCACCACCGCGCCCAGCAGGCTGTCGAACCCGCCGAGCGCGGCGGCCGCCAGCGCGAACACGAGCACCGTCGTCATGAGGCTGGCGTCGAAGCCGGTGCGCTGCGCGGCGACCAGCGACCCCGCCAGGGCACCGATCGAAGCCGCCATGGCCCACCCCAGCAGCAGCATCCTGCCGGACCTGATGCCGTGCAGCCGGGCAGAGTCGGCATTGCTCGCCACCGCCCGCAGCATGAGCCCGGCCTTGGTCCGCTGCAGCAGGTACCACAACAGGGCGCACTCGGCGAAGAGCACGATGATCATCCCGATCGTGCTCTTCTGTATCACGGCGGTGTCACCCCCGCTCGAGAACAGCTCGATGCTGCCCTCGGGGAACGGGGACGGCATGAACTGCGGGTCCGTCCCGAAGATCAGCTGGGCCACCGAGTTGAGGCCCAGGAACAGCCCGAGCGTCACGATCACGACGTTGAGCGGGCTGCGGGCCTGTTCGACGGGACGGATCAGCACCCGCTCGATCACCGCCCCGCCGACGAAGGCGAGGGCCATCGAGATGGCGATGGCGGCCACGATGGGCAGCCCGAAGCCGTCGCCCTCGTCGGCCAGCTTCCACGTGATGTACGTCGAGAACAGCGCCATCTCGCCCTGGGCGAAGTTGAGGACGCTTGTGGTGCGGAAGATCAGCACAAGCGCCAGGGCCACCGACCCGTAGACCACGCCGTTGGCGATTCCGTTGAGGACCTGTTCGACGAAGAGTTGCATCAGTGCCGTGACCGTGAACGTTCGCCCGTCCACGGCGAGTCAGGGTCGTCGCCCGCAAGGACGACGAGTGGAGGGTGACGACCAGCAAGAGAGGAGTAGGCCCCCAGTCGAGGAGGAGGACGCCGCGGGCGGCGATCCTGACGTCCTGTCTGGCCGGGCCGGCAGCGGGCGGAAACGTTTGCGGTCATGGCACTAGAACCCCAGGTAGGCCTTGCGGACGGCCTCGTCGTCGTGGAGCTGGGCGGCCGCGCCCTGCACCGCGATGTGGCCGGCCTCGAGCACGTAACCCCAGTGGCCGATGTCGAGGGCGAGGTTGGCGTTCTGCTCCACCACAAGCACCGTGAGGCCGTCATTGCGGTTGAGGTCCCCGAGCTGGGCGAACAGCTCGCGGGTCACGAGGGGAGCTAGTCCTAGAGACGGCTCGTCGAGGAGCAGCAGACGGGGGCGGGCCATCATTGCCCGCGCCAACGCCAGCATCTGCTGCTCGCCGCCGCTCATGCTGCCCGCCTCCTGGTTGCGTCGTTCGGCCAAGCGGGGGAACACCGAGTACCAGCGGTCGAGGTCGGTCTTGATGGCTCCATCGCTCCGGTTGACGGCGCCGACCCGCAGGTTCTCCTCGACGGTGAGGTCGGTGAACGTGCCGCGACCCTGTGGGACGTGGGCGATGCCGAGCTTGGCCACCGCCTCCGGCGAGCGGCCGAGGACCGAGCGGCCGTCGAAGACGATCTCACCCTCGGCGCGGATCATGCCGCTGATGGCCCGCAGTGTCGTGGTCTTGCCGGCCCCGTTGGCTCCGAGGACCACCGCCACGTGCCCCTCCTCGACCGTCAGGTCGACATCGTGGAGCACCCGCACGGGCCCGTAGCCGCCTCGCACGCTGACGAGCTCCAGAAGGCTCATGCCGGCGCTCCGAGGTAGGCCTCGATCACGACCGGATCGTTGCGCACCGCGGCCGGCGGGCCCTCGGCGATCCTGCGACCGAAGTCGAGCACCACGATGTGATCGGAGATGGCCATGACCATGGCCATGTGGTGCTCGACCAGAAGGATCGTGAGGTCGAACTGGTCACGGATCGCCTTGATGGTCTCGCCCAGGTCGTCGACCTCGCCGTGGGTCAGCCCGTTAGCGGGCTCGTCGAGCATGAGCAGGCGGGGTTCGGCGGCCAGCGACCGGGCCAACTCGATGCGCTTGAGGGTGCCGAACGGCAGGCCCGCCACGGGTCGGTGGGCCAGGTGTCCGAGGTCGAGCCGCTCCAGGAGCTCGATCCCCTGGCGCCGCTGGGCCCGCTCCTCGCTGGCGGCACCGAGCCGGAACATGGCCCGACCGAACCCCACCGAGCCGTGGTCGTGGGCGCCGGTCAACACGTTCTCCAGCACGGTCAACGCCGGGAACAGCGCCACGTTCTGGAACGTGCGGGCCAGGCCCAAGTGGGCGATGCGGTGCGCGGGTACGTCCAGCAGCTCGACGCCATCGAAGGTGATCCGCCCGGTGGTGGGCTGGTAGAGCCGGCTCAGCACGTTGAAGAGCGTGGTCTTGCCGGCGCCGTTGGGCCCGATGAGCGCGCAGATGGTCCCCGGCTCCACCGAGAACGTGAGCTCGTCGAGCGCGACGACACCCCCGAATCGGACCCCAACATTGGTCACATCCAACAACGCCAAAACGGCCCCCCTGGTCGTCCACCCCCGGGCGATGCTGGGGCCAGTCAAGCACATGTGTGAACGGCAACGGTGCGGTGTCGCCGAAGGGCCTAGCCGCCCACCAGCTTCCGCAGAGCGGCGAGGTCGATCTCGGCCAGCGAAGGCACCACCAGGTCGGCGGCGCTCATGTCCAGCCCGACCGTCATCGGACCCGGGACGCCCACGACCACCATGCCCGCGGCCCGGGCGGCGGCGACGCCGTTGGGCGAATCCTCGAACGCCACGCAGTGGGCCGGCTCGACTCCCAGGCGATCGGCGGCCAGGAGGAACAGGTCCGGTGCCGGCTTGGTGCGAGCGCCTGCGCCGCTCAGGTCGTCTCGCGTGACCACCGCTGCGAACCTGGACCGCAGCCCGAGCCGCGCGAGATGGCCGTCGACCCACTCGAGCCCCGACGACGAGGCGATGGCGACGCGGAACCCCTCGGCCGCAGCGTCGTCGAGCAGCTCGACCACGCCGGCGCAGGGCGGCAGGGCGTGGAGGACCTCGAGCCGGCGCGCCTCGCGGCGCGCGACCAGAGCGGCACGGTCGACCGGGCGCCCCAGGCGGTCGGACAGGATCTCGGACCAATGGGGGTGGTCGGCCGTGCCGATGATCGAGTGCCACCACGCCAGGTCGAGCGTCTCGCCGTGCTCGGCGAAGATGCCGGCCGTCGTCTCGTAGGTGCAGCTCTCCGTGTCGAGGATCAGCCCGTCGAAGTCGAAGACCAGCGCTCCGATGTCACCCACCGAAGTCATTCACCTGTGTCGCCCGCCGGCGTCGACCCTGCCGACCGACCGGGGGTCTTTGCGGCCCAGGCGACGAGCGCGTCCACCAGCCCGTCGATGGTGTGGACCTCGGCCTCGACGTCGACCGCGAGCCCGTGCTCCCGGGCGGTGGCGGCGGTGATCGGTCCGATGGCGACGACCGCCGGAGGTATCGGCCGAGCTCCGATCGCCGCCAGGAAGTTGGTCACCGTCGACGACGAGGTGAACGTCACAACGTCGGCGGCGGCGACAGCAGCCGCCTGCTCCTCGGTCAGCGGTGCCTGCTCGGTGCGGTACGCCTCGACCACGTCGACGTCCCAACCCTTGGCGCGCAGCCCTTCCGGCAGGACGTCCCGGGCCACTGCGGCCCGCACCAGCAACACCCGTCCCCCGGCCGGGCCGGGCGGCTCCGGGAAGGCGTCCAGCAGCGACTCGGCCACGAACCGCGGCGGCACCAGGTCGACCACGAGATTGGCGCTCGCCAGCACCTCGGCCGTTCCCGGACCGATCGCCGCCAGCCGGTCCTGGGCGAAGGCGCGGGCGTCACGGCCCCGATCCCGCACGGCATCCAGGAGCCGGCGGGCCCCGTTGGGCGATGTCAGGACGACCCAGCCGTAGTCGCCCAGGTGGTCCGCCGCCGCCGCCAGCGCGGCCCCACCGTCGGCAGGGTCGCGGATCTCGATCGCGGGCACCTCGACGGTGGCCGCACCCTGGGCCTGGAGCCGCACCACCAGCTCGCCGGCCTGCTCGCGGGCGCGGGTCACCACGACCCGCCGCCCGAACAACGGGCGGTTCTCGTACCAGGCCAGGTCCGAGGCGGCCACATCGCCGATCACGATGGTCGACGGGGTCCCGAGGGGCTGGCCGGCGATCGTCGACAGGGTGGCCCGCACGGTGCGTTGTTCGGGCCGGGTACCCCACTGGACCGCCGCCACCGGGGTATCGGGCGATCGCCCCGCCGCCATCAGCTCGGTGGCGATCCGGCCGATGCGGGCGACGCCCATAAGCACGACGATCGTCCCGCCCACCCGAGCCACAGCCTGCCAGTCGACCGCGCCCTCGGCGCCCTCGGCGCCCGGCTCCTCGTGTCCGGTGACGATCGTGACGCTGGTGGACGAGTGCCGCAGTGTGACCGGGATGCCGGCGTAGGCGGGTACGGCGATGGCCGAAGTGATGCCGGGCACGACCTCGAAGGGCACGCCGGCGGCGACCAACGCGGCCGCCTCCTCGCCGCCGCGGGCGAACACGAAGGGATCGCCACCCTTGAGCCGCACCACCGCCTCCCCTCGGCGCCCGCGCTCGATCAGCAGGTCGTTGATCTCGGACTGCGTCAGGCGCACGTGCCCCGGCGCCTTGCCGACGTCGATGCGCTCGGCGGCGGCGGGTGCCAGATCGAGCAGCGACTCCTGCGACAGTCGGTCGTAGACGACGACGTCGGCCCGGCGCAGTAGCTCGAGCGCCCGCACGGTCAAGAGCCCTGGGTCGCCCGGGCCCGCGCCCACGAGGTGGACGGTCACCGTGGCGAACCTAGGCGTTTTCTTCGCGGGAACGGTCGCCCCAGCAGCCCATCCCGCGGAAAAACGCGATCATGTGCGGCCCAGGAGCGCGGCGCCACCCTGGTCGTCGAGCAGCTGGCGGGCCACGGACCGGCCCAGCGCCGCACCCGACGACGCCGGCCCCGCCAGCTCGTGGCGCACCACCGTCCGGCCGTCGGCCGAGGCCACCAGGCCCCGGACCCGCAGCCGGTCGCCGGCCAGGGTGGCGTGGGCGGCGGCGGGCACGGAGCAGTCGCCGCCGAGCTCGACCAGGAACCCCCGCTCGGCGTCGACGGCGCGGCGGCTCGGCGTGTGCTCGATGCGATCGAGCAGGCAACGGGTGTCGGTGTCCTCGGTGCGGCACTCGACCGCCAGTGCACCCTGTCCCACCTGGGGCAGCATCATGTCGGGATCGAGGCGCTCGGCGATCCGGTCGGACAGGCCCAGGCGGTCGAGGGCGGCGGCGGCCACCACGACGGCGTCGACCTCGGCATCGTCCGTGCGCGCCAGCCGCGTCGCCATGTTGCCTCGCAGGCTGTCGAACCGCAGGTCGGGACGCACGTGGGCGAGCTGGGCCCGCCGGCGCAGCGACCCGGTCGCCACGACCGCCCCCGAGGGCAGGGCATCGAGTGCGGCACCAACCAGGGCGTCGCGCACGTCCGCCCGCTCGGGCACGGCCCCGATCACCAGGCCGTCGGGCGTCAGCGACGGCAGGTCCTTGGCCGAGTGGACGGCCACGTCGGCCCGGCCCTCGAGCACTGCGGCCTGCACCTCCTTGACGAACATCCCCTTGCCGCCCAGCTCCCAGATGGGGACGTCGCGTCGACGGTCGCCGCTGGTCACGACCACCACCGTCGCCACGTCGAGGCCGGGCTCGGCCTTCTGCGCCAGTACGGCGACATGGTCGGCCTGCCAGCGGGCCAGGGCCGAGCCCCGGGTTGCCACCCGGAGCCTTCTCATCGTCTCAACCCTCTATCTCGAACAGCTCACGCAGGGCGGCAACGAGACGGTCGCCCCGGGGACTCCCGGCGGCGTCCTTGAGGACCACGGTCGGCTGGTGGAGCAGCTTGGACACCAGTCGCTTCGTCACCGCATCGACGACCGCCGCGTGATCGGCGCCGAGGTCGTCGAGCCGCCCGCGGAACCGCTCGAGCTCGGCTTTGCGCACCACCTCGGCCCGCTCGCGCAGTGCCACGATCATCGGCGCCACCTCGCGGGCCGAACTGGCGTCGAGATAGCGCTCCAGCTCGTCGTTGAGGATCGCCTCGGCGGCCGCAACCTCGCGCCGCCGCCCGGCCACGCCGACGGCGGCGAAGCCGCGGAGATCGTCCATGTCGAGCAGGGTCACCCCGTCGATGTCGGCGACGCCCGGATCGACGTCGCGTGGCACGGCGATGTCCACCACCAGCAGGGGTCGGCCCGAGCGCCCGATCATGACCGGCTCCAGGTCGGCGCGCTCGATGATGGGCGTCTGCGCGCCGGTCGACGTGAGCAACAGGTCGATGTCGGTGACACGGTCGGGCACGTCGACGAGCGCCACGGGCTCGGCTCCGATGCGGGCGGCCAGCGCGACCGCGTTGGCCTGCGTGCGATTGGCCACCATCAGGTTGAGGCGTTCGCCGGCGCCGGCCAGCGCGACAGCCATGCCCTCGCCCATGTCGCCCGCCCCCAGCAACAGCACGGTCTTGCCAGCCAGTCCGCCCAGCCGCTCACGCGCCATGGCCACGGCCGCCTGCGAGACCGAGGCGATCTTGCGGCCGATGCCGGTCTCGGTGCGGGCCCGCTTGCCGCCCTCCAGCGCGTGCCGCAACAGCAGGTTGAGCCCCGGACCGGCGGCGCCCTGATCGCGGGCCCGGTCCCACGCCTGCTTCACCTGACCCTGGATCTCGCTCTCGCCCAGCACGGCCGAGTCGAGCCCGGCCGTCACCGCGAACAGGTGAGCGGCGGCCGACGAGTCGTAGTGGACATAGAGATGGTCGGCGAAGGTCTCGGGAGGCAGGAACGAGTGCTCGGCCAGAAAGCCTCGGATGTCGCTGTAGGCGCCGTGGAACCGCTCGGCGTCGGCGTACACCTCGACCCGGTTGCACGTCGAGAGCACCATGGCCTCGCTGATGTGCTCGCGGCTGCACAGGTCGTGGAGGGCCTTGGGAACCTGACCGTCCGGCACGCTCATCCGCTCGAGCAGCTCGAGGGGGGCAGTGCGGTGGTTCAGTCCGATGACGACGACAGACACGAGCGCAGGCGCTCCCTTGCGGCTTCGAGCCGGCCGGCCCGAACGAGTTCCAGAATTCCCGAATCGAGCGCCGATCGCCAATCCAGGTCCTCGGTCGATCGACCCTCGCTCTGCATGCGAGTGCGCTCCTCGGACAACAGCCCGATGAGCTGGTCGTATTCCGGTCCGAGCTCCTCGGCCAGGCGGTCACGGAGCCAGGCGGCGACCGCCGGGCTGTGCCCCGCGGTCGACACCGTCACCGTCAGCCGGCCCTGGCGCAGCCGCGCCGGCAGTGTCACCGTGCAGCGTTCGGGATCGTCGGCGCTGTTGACCCACACGCCGGCGGCCTCGGCGTCGTCGTAGACCTGCTGGTTTGCGGCCGGGTCGCCGCTGGCCGCCACCACCAGCCGGTAGCCGGCCGCTTCGCCGCGTCGGTACGGCCGGGTTTCGGCAACGACCTCGGCGTCGCCGGTGGCGGCACCCCGCGCCAGCTCCACGATCTCGGGCTCCAGCTCCGGGTCGACCACGGTCACGCGCGCGCCGGCCCCGACCAGTCCACGCACCTTGTGCAACGCCACCGGCCCACCCCCGACCACAAGGCACCGCCGGCCGTCGACGATCAGGTTGACCGGGTAGACGGGGTGCTCGACCGGCATGGTGGGCGGCTCGGCGCCTGGACCCGGGACACTAGGTCGCCGGCGGGGCCGCCACTTCGGCGGCCACCTGGGCGACGCGGTCCGACGCGGTCCTGCGCTGCTGGTAGAAGCTGAGGATCTGCAACTCGACCGCCAGGTCGACCTTGCGGAGCGACACCTCGGCAGGCACCGACAGGATCGTCGGTGCGAAGTTGAGGATGGAGCTGACCCCGGCCGCGATCATGCGGTCGGCCACCTCCTGGGCGGCGCTGGCCGGGGTGGCGATGATGCCGATGGCGATCTGGCGGCCGGCGGCGATGGCGGGCAGCTCGTCGATGTGGCGGACGGGGATGCCGTTGACCTCGGTGCCGATGACGCGCGGGTCGGCGTCGACGAGGGCGGCCACCGGAAAGCCGCGCTCGTGGAACCCGGCGTAGTTGGCCAGCGCGTGGCCGAGGTTGCCGATGCCGGCGATCACGACGTGCCAGTCGTGGGTGAGTCCCAGCTCGCGGCTCATCTGGAACAGCAGGTACTCGACGTCGTACCCCACGCCGCGGGTGCCATAGCTGCCGAGGTAGCTGAGGTCCTTGCGCACCTTGGCGGCGTTGACGCCCGACATCTCCGCCAGCCGCTCCGACGAGATCGTGGGCATGCCGTCGTTGGCGACCTCGAGCAGGCTGCGGAGGTAGAGCGGGAGGCGAGTCACGGTGGCCTCGGGGATCTTGCGTGCCTGCCGCTTGCCACCGTTAGCCATCAGCTCGGCAGCCTACAGCCGCTTGTTCACACGCTCACAAGCTCACGGGGTGTGGCATGCGTCCCGTCCTCCCGCCACACGGAACCGGTCAGCGGAGCCGCCGGCGCAGGACCTTCCCGGTCAAGCCGTGGGGTAGCTCGTCGACGAACGTGATGATCGACGGGCTTTTGTAGCGAGCCAGATGGCGGGAGGCGTAGTCGATGAGCGAGCGCTCATCCATGCTGGCGCCCTCCACCGGGACCACGAATGCCTTCACCGCCTCGCCCGTGTGCGGGTGCGGCACGCTCACCACCGCCGCCTCCGAGACGTCGGGGTGGCGCACTAGCACGGCCTCCACCTCGGCTGGCACCACATTGAAGCCCGACACGATGATCAGGTCCTTGGCCCGGTCGACGAGCCGCAGGAAGCCGTCGTCGTCCACCACCGCCAGGTCGCCCGTGCGCAGCCAGCCGTCGTCGGTCAGCGCCGTCCGGGTCGCGTCGGGATCGTCCCAGTAGCCCCCGAACACGTTGGGCCCCTTCACCCAGACCTCGCCCGGGTCGCCGACCAGCGCGTCCTCCCCGAAGCGGTCGATCAAGCGCACGAGCAGACCGGGCAGGGGTAGGCCGATGCTGCCATCGGGTGCCCCGTGCCCCACGCCGCTGGTGACCACCGGCGAGGCCTCGGTCAGTCCGTATCCCTCGGCCAGCACGATGGCGTAGCGGGCGGCGATCGCCCGCCGGAGATCGGGATCGAGCGGCGCCGCCCCCGACACACCGAGCCTCACGCTCGCCATGAGTTTGGCGTCGTCGGCTCCGGTGGATGGGAGATCCGCCCACGCCCGCCACATGGTGGGGACGCCGGACACGACCGTGATCTTGTGCTCGGCGAGGAGGGCGAGCGCGGCGGGGGGATCGAACCGCTCGACCAGCACCACCGAGCCCCCGACCGTCAACATCAGCCCCAGCACCGCGTTGAGCCCGAGGATGTGGAACAACGGGATCACAGCCAGCGACACGTCGTCGGCCGTCAGCGGGCCGGCGCCCGTGTCCGCGGTGTCGCTCGCCGTCGCCGCCCGCATCTGGTCGATGTTTGCCCGCAGGTTGCCGTGGCTGAGCATGGCCGCCCGCGGCAGTCCGGCCGTGCCGCTGGTGAAGAGCAGCACCGCCAGGTCGTCGTCGGCCCGTTCCACAAGCGCGGCCGGCTCGCCGCCCACCAGGTCGCCGATCGGCACCACGTCGATGTCCGACAGCCTGGTCGCTGCCTCCTCGCCGGACGCCGGGCGGCTGGTGTCGTCCACGACGACCAGCCGAGCGCCCACGATTGCCAGCTCACGCTCGAGCTCCGGCGGCGGGCTCAGGGGATTGAGCGGCACCGCGACGCCGCCGACGCCGAGCACGCCCAGGTAGGCGGCCACGAACAACCGGTTGTTGCCGGCGACGACGGCGACCCGGTCGCCGGGTGTGACGCCCCTGGCGATCAGGGCGCCCCGGATCTCGGCCACCTGCGAGCGGAGCTCGCCGTAGTTGGTGACCTCGCCTCGGCTCACGAGCGCAGGCGCGTCCGCCGGGTGGGCTTCGATAGCGGACGCGAGGTTCACGTGCCCGTCTCCCCTCGTTGCCCGAGCGTCACCCCTAGCGCGCCAGGAACAGTAGCTGGATCGCCGACGCGCCGAGGATGAGCGCCAGCAGGATGGCGAGGACGATGGTGGTGCCGGGTCTCATGATCCTGCCGGCCGGCGGGGTTGGAGCCGGACGGGACTTGAGACCCCGGCGCGGGCACCGTTGCCGGCGGACGCCTCGCCGCCCTGGCCACCCTCGTCGCCGAGCGGCACGAGGGCGAGCTCGTCGCCGGCCACGATCTGCAGCGTGTCGGCGGCCGAGGCACGGCTCATGGCTACGGCAAGCAGCCCGTAGCTGTCCACGACCAGGCCGACCTGACCACTGCCCAACTCGTCGAACGCCCGCACCCGTAGCGCCGTTCGGGTGCCCTCCGTGGGGCGGGTCCACCGGAGCTGCACGCGGTCACCCCACGACGCGATCTGCTCGGGGTCGATGTTGAGCTGGCAGTTGCCATAGCGGTCCACCCACAGGACCTCCCCCACGATCGCGCCATCCTCGTCCCGCGGCAGCGGCACGAGACCGGGGATCAGGTCTGCGGGATCGATTCGAGGCCCGAGGGCGTCGAGCGGCACACCCGCACAGAGGTGGGCCGCAGCCGGGCCGAAGACGTCGCGGCCGTCGAACGTCGGCCCGGGCGACGCCAGCCGGTACTCGGGGTTGGCCAGCTCCACTGCGGCGGTGGCGCCTCCGACCATGCCGACGGCGGAGGCCAACAACCCGTTGTCGGGCCCCACGAGATAGGACTGTCCGTCGCCGACCTCGATGGCGATGGCCTTGCGATCCGTTCCCACACCGGGGTCGACCACGGCCAGCACCACGCCGGGGCAGAGGTACTGGACGCTCCGGGCCAGCGTGAGGGCCCCGGCCTTGACGTCGTACGGCTGGATGTCGTGGGTGATGTCGACGACGGTGACCCGCGGCTCGATCGAGCGGATGACCGACTTCACCACCCCGACGAACTCGTCGGTGGTGCCGTAGTCGGACAGGAACGAGACCGTGTCGAAGCGCGGGGGCACAGGCTTCAGTGTGTCAGTGGCGGTTGCAGATTGACGCCATTCGGGCCGGCGGTCGGCGGTCGGGGTCCGGCCGCGGTGTCAGTACCGCCAGGGGAGCTGCGCGCCACCCCCATTGCCGCCGGGCGACCTGGCGCTCGCGCCGTCGGCGTGCAGCACTCGGTTCCTTCGACTTCAGCCGGCCTGGGTGAACCGGTCGGCCAGGTAGGCGTCGACGTCGTCCTCGAGGATGCGGTACGCCTTGCCGACCCGGACGGCCCGCAGCTCCCCCGACTTGATCAGCCGGTAGACGGTCATCGACGACACCCGCAGCAGATCGGCCACCTCGCGAGGCGTGAGGAATCGGGCGCGCGACATAGGCATGTGGAAGACCCTTCCAACTCCGCTGGGGTCACTGTATGCGACCGTTGCTGGTGGGGCGAGTGGGGGACATGCGCTCCGCTTTTGCAGCTTCGCTGCGGGCCGCTGGGCCTCTGATCTGATGCCTGGGCGCGGTGCCCTCGATCGCGCCGGGAGCCCGCTTCGGGTCAGCCTCGCCCCAGCTCGCGACTGCGCTCGGTGGCCGCCAGCACCGCTTCGAGGAACGCTGAGCGCACGCCGGCAGCTTCGAGCGCCCGGAGGCCGGCCGCAGTCGTGCCGCCCGGCGACGTGACGGCCCCCCGCAGAGCCTCCGGACCATCGGGCGACTCGTCCAACAGCCGGGCCGAGCCCAGCAACGTCTGCACCGCGAGCGTCGTCGCCACCGGGCGGGGCAGCCCGGCGAGCACGCCGCCCTCGATCAGCGCCTCTGCCACCAGGAAGACGTAACCGGGCCCGGATCCCGACAGCCCGGTTACGGCGTCGAGCAGTGCCTCGTCGACCCGCACGACCGCGCCCACGGCCCCGAGGATCTCTTCCGCCCACGTCAGCTCAGACTCGTCCGCCGACCGGCCGGCGGCGACGGCCGCCGCCCCGGCGCCGACCAGCGCCGCCGTGTTGGGCATGGCCCGCACCACGGGGGTGCCGGGGAGCAGGTCGGCCTCCAGCCGGCGGATGGTGATGCCCGCAGCGATGGACAGCACCGGAGCCCGAGAGCCGGTGTCGGCCAGGGCCCGGCACGCCGTCTCCACGTCGCCGGGCTTCACCGCCAGGACGTGACCGTGCGCCACGTC
>DASSDL010000240.1:0-10468 GCA_035697145.1 Acidimicrobiales bacterium
TACGCCTACGCCGGTTTCCTGCGCGAGGAGTACCCGCCGTTCACCTTCGAGACCGCCGCCCCCGCGGATCCGGGCAGCTACCCGCCGGTCCGCACCGGCCTCGTGCCCGAGCTCGAGAACCGCAACCGGCTCACGGTGGGATTCCGGATCATCCTGGTCATCCCGCAGGCAATCGTGCTTGCCATCCTTGTCGTCGCGGCGTTCGTGGCGTTGGTCATCGCCTTCTTCGCGGTGCTGTTCACTGGCCGCTGGCCGGAAGGGCTGCGCAGCTTTGTCGTGGGCGTCATGCGCTGGGGCACACGGGTCAGCGCCTATTTCCTATTGCTCACGGACAAGTACCCGCCGTTCAGCCTGGAATGAACGGCGGATACCCGCAGGGTGGAATCAGCCCGTGAAGCTCGGCTGCGCCGGCACCGGAGGTGCTGGTGGTGCCGGCGGCGGAGGTTCAGTGGTTACCACTGTGGCGGCGGAGGCGCGACCTGGTTCCTACCCGGCCGTCTCCGGCGACGCGGCCCCCGTCAGGGGTGCCGCCGATCAGTGCCTGGTCAACGATCCTGGCGCCGTACAGGAACTCAGTCGTCGTTCTCGCTGTCGTTGGGACCGTCGTCGTCGGCCTCATTACCAATGACGTTGAAGTTCTTGTCGAGATTGACCTCTACCTGGCTGCCATCATCGAGGCGGACCTCGACGCTGTAGGTGGCGCCGTCGTCGCCGCCTTCGGTCTCGACGACGGTGCCACCGCCGGTCTCCTCCAAGGCAGCGGCGGTCGCTTTGTCGAGGTTTGAGCCGGTCAGCGGTTCCTCGTCATCGCCGCTCGTGGCGGCGACAGCGGCGCCGGTGCCAACGCCGATGAGGGCGACGGCGGCCACCGCGCCCGTGAGCCATCTGGTCTTGGGCTGCATCGTGTATGCCCTTTCGTTGCGCGCATCCGTTCGGCACGCACCAGTTCGATGTCGTGTCCGACCTCACGGTGCCTGTCGAGGCCTGAACCAGCGCTGAACACCCGTGGCGTAGCCCGCTCAAGCAGACGTAGGTGGGCCTCGATGAGAAGCCTGCACGCCGAACGAGTCGGGCACGCCGTGGACTACGGGCCGCGACGGTCGCCACGTGCCGCAGGCGGGCGGCGTCCTAGGCCGCCGCGGTGTCCTCGTCCTCGCCTGCAGTTCTCGGCTGCTCTTGCTGCACCTCGATATATCAGACGTCGGCCCGGGTCAGTCCGTTCTGAAGAAACCGACGCTGATGGTCTGGTTGCCGCTGCGTTCGAGGGCCAACACCTCGAGCTCGTAGACGGTGTCGGGCTCGAGGAAATCCGTCGGGACCCGCAGCGCATGCTGCGTCGCGGGCACGTGCACGTCATAGGTCGGTCGCGAGAACCCATGGGGGTCATCGTCGACCTCCTTCGTGACGATCACCTCGTAGCCGGAGATCGTGACGGGCTCGCCCGTCGTGGTCTCGGTGACGGCATCCCAGCCGACCACGAGGTCGTCGCGGGGAACCGGCGTGCCCGTCTGGTCGGGCTCAGCGGCGATCTCGGGAGACGTAATGGTCGGCGGTGCCGGAACGTCGTGCGTGAACAGGGCGCGGCCCGTGAGGGTCGTGCCGTCGAAGGACTTGCCGCGGACCTCGTAACGCCCTTCGGGGAAGGCCGCGGCAAGGTCGGCCATCGCAAACTCCGAGAGCGGCGGCTCCCGAGACTCGAAGAAGATCCCGGCCATGGTCAGGTCGTTCAGCTGGCGGCGGGGATCAACCACGGCGATCGGCCGACCACCCGGATCGAACACACAGAGCTCAGACCAACCGTGGTCATCGAAGGCCCCATGCACGCCGAGATCCTCGTCGGTGGAGTTGTACTCGATGATCAGCTTGGCCGTGGCGATCTGTGTGGCTTGTCGCGGCCGCTGCCGACACACCTCCGGCAAGCCACTGTCATCGCCTTGGTCACTGGCGAGCGCGGTGCCCACCCCGCCGCCCAGGACCAACGTCATCACCGTCGCGCCAGCGATCCACTTTCGTTTCCTGTCCATGCGAAGCCCCCTTTGCCGATCCGGCGTCTCCGGACCCGACACCACCCTGTCGATGGGGGCCTGACGGCCGACTGAAACGCACCACGCCCGCATTCAGCCAACAGTCAGGAACGGACGGACAGGACCCCGGGCGGACCTACCTGTCGTCGGATGACGGCAACCGGAACATCTCGAAGAGACGTCGCGCCTCGGCGGGATCGCCGTCGAGCCGGAGGTGGCCTTCGGTCCTGGCGGTGTCGACGTTGAGCTTGCCGGCCAGCAGCTGGGAGAGGACGCCGGCGCTGGCGTCGACGACGACGTCGGGTTCCTCGAGCGACGGTGTCGGAACCGTGACCTGTCGGTTCTTGACTGCGACCCTGAGCGACTTGCCGTCGATCCTCAACTCGTAGAGGCGTTTCGGTCCCTGTGCTTGACCAGGACGAAAGGCGCCTCGAAGGGCGAGCGCCAGTGCGTCCATGCTGACGAAGTCGTCCTTGTCGGGTGGGCCCATGGCGTTGGCACCCCAGAACCCGAGACGCATCACCGGTTCCTCCAGCTCCAGGCCGTAGTCGGTGAGCTCGTAAACGACGGCGCCGCCGGGACGAGCTTGGATCCGGCGCTCGACAACGCCGGCTTCTTCGAGCTCGCGGAGCCGGGACGTCAGCACGTTGCTGGGAATGCCGGGCAGGCCTTCCTGCAGCTCAGTGAAGCGCTTCGGGCCGGTGAGGAGGTCACGAACGACGAGCAGGGCCCAGCGCCCGCCTACTAGCTCCAGCGCTCGGGCCAAACCGCAGAACTGCCGGTAACCGCGTCTCACGGACCCCATTGTGGCGCTTAGCCCTTGTGTATCACAAGTTAGCTTGTTAAAAACAAGGTAGGTGCGAACAAGCAACCAGAGGCCATGTCGATTCGGCGGCTGTCGTTCGTCGTACTGGCACAGCCAATGAAGGAGGCAACGTGGCCACAACCCGTACGCCCACCAAGGGCCTGGTCCTGGCACTGTCGTGCGCCGCCCAGTTCATGGTCGTCCTCGACATCGCGATCGTGAACGTGGCCCTGCCATCGATCCAGCGCGACCTCGGTGTCAGCCAGAGCACGCTGCAGTGGGTGGTTATCGCCTACGGCCTGCTGCTGGGAGGCTTCCTGCTCTTCGGCGGGCGGCTGGCCGATCTACTGGGGCGACGACGGATCCTCCTGACCGGGCTTGGCGTGTTCTCCGTGGCATCGCTCCTGGCGGGCGTCGCCCAGTCGGCCGGCCCACTGATCGCAGCCCGCGGGCTCCAAGGATTCGGCGCCGCCCTGGTGGCACCGGCGGCCCTGTCGATCCTGGCCGTCAACTTCTCCGAGGGTCAGGAGCGCAACCGCGCCCTGGGGATCTTCGGGGCCGTGGGCGGGACCTCGGCGTCGGTGGGCGTGATCGCCAGCGGCCTGCTGACCGACGGCCCGGGCTGGCGCTGGGTGTTCTTCATCAACGTCCCGGTTGGCGTGCTGCTCATCGGGCTCGCCGCGCTGTTCCTGGCCGCCGATCGGCCCGGGCGCCGCACCTCCCGGTTCGATGTCGCCGGCGCGACCGCCGTCACCGGCGGGCTGCTCCTGTTGGTCTACGCCCTGAACCGCGGCGCCGACTACGGCTGGACCTCAGCCGCAACATTGGTGCTGTTCGTGGCGGCCGCAGTGCTGTTGGCCGCGTTCGTACGCATCGAGGCCCGTTCGCCCGCCCCCCTGGTCCCCGCGGCGGTGCTGAGGAACCGCACGCTCGTCGCGGCCAACCTTTCGGCGTTCTTCACCTTCAGCGCCTTCTTCTCGTTCATCTTCCTCGGCTCCCTGCTGATGCAGCAGGTCCTCGGCTACTCCCCCACCAAGACCGGCCTGTCCTGGCTGGCGACCTCGGCGACCGCCTTCGTGGCGTCCGCGTTCGCCGGCGCCCGGCTCGTCGCCGCGGTCGGCGTGCGGCGCCTCCTGGTGACCGGCCTGTCGCTCCTCGCCGTCGGCGTCCTCTGGCTGACCCGGGTCCCCGCCGACGCCGACTACGTCTCCGATCTGCTCCCCGCGTTCCTGCTCGCCGGCATCGCCATCGGCCTGTGCGCCCCTTCGGTCCAGATCGGGGCGCTCACGGGCGTCTCCGACTCCGCATCGGGACTGGCATCAGGCCTGGTCGAGACCATGCGCGAGATCGGCGGCGCCGCCGGCGTCGCCGCCGTGTCGACCGTGCTCGTCTCCCGAACCGGCCTCGACGGCTTCCACGCCGCCTTCGTCGTCATCAGCATCGCCGCCGCCCTCGGAGCCCTTACCGCCGCCGCCGGCTTCCAGCGGGGCACCCGCCCGGCGCAACAACCGGCTCCCGACACCGTCGCCCAGACCGGGGACGAGCCGCTCGTACCGATCCCCGTCCCCGCCGACCAGCACTACCAGGGATGACACGCCATGGGGGAGGCCACCCCCACGCCGCCGGGCTTCGCCCGGCTGCGTAGGGGAACCGGGCGCGCAACCGCGTGAAGCGCCGCCCGCTGTGCCGTTACCCGGCCTGGCGGTCGAAGTGGGTCCGGTCGGGTCGCTTGACGTTTCGACACGAAATGTGACACCCGCGGCGGGGCCGTAGGCCGGGCCTAGGGTGGGGCCGATGAGTTCTGGCGGCGGCCGACGTCTGATGTCGGGTGACGGCGCTGCATCGGTGCGCTAGCGGCCACCCCGGGCGGGCGATCGTGAGCTCGAGGGCCAGGGGATGACGAGCGCGGCAAGGTCGAGGACGTCCAAGCGATCGCCCCCGAACAGCGCGCCCCGGCACCGAGGCACGGACCTCGCGCAGCCAACGGTAACGCCGCTCGAAGAGCTCCTGGCCGGGGGGCGGCTGGGGCGCGAGGGCGCCGGGGCGCTGTATCGGACGGTCCGAGCGGTCGTGATCGCGCACGGGTTCCCGCCACCCGGGGGCCGCTCCCGCTGGGATGGCGACGCCGTCGCCGAGGTCGCGCACGAGTTCCTGGCAGACGAGCGGACCCCACGGCGGCTGACGCACCTGGCCGTCCACTCGGTCGACGACGACTCGTTCGACCGGATCCTGCACCGCATGGTGCTGAACTTCCTCCGGGATGGCGGCCGGCGAACGGAGACCGGGCGGCTGATGCTGCGCCTTCGCGACGTCCTCGGCGACCGCGACGAGTTCGTGGCCGAGCGCGGAGAGCGTTGGCGTTTGGCGTCCCGGCCCGCGGAGCCCTCGAGCGTGTCGCCGGCCCTGCTCGTCCAGGCGGCGTCGGCCGAGACCGACGTGACCGTCCCCCGCTGGTCTGCGCAGACTCGCCGTCGACCGCCGGCCGCGGACGCCGCAAGCCTTCGGCGCCTGTGCCGACGTGTGCTGGAGGCGGCCGCCGGCACGCTGCCGCTGGTCGAGCTGGCGCAGTCCATCGCGCCGAGGCTCGGACTGACACCGATCCCGCTGGCCCAGGCCGCGGACGACCGTGACCCGTTCGATTCCGTCGCGGCCCCCCAGCAGGCCGATGCGGTGATCGACAGCATGCGAGCGGCCGAGATCTTTGCGATCCTGAGCCAGCGGGAGCGCCTGCTGCTGGCGACGGCCGGGACCCCGGTCCGGGAGCTGCGTTCGGTGATCGGGGTCGGCCCCAGCCAGGCGGCGGAGCTCCAGGGCCGACTCCGGGCACTGCTGGCGTCCGAGCTCCGGGACGACGAGAACTACGAGGCCGTGTTCTTCCACCTCATCGACCAGGCCAGGACCTGGGCGACCGATCGAACGACCGCGCAACCCGGACAACTCGACGCGATCCCACGTCCGATCAACGCGACATGACCGCTCCGCACGAGACCGACCGGGACCATCCCACCGAGTCCGCGCTCGCCGACCTGGTGCTGGGTGGGCTCGACGAGGCACGGTCGAGCACCATCTCTGCTCACCTGCGGGCGTGTCTGGCCTGCCGGATCCTGGCCGATCGCCTCGGCGGGGGGCTCCCGGAGCTTGCAACGGGCGATCCTCCCGGCGGCCCAGACAAAGCCATCCCCGGGGCCGCGCTCGGAGCCATCGCGGCCGCAGACCGACCCAAAGCCGGGCCCCGTCCCGGTGAGCTGTGGCGGGCGCGCCGACGCGACGGTGGCCCGGTGACCGTGGTCTGGCTCCGGGACCTCGACCCCAGCGGGGCCACGGTCGTGCCCGTCTCTCTGGACACCGAGCTCGCCGACGAGCACACCGTGATCGTGCCGGCCGCCGCGTCGCCGCTGGGGACTCCGCTCGCCGTGCACGTATCGGTCGAGTCGACCATCGACGAACGGCACCTGCTCGACCGGTTGGGGTCGCTGGACGTCGCCACCGAGGTCGCGTCGCTCCATGCGGCGTGGCAGGCGGGCGGGGTGGTGTCGGATCTGCACGTCGGTCCCAGCATCGTGTCGCCCCTCGACGAGCGCATCGAAAACCGAGCGGCGCTCGCTGACCGCCTGGCCGAACTCGCGCCCGCCGTCGACAGCGACCAGTCCGGGCAGCCGGTCGCGGATCCGGACGAGTGGTGGCGGCTGGCCGCCGGCTCCGTCCGCGCAGGCCTAGTCGTGGCTCTCCACCAAGCGCTCGGCGTCAGCCATGTCGCCGCCCGTATCATGCCCAGGCCGCCGGCGACGGCGGCGTCCGAGCATCTCAGCGCGGTTGCCCTCGTCGCCGAGCTCGATGCGTTCATGCTGGTGGCTTCGGTAGAGGGTGGTGGTCCGTTGCAGGGAGCCGCGCCGCTCGAGGCGGCACGACTGGCGTTGCAGGCCGACCAGCTGCTCACCGCCGTCTGCCTGGTCGACCCGGTGGCTCCGTTCTTGGCAGTCGTCGTCGATCGCCGCGACGTGGTCGAGGCAATCGAGACCCCTTCCGGGCAGCTGCGACCGCCCCGTCAGAGCCGACCCCCAGCTCCCATCGGCGACGCGCTCGTGAAGTTCCTCGACGCCACCATCACGCCGTTCGGACGTCTCGCCGGCACTGTCGTCGACGCCGAGCCGATCGACCCCCGCGAACTGGCGGCGGACGTCTCCGCAGAAGCCGTCCGCACTGTCGCAGGCTCGGCGCGGGGCTACAAGGTGGAAGGCAAGCGTCCCGGCTACGAGAGGGTGACGCGGCACGGGCCAGCGATCGCCCGGCTCGTCGAGGCGGCGCTCGGCGCCCCCGACATCGATGTCACATCGATCATGGAGATGGACGAGTGATCCGCCGGCTGACGCTGCGGAACTGGCGCGCCTACGAACACCTCCAGCTGGACTTCCAGCCGGGGGCGACATTCGTGGTGGCGCCCAACGGGATCGGCAAGTCATCGATCGTCGAGGGGGCCCGGTTCGCGCTCTTCGGCTTGGTGCCACCGGCAAAGGGTGGGGCCTCCCGGATCACGAGGTCCGGCGGCACGTCGGCATCGGTCGAGGTGGACCTCCCGAGCGGACGCAGCCTGACCGTCACACGTCCCTATCCCGCCAGCCCCCGGGCCGCGGCCCGGCCCGATGTCCTCGTCGACGGCGAAGAGACCCCGGCCGAAGGCTTGGACGCCTTGCTGGCCGAGGCGTACGGGGCCGAGCCGTCGTTCCTGGCCCGGCTCGCGATGCTGCACAGCAGCAGCGTGTTCACCGAGACCAAGGGCCTCGACCTGCGTGAACACCTGTCACACGTGTTCGGCGTGGACGGTTTGGTGGCGGCCCTGGAACAGACCAGGCTCCTCGCGCAAGCCGCCAAGAAGACCGCGGACTCCGCGCGCAAGCTGGCTGTAGTGCCCGCCGACGAGCTCGAAGCCCTGCTCGAGCTGGAGGCGAGAGCGGCCGAGCTGACCGAGGCCGCAGAGATCGAACGAGCCGAGGCCGCAGAGGAGCTCGCGGCGGCACGGGCTGCGAGCGAAGCACGCCTGCGCTACGACCGGTGGAAGGCCACCTCCGACCGGTACCAGGCGGTCGTCGGCGAGGTGGCGGGGGAAGCCGGCGCGCTGCTCGGCCGGGAGATGTCCATCGAGGCGCTCGCCACCGACCTCGAAGCCGCAGAGGCGACCGCCGTCGAGGCTCTCGACGCCGTCCGTCGGCGACGGGCCGAGATCGCCGGGCGCATGGAAGCCATCAGGGCCGGGATGGCCGAGCTCGACAGCGCAGCAGGCACCTGCCCGGTCTGCCGCCGGCCCCTCGACGCCGCCGACGTCGAGGCGGCGCGGGCCGGTCACGAACAGGACGTCGCGGCTCTCGAAGCCGATCTGGCGGCGCTCGACGAGGCCGAGCCCGTCCGCCTCATCGGCGAGATCCGCCAGCTGCGCAGCCGCCTCGCGAACGAGCCCACACCCGGTGAACCCCCGCCCCAGCCCGACGACGACAGCTCACCGGACGACGAGGCCCGAGCCCTGGAACGCTTCGAAGCCGCGGTGGCCACCGCCGCGGAACGGCGTGCCATCCTCACCGAGGCCAGCCGCCGCCGAGACGCCGCTGAGTCGGCCCGGGTCGAGCACGAGGCCATCACCGCCGCCTTCGAACGGACCGCCGCCTGGGAAGCGGCCACGTCCGCTCTCGAGGTGGCGCGTCAACGGATCCTGAATGAAAACGTCGGACCCCTCGAAGACCTTCTCGCCGAGAATTGGCGCAACCTGTTCGTGGACCGGCCGGGCGTCGGCTTGCAGGGCGACGGCACGGTCAGCCGCCGCATCGGATCCGAAGACCTCGCGTACGAGCACTTCAGCGACGGCGAGAAGATGGTCGCGCAGCTCATCCTCCGAGTCCTGGTGCTCCGGGCAACCACCAGGCTCGGCTTCTTCTGGATCGACGAACCCCTCGAGCACCTCGACCCCGACGTCCGCCGCGCCCTCGCCGTCCTCCTCGCCCAGGCACCGGAGCCCCCGACGTTCCCCCAGGTGCTCGTGACCACCTACGAGGAGCCGCTGATCCGGCGACTGCGGGCGTCGATTCCGAACACCCACCTGATCTACGTCCGCCCGACTGCGCCCGGCCTGCTGCCCACCGGAACCTGACCGACCGAGCCGAGCCGGCCAGGACGCGGGCGAACCATCGGAATCTACCCGGAACGTGGGCCGAGCAATGGACTGCCGCGGCACCGGTGCTCAGGTCGCCACCGACGCCAGCTCTTCGGAATCCTCCGTCGAGCAGCGGACGGGCGGGCCGGATCCGACGTCTCCCACTGGCATCGTGCGACGCCCGACCCGAGGAGAACTGTGTTGGATGCAGCGCCTGCGTCAGCGAGGATCATCGACCGCTCAGGCCGGCGCCCGGACGCCGGCATCATCGAGCTGGAGGTCGAGGCCCACCGCCGCGGGCTGACCGGTCACTGCCGCCGGATGCTGGGCTCCGGCTTCGAGGCCGAGGACGCCGTGCAGGAGACGATGGTGCGGGCCTGGCGTCGCATCGATGGCTTCGAGGGCCGTTCGACGCTGCGGACGTGGCTATACCGCATCGCGACCAACGTGTGCCTCGACATGCGGCGCCGACCCCAGCGGCGAGCCCAACCGATGGACCTGGGACCGTCCTCGACAGCCGACGCCGCGCTGGGGCCGGCCCGGTCCGAACGCCCGTCGGTCCAGCCGCTGCCCGACGGTCATGTCGCGCACGCGGGTGGCGACCCGGCCGAGGTGGCTTTGTCGCGCGAGACGATCCGCCTCGCCCTGACGGCAGCCCTGCGGCATCTGCCGCCGCGACAGCGGGCGGTGCTGATCCTGCGGGAAGTCCTGGGCTGGCGGGCCCGCGAGGTGGCGGACCTGCTCGGCACGACCGTCGCCTCGGTCAACAGTGCCCTCCAGCGCGCCCGCGCCACGCTCGACGCGATCGACCACGACGCGACCGATTCGCAGGGGGTGGACGGCGAGCAGCAACAGCTGCTGGCCCGCTATCTGGACGCCTTCGAGCGCTACGACATCAGCTGGCTAGTCGCGCTCGTCTCGCTGAAGCAGGCGCCCTGCCCTCGGGATCGTGGCCGAGCGAAGTGTGCCTGACTGGTCCCGTGTCGGCTTGTCGCTCTACCCGCTTGCTGTTCGTGCGTGCACGGTCCGGTGGACACGCCGCCGCCGGCCCGTGAGGGGTTCGGGTCCCCGGCCACCGTGAGGCGCCAGGTGCGGCTTCGGCAGCCGAGGGTGCGTCGGTACGCTGCGTCAACGTGGAGTTCGCTCTCCTCGGGCCACTCGAGGTTCGATGCGACAGTGGATCGATCCCGCTCAGGCGGGGCCGCCCCCGGACGCTGCTGATCTCGCTGCTCCTGCGGGTCGGGCGCGTCGTGCCCACCGACGTGCTCATCGATGACGTGTGGCGCGAACACCCGCTCTCGGACCCCGCCAACGCCCTCCAGAGTCAGGTGTCGTACCTGCGCCGTGTGCTCCGGCTCCCTTCCACGGGGTCGGCTCCGGCGCTTCGTACCAGTGCCGGGGGCTATGTGCTGGACGTCGATCCCGCTTCGGTCGATGTGCGCCGATTCGAGCGGCATGTGTCGTCGGCGGGCGAACGACTCGGTAACCAAACGAGCGGCG
>DASSDL010000241.1:0-2535 GCA_035697145.1 Acidimicrobiales bacterium
CTCGGCGTAGCGCAGCAGGGCCGCGGCCGAGCCGTCGCGCAGCAGCGCGGTGCGCAGGGCGACGTCGATGTGGTGCCGGCGCTCGACCACGAGCGGGGCGTCGCTGGCCGGAAGCAGCTGTCCGTTGTACAGCTCGCCGGCGCCGTCGACGTCGCCGACATCGAGCCGCTCCAGCAGGCGCAGGGCGTCGGCGCGGCAGGGGACGGCAAGTCGGTAGGGCCGCGATGCGATGTGGCCGCCGAGGACATGACGCAGGCGGGAGACCTCGGCCTTGAGGGTCGTGGCCGCGACCGGCCGGTCGCCGTACAGGAGCGCGTGGAGCTCGTCGAGGGTGGCTGTGCCGACGACGGCCAGGATCGTGAGGATCTCGATCTGCCGCAGCGACAGGGCCAGCGGGATGTCGCCCAGCGTGGCCCTACCCCGGCCCAGTAGTCGAAGGTGAAGGACCGGTCCGCTGCCCGTCGCCGCCCACTCGCGCTCGATGGCCTGGAGCTCGTGTTCGACGAGCCGGGCCATGGCCGTCACCGTCGTCAGCCCCAGCGGGTTGGCATGGTCCCATTTGGTCGACAGGTTGAGGGCGCCCACCTGCGACCCGTCGGCGGCATGCACCGGGGCGGCGTAGCAGACCCAGTCGCGGAAGGGCGTGAGCCAGTGCTCGGTGGCGAACACCGAGACGCCGAGGTCGGCGGCGAGTGCCGTGGCGATCCCGTTGGTGCCCGTGGTCGCCTCGTTCCAGACGCCACCGGGGACGAGCCCGATGCGCTCGGCGCCACGGCGGAGCCACTTGGGCGTCCAACCCCACAGGAGGCGCCCCTGCGGATCGTTCACCGAGGTGATCAGGTCACCGTTGGCAGCCAGGGTCTCGAGCTGGACGGCCAGCGTGGGGACGGCCCGGCGGAGCGGCGAGGCCTCCCAGCGCTCGCGCGTCTCGTCGGCGGGCTCGACCGGCGCGGACTCGCGCTCGGTGTCGAGCTCGTGGGCGCATCTGCCCCAGGACGCTCTGATCACGGCGCTGACGACGGTGCTGTTCGGCGTGCCGGCCGCCGAGCCGCGGGCTGCGACATCGCGGCCCGCGGGCAGTTCGCCTCTCACCCGCTCGATGGCACGGCGTCGCTGAACGAGATCGCGGTCCACAGCACCCCTCAAAACCTGCCCGTTCGTGGCAGGCCGAGTCTACGCCCCGAACACGTCAAACGGCCGATCCCGAGGCCCCGCAGCGGGATCGGGGGCAGCGGCGGGCGGACATGCCGCCCCCGACCCCGCGGCTGGGGTACCGGGGGAGACGCGGCGCTGCCTGGTGGCGCCGCAGCACCAGTTTCGCTGATACGAGGTTGGCGAAAGGTTGGTCGCGCGTCGCACGGAGTGACGACGACGGCGGCACGACCCACGGGCATCGACGCCTCCGCGCCGCGGTTTTCCTGATTGACCGTCTGGTCAAGGCGACCGGTAGCCTGGCGTGATGACCGAGGCCTACCGGTTCGAGTCCGTCGCCGCCGTCCGCGAGTCGCTGGGGAAGGTGGACTACCTGGCCGACGAGGGCATCGCTGGCGTCGTGTACCTCGCCGATCGACTCGGCAAGCCGGTCCTCGTCGAAGGTCCCGCCGGCACCGGCAAGACGCAGCTGGCCAAGTCGGTGGCCGAGATCACCGGCGCCCGGCTGATCCGGCTCCAGTGCTACGAGGGCCTCGACGAGTCCAAGGCCCTGTACGAGTGGAACTACAAGAAGCAGCTCCTGCGCATCCAGGCCGAACGCAACGACGGCGCCACGTGGGCCGAGGTCGAGGACGACATCTTCTCCGACGAGTTCCTGCTCACCCGCCCGCTGCTCGAGGCGATCCGCGCCGAGGAGCCGGTGGTGCTCCTCGTCGACGAGGTCGACCGGGTCGAGGTCGAGACCGAGGCGCTGCTGCTCGAGATCCTCTCCGATTACCAGGTGTCGATCCCCGAGCTCGGCACGGTGACGGCCCGCCAGGTGCCGCTCGTGTTCCTCACCTCCAACAACACCCGCGAGCTGTCCGAGGCGCTCAAGCGCCGGTGCCTCTTCCTGCACGTCGACTACCCCGACCTCGAGCGCGAGCGCGAGATCGTGATGGCCAAGGTCCCCGGCATCACCGAGAGCCTCGCCGACCAGGTGTCGCGCATCGTGCGGTCGATCCGCCAGCTCGAGCTGAAGAAGGCGCCCTCGGTGTCCGAGACGCTCGACTGGGCCCGGACGCTGCTGCTGCTCGGCGTCGAGCAGGTCGACGCCGCCATGGCGGTGGGCACCGCCAACATCCTCCTCAAGTACCAGAGCGACATCACCAAGGCGACCAAGGAGCTCGAGCAGGACACCTCGCTCGGAGGCGAGGCCGCCGGGGCCGGGGCCAAGCCCTGGCAGCGCAATGGCTGACGACGGCCGGCCCAACGGCGCGTCGGGCCCCGCCGGCAACGGCGACGGTGGCGCCGCCGACGCCGGCATCACCGGCGGCCGGCACGGGCAGCATGCGGGCGTCGGCGCGGCGCAAGGGACCGAGGGACGCCGGGCCCGAGCCGAGG
>DASSDL010000242.1:0-8019 GCA_035697145.1 Acidimicrobiales bacterium
GCGTGATGATCGCCCGGGTCGACGCCGCCAGGAAACTGCTCAGCCTCATCTTCTACGGGCTGCGGGACGGCGAGATCCGCTGCCTCGCCCGGGAGACCGGTTGAGCACGGTCGGACACAGCCAAGGCGCGAGCTCGAAGATCGACGTGGCCCCCCTCGGGCGAGGCCGGTGAACTGAGTGCAGCCCGCCTGGCTGTGGCCGGAACACACCATGCACCACGAACCGTCGGGACGAAGGAATGTCCGGCAGCCGCACCCCACGGCCTGCCCCGCCCAGTTCTGGGCGCCAATGGTGAGGTCACCGCTGTGTCCATCCACAAGCCGGCCACCAGGAACCCCTCGCGGGGTCCGATCCCCACCGTGGCTGGCGACAACCCGCGACCGGGGCCGTCAAGGCTTCCCCTACGGGTGGGCCCGACGGCCCGGCCCTGACTGCCCCTCTCCCGACCCGACCGCGCCTCCCCGCTGAGGTGTCCCCACTGGCGCGCCCCGAACTCACGGCCCCATGGCCATCAGCGACAAACAAGCGGACTTCGACTTCGTCGAAGACCCTTGACACCAAACGCTTCTTAGGAACGTCGATCTGTCGCGGCTCCGGCGGCTCTGAGCGCTTCGCGCATCGCGCTCGTCGGCCTTCTACGGAGGTCGCACGCCGTTGTCTGGTGCTGGCGTTATGTGTTGCGCTCCACACCGGTTACCTCGCTGCGCCAGGTGGCGCGCCTTATAGATGCTCAGGCGCGACTCGAAGCGGTCACGGGTGGAACGGGCGACGGGCGCCCGCAGGTGCCATTACGTGCGCGTCGACGAGGTGACAACGAGGCGTCGGCTGCCCTTGACCGCGGCGGGCCGCGTCGACGCATAACGCCGACTATGTGCGCCTCAAGTCGGGCGTCCACGTCGCACCGCGACAGGCGGTGACGGCGTCGACGATCGGCCACGCGGTGTTGTTCTGGCGCGCCCAGTGGGGGCCGAACCCGAGTGGTCCGTGTGCGCGTGACACAGGCGGGCGTGTTGACCCCTATCCGGTGGTTTGGCGCTGGGGACGGAAATCGGAACCTCCGGCGTCGCACGGGGTTCGTTGGGTGGAGGCGGATCGCGGCGGATCGCGGTTAGCGCTCGGGTCGGTCTGCCCGGCGGGATTGGGCCATGAGGGTGATGACGGTGACCGGGTCCACGGCCACGTCGGCGCCGAAGTCTTTGTAGAGGGCGTTGATGTTGGCGACCAGCCTCTCCGGTTCGCGGAGGTGGGTGTGGGGGCCAAGGTCGATGTCGCGGGCCGCTTCGAGCGAGCTCATGCCGGTGTCGAAGCGCGTCAGCGCTTCGGTCGTGAGATGCTCGAAGTAGGCCTTCAGGGCGGCGACGGCGCCGAGGTCGGTGACCGGGCCGTGGCCGGGCACCACGGTATTGACCCCGTCAAGGGCCAGGAGGCGTTCGCAGGCGGCGATCTAGTTGGTGACGGGTCCGGCCCACACGATGGGGTGGCCGCCGTGGAAGACGATGTCGCCGGTGAACACCACGCCGGCGTCGGGGACATGGACGATGACGTCGCCGGCGGTGTGGGCGGGACCGACCTCGATGAGCCGGACCGGCCGGTCGCCCGCCCGCAGGTCGAGCTGGCCGGTGAAGGTTCGGGTGGGGGCGACAAGCTCGATCCCCTCGAAATGGAAAGCGCCGAAGATGTCGAGCAGGAACGTGCCGGTGTCGCCCAGGTCGGGGGCGGCCCGGATGAACGCGGCGAGCACCGAGGGGGGCAGCTCGGCCATCTCGGCCGCAGAGGCTTCCGAGGCGACGATCTCGGCCCCGGCGACTAGGGCGTTGCCGTAGCAGTGGTCACCGTTGGCGTGGGTGTTGACCACGGTTGTGATCCGCTCCGCGGCGGGTGTCGCCTGGCGCAGGGCGGTGAGCATGTCGGCGGTCAGCTCGAGGTCGAAAAGGGTGTCGACCAGCAGCGAGGTGTCGCCGTCGGCGCTGGCGATGAGCCCGGCGTTGGAGCGGCCCCACCCGCCGTCGGGTTGCAGGCCCACACCCCGTCGGACACCGCGTGGGCCCCCTTGGTGTACGGCACCGCGCGATCCATCACCGTTCTTTGACGATCCGGTTGCGGAGCACCCCGATGCGTTCCACCTCGAGCTCGATGACGTCGCCGGGGTTGAGGAACCGGCCCAGTTCCAGGCCGCAGCCCCGACCCACGGTGCCCGAGCCGAGGATCTCGCCGGGGTGGAGGGTCTCGGATCGGGACACGAAGGCGATGATGTCCTCGAAGCGGTGGTGCATGGTGCCGGAATGGCCTCGGCTCCACTCCTCGCCGTTGACTCGGGCCACCATGGTCAGGTCATAGGGGTCGCCGACCTCGTCGGCGGTCACCAGCCACGGCCCCAAGACGTTGCCGGTGTCGAAGTCCTTGCCTTTGGCCGGGCCGAGCTGGCCCTCCATCTCGGTGGCTTGGGCGTCCCGGGCCGAGACGTCATTGAAGATGGTGAACCCGAAGACGTGTCCCGCCGCCTCCTCGGGGGCGATGTCGACCCCGGGCTTGCCGATGACGCAGGCCAGTTCCAGCTCGTAGTCGAGGAGCTGGGCGTAGGACGGCCAGCGCACCTCGGCGCCGGGACCGACGACCGAGAAGCGGTTGGCCTTGTAGTAGATGGGTTGCTGATACCAGACGGCGGGGATATCCATGTGCCGGCCGGTGAGCTGTTCGGCCATGGCGAACGCCCCTTTCAGGTGCTGCTCGAAGGCCAGGAAGTCCCGGATCTGGGGCGGCACGGGGATCGGGGCCAGCAGCGTCACCGCCGACCGGTCCACGATCGCCTCCTCCGGGGCCGCCTCCACCAGCTGCCGGGCGAGCTCGAGGGCCGCGTCGCCGCCCCCGATCAACGCCAGCATCGACGCCAAGGCGGCGGACTCACCTCCCCGCACGCGCTCATGGGCCGAGCCCAAATCCAGCAGACGGCGCTCACCGTCAAGGACCACCGCCACCCGTTCACGCCCGTCACCAGTGCGGATCGTCGCCAGCTTCACCGTGTCCTTTTACTCCTCGTCACAGGAAGGTGAGGTCGACGTCTTGGCCGGCCAACACCGCGCCCGCCTTGGTGAATGTGTCGAGCTTGACCGCGAAGTGTTGGGTCAGGGCGTGGATGTCGCGAAGGCGGCGCTGGAGGGGGCTGCTGGAGTAGATCGAGCTTCCACCGCCGGCGGTGTAGGCCATGTCGACCACCGACGCGGCCGTCGTGGTCACCCACGTGGCCGTGGCCCGGATCCGTGCCCGGTGCTCGGGGGTGAACGACGTGCCGGTCACTGCCGTCGCCCACGCCGCATCGGCGTCGGCGTACAGCAGGGCGCGGGCGGCCCGCAGCTGGGCGTCGGCGTCGGCGAGCTGATGCTGGAACAGCGGGTTCGACGCCAACGTGCCGTCGCTGAACAGCGGCACCTTCGCGGTGGCCAGATCGGTGACCTCGCCCAGAGCGCCGTGGGCGATGCCGACCGCCACGGCACCAACGGAGAGTGAGGCGAGCGACAGCTCCGGTATGCGCAGAAGCGGGACGTCGACGGACGGCTCGTCCCAGAGCACGAAGCTGCGTTCCGCCGGCACGAAGACGTCGTTGACGACGAAGTCGTGGCTTCCGGTGCCGCACAGGCCCGACACCGACCAGGTGTCCTTGATCTCGACGTCGGTGGGGGGTAGCACCATCATGCGTATCGGTGGCTGGCGGCCGTCGTCCACGATGCAGTGGGCGATGAACCAGTGGCAGTGCTGGCAGCCGCTGGCGAACGACCACTGTCCGGTGACCCGGAACCCGCCGTCGACCGGGGTGGCCAGGCCGGTCGGGTTGACCGTGCCGGCGAGGATGACGTCGGGGCGCTCGGCGTACAGGGCGTCGAAGGTGTCGCGCGGCAGCTTCCCGAAGAACACCGGCGCCGAGCGTCCGATCATCACCGTCCACCCGACCGAGCCATCGGCCCGGCCCAGCTCTTCGATCACCCGCAGCTCCGCGGGCACGTCGAGCTCGGCGCCGCCGTGGCTGCGGGGCACCAGCATCCCGAAGCAGCCCGCCGCCGTCAGCTCCTCAACCAGGTCCGGCGGCACCCGCCGACCGCGCTCGATCTCCTCGCTGCGAGCCACGATGGCGGGAGCCAGCGTGCGCACCGCCCCGAGGCAGGTGTTCGTCTCACTCACTTGGGTGGTCATGGTTTCGTTCCGTTCCTTTGACTGACCGACCGGAAGCTGTCGGCGCCGCGCGCCGTGCTTGGGGGGATGCTGCTGAGGCGTGACATGGCCGTGCCATCTCGTGGCACATGTCAGGGGCCGGCGGTCGTTCAGACCTCAGCCCGGTAGTCCAGGGCCCGACCGTGCAGGTCCTTTGACCGGGAAGCCGTAGGCGACGACGTGCTCCCAGTCCCGCAGTCCGGCGGCATCGACAACCCGATCCACCCGGAGCCGCGGCTGTACCTCGGGGAGTCGACTTCCAGGGAGCCGGCTTCCGCTCATTGGCGGATCTGGGCTCATGTCGTCGCGCAGCAGGCGCCGGCGGTCGCCGCCGGATCGCTGCTGCAGCATCCGACGGTGTCGGTGCCGGTGCCCGGCTCGGGGTCGTCGGCGAGCACGGTGTAGAACTCCCAGCCGCCGTGGGGGACGTCGGGTGCGTTGACCCACACCTTGTCCTGCGTGGCGTGGCAGCAACGCTCCTTACTGGACATCGTGGTCGCCAAACCGGCGGCGGCGAAGCGGGCCGCGGCGGCGGCCACGTCGTCGGTGGAGGCGGCCTCGACGCCGAGATGGTTGAGCGCCGAGGTGGCGGTGGGGTTCTCGAACAACACCAGCTTCAGCGGCGGATCGGCGATCGCGAAGTTGGCGTAGCCCGCCCGCCGCTTGGCCGGCTCTACCCCGAAGAGGTCGCGGTAGAACCGGGTCGCCTCCTCCAAGTCGGTCACATTCAGGGCGAGCTGCACTCTGCTCGTGGTCATCATCGTCTCCTCAACGGTCGCTGGGATCGTCGTCGCCGTCTGGCAGTGGCGCCGACATCACGGTGTCGCTCACTAAAGACGTTCAGAGCGCCGAATGGACGCAACCTCGTCGCGGTTGCGTCCCTGGGCGAGGTCGTTCGTCAGTACTGTCGACACTGGGAGATGGCCGATGGACGCGCCCGCCCCACCCCGAACTCGACCGAGCCCTGGTCTCGACGCCGGCTGGGCCGAGACCACAGCGCGGCTGCGAGCATTCATCGCCAGACGGGTGGATAACCCTTACATCGCCGACGACATCACCCAAGACGTGCTCACCCGCGGCCTGGCAGGAGGAGCGCTTGACACCGTCGATAACCCGACCGGCTGGCTCTACCGGGCGGCCCGCAACGCCGTGATCGACCACTATCGCCTGCGACGGCGACACCAGCCACTGCTCGACGCCGACGAGCGCTGGACCGAACCGGAGGTCGGTGACAGCGCACCCAACGACGCCACCCGCGAGCTGGCACGCTGCCTCCAACCCCTCGTCGAGCAGCTCCCACCCATCTACCGGGACGCCCTCACCCGAGTCGATCTCCATGGCGAAACCCACCAACAGGCCGCCGCCGCGACCGGCATCTCGCTGTCCGGCATGAAATCACGCGTCCAGCGTGGCCGCCACCAACTCCGAGACCTCCTCACTACCTGCTGCGCCGTGCACACCGACAGCACTGGCGCGATCCGCTCCTACCAACCCGACGATCGCCGTTGCGCCTCCAACTGCCACTGACCTCGCACGCAACGACGACAGCGACAGGCCGACGACTCAATCCCCGGAAGCCATCCCGGCCCGCAGCCGTCAACCGTGCGGCGTCGAGCGCGGCGAGAGGCGCCGAGGGACACCGCAAGGACCGACCCAAAATGAGCGCTATGGCAGAGCCCAACATCGACATCGTGATCGACGGCCACAACATCGAACTGCTCGTCGACTTCTGGGCCGCCGCGCTCGGCTACCGCAAGATCGGGGTCAAAGACCAGTACGGCCTGTTGCTGCCCGACAACCCGGCACACCCACCAGTCATCCTGCAACGCGTGCCCGAACCGAAGACGTCCAAGACCCGGGTGCATTTCGACCTACGCATCAACGACGGCGAGGCCAAAGCGACCGAGTTCGAGGCGCTCGGAGCACGACGGATCGACGTCGGACAACCCGCAGACGCCTCGTTCGTCCCCATGGCCGACCCGGAAGGCACCGAGTTCTGCGTCTGCCCCGGCGTCCCACTGACCTCGGGTGAGGCATAGCGCTTCGAGCGCCAGCTACAGATGAGCATCCCGAAACGACCCTCGAGACGACCGGCGACGACCGCCTTCGATCGCCGTGCGGACGGTACCCGTGCCCATTCGATAATCGTCGGCGCCAGGTTGGCATCGCCCACTCCGTATCCGGCGTGATGCCGCGCGCCCGGAGCCCGATAATCGCGGGCGGCGTCAACGGCGGCACCCCGACTGCCCGCGCGAGGTGCAAGGGCGGGCGTTCCGCACAGAACGCGAACACCAGAACACGTCCGTGCGACGGCCCGCGAGGCGTGCGAGCATTCCTCAGCACCGAATGTCCGACAGGCGGCGTGGCGGCATATCGACGGTTCTCGTGCGGCGACAACCAGCGACTCGCGACAGGCAGGCTCGGGCGAGCGGACCTAGCGCTCGATACCGAACTGCTATGGACGAGGCTACAGGTCGAGCAGTGCGAGTTCGATGAGCTCGCCGAGGGAGCGGTGGAGATGTTCCGGCGCGGCAAGAGGTCCGTACCCAGGCCCCGACTCCGTATCAGGATCGAACTCGAGATGAAGGACCACCGTCGGCCCCCAGAGCGTCGACGCGCACTCGTCAGCACGAACAGTTCGAGCTGGCTAGCAAACCGCCTCCGCGCCTCGCTCTCGGAGAAACCAGCATCTCCGCCGACCGTCAGCGCCGACTCAACCGAATCCGTCTCAGCCACCCAGATCTCGTAGACCGTCGCGCCTTCCCCTGCGTGCACGCCCCACCGCCCATGCGCGGCACCCGCAACGTTCGCAATCCGAAGGCACACGCCAGGCTGACATGGCACGCTTGCTCGCGCCAGATCCGATCTCGCGCCGTGTTGTTCTGTACTGACGATCCGATGGGCAGGGGCAGCATGCAGGGCAATCTGTGCGCTGTGCAAGCGACTGGAAGGGGTGGACTGCGCCCAACCGCACGGCTGCCCCGCGCATGGTGGTTCCCCGAACTCAAGGGCTACCGCTCGGCAGAGATCAGCACTTACGTGCGCTACCCCTTGGACGAGCAGCCGAAAGTCTCCATCGCGGTCGACGACGACCTCAGCTGGCTCAAAGATGTCCCCGAGCAGGACGACGGGATCGAGCACGGCGAGCCCGGTCAGCAGACTCGTTCACTCACGACAGAGCAGCTAACAGCGCTCGCTCAGGACCTGCCGCTGCCGCAAGCGCTGTGGACCTTTGCAGCGCGGCCCGAGCTTCAACGCCGTGTCCCGTCGGCGACCGCCTGCTACGTGGATCTTGGTGACTTCTTGGTGCCAACGTCGGTCCGCGGCGGCTACCTGCTTCATGTGCTGTCTGACCAGCAGTGGATTCGTCACTGGTTGCTCTACATCGACCGAGTCGGGAACGAAGCCATGCTGGTCTCCGGCGACCCGATCGGGTTCCTCGACGAGGATAGAGAGGTGCCGGTTCCGTCCATCATCCCGATGGACGGGACGTACGACGTGGAGGTGTGCGCCGACTCGTTTGCCGAGTTCCTCTACAGGTTCTGGATCGAGAATGAGCTGTGGTGGGCGCTTCGACGGGGCGAGGCACTTGCGCCACGCTTGGCCGCCTATGCGTCCCAGCTTCCTCCAGTCGATCGCAGCGCATAACTGCGCCGATCCGCGCTGACGTCGTTCACGCGATCCGCGCCAGAACGCGCGCTCAGATCGAGAGCACCCAGATCGTTCGTCCACGGCCACAGAGAACGCGCGGCCGACGGGTGAGGGACGTGCGCGCAACTGCGATCTGGACCACGGCCCTGTGCCCGTCGAGGCATA
>DASSDL010000243.1:0-5255 GCA_035697145.1 Acidimicrobiales bacterium
GGCAAGTCGGTGCTGTCCCGCTCGATCATGGGACTGCTGCCGAGCCGCAACGTGACCCGCAAGGGAGCGATCAGCTTCGACGGCCACCGGCTCGACCAGATGGGACCGGCCGAGCTGCGGTCCTTCTGGGGCACCCAGCTCGCCATGGTGTTCCAGGACCCGATGACGTCGCTCAACCCGGTCATGCGGATCGGCAAGCAGATCACAGAGTCGCTCGACTTCCACTTCGACATGGACCGCTCCGAGGCGCAACAGACGGCGTTGGCGCTGCTCCGGTCGGTCAACATCCCGGAACCCGCCCGACGGCTGCGCCAGTACCCCCACGAGCTATCGGGCGGCATGCGCCAGCGCGTGGTGATCGCAGTGGCGTTGGCGTGTGGGCCCAAGCTGCTGTTCGCGGACGAGCCCACGACAGCGCTCGACGTGACCGTGCAGGCGCAGATCCTCGACCTGCTGCGCCAGCAGCAGCGCGACCGTGAGATGGCGATGGTGCTCGTCTCCCACGACCTCGGGGTGGTGGCCGGGTACACCGACGAGATCGCGGTCATGTATGCGGGCCAGATCGTCGAGCAGGCCCCGACGAGGACCCTTTTCGCCAAGATGCGGATGCCGTACACGGCGGCGCTGGTGGAGTCGATCCCCCGGCTCGAGAACCCGAGCCACACGCGGCTCAACGTCATCGCAGGCCGGCCGCCGGACCTCATCGATCCGCCCCGGGGGTGTCGATTCGCGGCGCGCTGCCCGTACGTCCAGGACCGCTGCCGCGAGGAGCAGCCACCGCTGATCGAGGCCGACGAGCCCGGCCACGTCTACCGCTGCTGGTACCCGGTCGGCACCGATGCGGGCAAAGAGGCGTTGGAGCGGAACCTGGCCGCCCACGTCCCCCAGGCCGAGCTGGCCGTCACCGGCGACGTGTCCAAGGCCGCGGAGGTCGAGGCCTGATGGCCGGCAGCGGGACCGCGCACCTGCGCCCGGGTGACGACATGCTCCTCCGGGTCGAGAACCTGGTCGTGGACTTCCCGGCGGGACACGGGCGCCACGTCTCGGCGGTGTCGAACGTGAGCTTCGACGTCGCCGAGCGTGAGACGCTGGGCCTGGTGGGCGAGTCCGGTTGCGGCAAGTCCACAACCGCCCGGGCCGTGATCCAGTTGCCGAAGCCGACCGGCGGAAAGGTGACGTTCGCAGGCCATGAGCTCACGGCCCTCGGCGGCGAGCGGCTCCGGGTACTGCGGCCCCAGATGCAGATCGTGTTCCAGGACCCGATCTCGTCGCTCAACCCCCGTCGCCGGGTCGGTGACATCGTCGGGGCGCCGCTCACGATCTGGGGCCGGGGCAGCGACGCCGAGCGCCGGGCCCGCGTCGACGAGGTGCTGGAGGCGGTCGGGCTCGACCCCGACGTGGCGCGCGACAAGCGACCCCATGAGTTCTCGGGCGGGCAGTGCCAGCGCATCTGCATCGCCCGCGCCCTCGTCCTCGAGCCAGAGCTGGTGATCTGCGACGAGCCGGTGTCGGCCCTGGACGTGTCGGTGCAGGCACAGATCCTCAACCTGCTCGAGGACCTCAAGGAGCGCTACGGGCTGACGCTGATCTTCATCACCCACGACCTGGCGGTGGTGAAGAACGTCAGTGACCGGGTGGCGGTCATGTACCTCGGCAAGATCTGCGAGGTGGCGGCGCCCGACCGGCTCTACTCCAGTCCCGCCCACCCCTACACCGCGGCGCTGCTGTCGTCGATCCCGGTGCCCGATCCCGAGGCCCCCGCCGAGCCCGGCGGGATCACCGCCGGAGACCTACCCTCGCCGTTGGCCCCGCCCAGCGGCTGCCGGTTCCGCACCCGCTGCCCACGGGCGCAGGGCCTCTGCGCGGCCGAGGAGCCCCAGACCCGTGAGGTCGCCGAGGGACAGTTCGTGGCCTGCCACTACCCGCTGGTGGGTGAGCAGGCGTCGGCCACACCCGTGGAGGTAGCGGCGGCGCGGGGTTAGGCGCCGGTCAACCATGTCGTCGCCCGCCGAATCCGCCCCGCCGTCGGCTCAGCGGCCCGCCCGGTCGGCGCCGGGACGTCGCCGCCTCGAACCGGAGCGCCGCAGAGCCGAGATCGTCGAGGCGGCGTCCACCATCTTCAGGCGGCGCGATCCGGCCACGGTGCGGTTCGAGGAGGTCGCCGACGCCGCCGGTGTGTCGCGGTCGCTGGTGTACGCCTACTTCGGCGACCGGGGCGGGCTGCTGGCGGCCGTGTACCTCCACAGCCTGGCCGGGCTCGACGAAGATCTGTCGAGCCTGCTCAACGACGTGCCCGTGGACGAGATCCGGCTACGGGCCCTCGTGCACCGCTACCTGTGCCTGGTCCGCGACAACGCCGCATCCTGGCCGTTGTTCGCCGCCGCCGGCGCTCTGGAGCACCCGGCCGTGCAGCAGGCCCGACGCGCGCGCATCCAGTGCATCGCCGACACCTGGGGCGGCGGCCCGGTGGAGCGGTTGCTGGCCCGGGGCGTCATCGGCATGCTCGAGGCCGGCGCCAGCGAATGGGTCGAGCACCGGGCATGCCCCCTCGAAGAGGCCGCCGACCTGCTCACGAGGACCCTCTGGAACGGGCTCGGCCGCTTCCCCCGCGTCGACGTCTCGTGTTGACGCGATCCGTTGTCCCGAATGACTAGAAACGGCGACGCGAGACGCGCCGAGCCGTGCGCCTACCGGTGCGTCGAGCGACTCTACGAGATCCGAACATCTCATCCTCCGGTTGTCGTCTATGGCGAGCGGTGATCGGGCAGATCAGCCGCCCGCGGCCTCGGCGGCGTGAAGTTCCTTCGCCTCGTCACCCGAGAGTAGGCCGATCTCCACGAGGTCGAGCGGGCTGATGAACCCGTCGCTGATCCGGAAGCCGCCGGCGCGCATGACCGCATCCCGGAGCGGCACCGCCCAATGGTGCTCGAGCAGGAGCAGCGCGGCGGCGGAGTCGTTGGGGATGTCCTCGAGGACGTCCCAGTGGTCCTCCTCCGAGAACACCTGCACGCCCTCGGCGCCCGCTTCGGCACCTGCGACGGCGCCGACCTCCATGCCCTCTTCGCCCTCGATGCCGAGGCCGATCAGGGCGCCGACCTTGGTGCCGAGCTCGATCGCCTCTTCGGTGGACAGGTTGCTGAGGTGCTCTACCTCGAGCTCCCCCTCGGCGTCCTTGTAGACGACGAGCGAGTCGATCACTCGAACGGCGTCGGTCTCACGCAGCCGCTCCAACTCATCGATGATCTCGCCGTGGAAGTCAGGATGGTTGAACCCCAACACCACGAGCTGAACAGGTCCAATTGCCATCGCCTCGTTCCTTGTCTCGCACTCTGGTCCTGACCCCCACGGGGCCACCGTCCGACCCGACGGTACGGATCGATCGATCGCCGCGCATCATCCCGACGGCGTGAAACCGATAACCAGCGCGGACGTCCTATGACACAGCGGGACGGCATCAGGGCATACTTCACAACATGCCCCGTGCCATGTGGAGCGGCGCCATCAGCTTCGGGCTGGTCAACATCCCGATCAAGCTGTTCACCGCCGTGTCGCGCAAGAACGTGTCCTTCAACCAGATCGACACCCGCACCGGCTCTCGGATCCAGTACCGGAAGGTGTCGGCCGCCGACGGTGACGAGGTGCCCAACGAGGCGATCGCCAAGGGCTACCAGCTCTCGTCGGGCGAGTACGTGCTGGTGGGCGACGACGAGCTGGCCGCCCTCGACCCCGAGGCCACCCGCACGATCGACATCGAGCAGTTCGTCGACCTGGAGGAGATCGACCCCCTCTTCTACGACGCCGCCTACTACGTGGCGCCAGACAAGGGGGCCAGCAAGCCCTACGCCCTGCTGACGCGGGCCATGGAGGAGCAGGGCAAGGTGGCGATCGCCCGCCTGGTCATGCGCACCAAGCAGTACCTGGCGGCGTTGCGCCCCAAGGAGGGGATGCTGGTCATGTCGACCATGGTGTACGCCGACGAGGTCAATGATCCGGCGCAGCTCGACGGGGTCGAGGACATGCACGACGTCGACGTGAGCGAGCGGGAGCTGCGCATGGCCGAGCAGCTCATCGAGTCGCTCACCGAGCCGTTCGAGCCGGAGCGCTATGAGGACACCTACCGCAACCAGGTGCTCGAGCTCATCGACCGCAAGGCCGCAGGCGAGGAGGAGGTCGTCGCACCGCCGACACCTGTCGCCGAGGAGAAGGTCGTCGACCTCATGGCTGCGCTCGAGGCCAGCGTGCGTGACGCCAAGGAGGCCCGAAAGCGCCACCCTACGGCCAAGGCGGCGGCGGGCGGGGGCGGCGGATCGGCTGAGAGTGACGAGAACGGTGCCAAGCCGGCGCGCCGCTCGACGAAGGCGGCGAAGGCTACGAAGGCATCGAAGGCCAGTAAGGCGACCAAGTCGGCCAAGGCGGCGCCGAGGCGCAAGTCGGCCTAGTGGGCGCGCGGGTCCACTAGTGGCGGAACGCACCGCGGGGCGTTCGGCCACGGTCGAGGTCGAAGGCCGCAGGCTCACGCTGTCCAACCTCGACAAGGTGCTCTATCCCGAGGTGGGCACCACCAAGGCCGAGGTCATCGAGTACTACGCCCGCATCGCGCTCGCGATGGTGCCGCACCTCGAGGACCGGGGGGTGACGCTCCGCCGGTTCCCCAACGGCGTGGACGCCGGGTCGTTCTTCGAGAAGCGTTGCCCGTCGCACCGGCCCGGCTGGGTGGGCACGGTCCTGGGCCCGGGCGACCGCAACGGCAGCATCCACTACTGCTGCCTTGATTCGGCGCCCGCGCTGGTGTGGGCCGCCAACATGGCGGCGCTCGAGATCCACGCCCCCATGGCCCAGGGCGTGGACATCGACAGCCCGACGATGTGCGTGTTCGACCTGGACCCGGGAGCGCCGGCGGCGATGCAAGAGTGCACCGACGTGGCGCTCGACGTGCGCCACGTGCTCCAGGGCCTCGGCCTGGAGGGCTTCCCGAAGACGTCGGGCTCGAAGGGCCTGCAGGTCTACGTGCCGCTCAACCGGCCGCACACCCATGAGCAGGCCTCCCGGTTCGCCCTGGCGGTTGCCCAGTTGCTCGAGCGAGCCCATCCCGACGCCGTGGTGTCCAACATGCGCAAGTCGCTCCGCCCGGGCAAGGTGTTCGTCGACTGGAGCCAGAACAGCCGCCACAAGACGACCGTGGCCGTCTACTCGCTTCGTGCCCGCCCTCGCCCCACCGTGTCCACGCCGGTCACCTGGGAGGAGGTCGAGGCGGC
>DASSDL010000244.1:0-28837 GCA_035697145.1 Acidimicrobiales bacterium
CGCACGCACCCGACGCTCCAGTTCCGCTCGTTCCTCCACGGTGATCTCCAACGCAGGCACGCTCCACATGCTGGTCCCTCCCTCGACTCGAAGGTGGGACCATCAAATCACACCCGTGTAACTTCTGCGGGGATGCACTAGCGCCCGCTTTACCGCCGGGCGCCGGGCCTCGCTACGGTCACGCTTGACATGCCGCCGCTGCCCGACCGCGTGCTCATGGGACCGGGGCCTTGCAACCCCTATCCCGAGGCCGTCGAGGCCCTGGCGCGCCCCATGCTCGGGCATCTCGATCCGGCGTTCGTCGACATCCTCGACGCCACCTGTGCCCGCCTGCGCACCGTGTTCCGCACCGCCAACGCCATGACGCTGCCGATCTCGGGCACCGGCTCCGCGGGCATGGAGGCCGCGTTCGTCAACGTGGTCGAGCGCGGCGATCCGGTGGTGATCGGCGTCAACGGCGTCTTCGGGGCCCGCATGTGCGACGTCGCCGCGCGCTGCGGCGCCGAGGTCGTGAGGGTCGACGTTCCCTGGGGTCAGCCGGTCGAGCCCGACCGCCTCCTCGAAGCCCACCCGGCACCCAAGGTGATCGCGGTGGTCCACGCCGAGACGTCGACCGGTGTGAGGTCCGACATCGCGCCGCTGGGGGCGGGAAAGGGCGACGCACTTTTGCTGGTCGACTGCGTCACCAGCCTGGCTGGCATCGAGGTCGACGTCGACCGCTGGGGCGTCGACATCGCCTATGCCGGGACGCAGAAGTGCCTGGGGGTGGCGCCCGGCCTGGCGCCGTTGACCCTGAGCGACCGGGCCCGCGATCGCCTCGTCCGGCGCAGCCAGAGCTGGTACCTGGACCTGCGGATGATCGGGCAGTACACGGGTCCTGCGACCGGACCGCGCGTGTACCACCACACCGCCCCGGTCTCGATGATCATGTCGCTCCACGCCGGGCTGGGCGCGATCCTCGACGAGGGGTTGGACGCCGCCATCGCGCGCCATGCCGAGTGTGGGCAGCTGCTGCACGAGGGACTGGCCGACCTCGGGCTCGAGCTGTTCGCCGCCGACGGTCACCGGCTGCCCGAGCTGACCACGGTGCTCCTGCCCGAGGGCGTCGACGACGCCAAGGTGCGGTCCACGCTGCTCGACCACTACGGCATCGAGGTCGGCGGGGGGCTGGGTGACTACGCCGGCAGGATGTGGCGGATCGGCTGCATGGGCCACACGGCCCGGCCCCGCAACGTCACCCTGCTGCTCGGGGCGCTGGCGGAGGTCATCGACTGGGCGCGCCCGGCAGGGTCGACCGGTCACGGGCTGTATCGATGACCAAGCTGATCGGGCGGCGGGTGTTGCTGCGCCCCCTCGGCGCCACCGACTTCCCGGCGTGGCAGGAGGTCCGCCGCCGCAACGCCGAATGGCTGACGCCGTGGGAACCGGCGCGGAACCCCGGGCTACCCGACGTGGTGGAGTCCGCCGAGGCCTTCGCCATGCGCTGCAGCGCTCGCGAGCGTGAGCGGCAGCTCGGCACCGGCTTCGGGTTCGGCATCTTCGTCGACCCGGCGGATGCCGGTGAGGGCGGCGGGCGCGGCCGGCGCCGGGAGGAGCGATTCGCCGGTGAGATCAACCTGTCGTCGGTGCAGCGGGGTCCGTTCCAGTCGGCCTACGTCGGCTACTGGATCGACCAGGCCCAGGCTGGCCACGGCTACATGCCCGAGGCGCTGGTGGCCGTGGCGCGCTTCGCCTTCGATCACGTGCGCCTGCATCGCATCCAGATCTCCATCATCCCCCGGAACCACCGCAGCCGGCGGGTCGTCGAGAAGCTGAAGATCCGCGACGAGGGCATCGCCCACCGCTACCTCGAGATCAACGGTGTGTGGGAGGACCACATCCGCTACGCGCTCACGGTCGAGGAGTGGCACGACCGCCGGGACGAACTGGTGCGTGAGTGGCTCGCATGAGCACGCGCGCTCGCTCCCGCCGGCGGGAGCGGACGCGGCTCGTGGCTGCGGCGCTGGCGGTCGCACTCGTGGGAGGGCTGGTGGCCGCGATCGTCGGTGCGATCGGCGACGACGACGACGGCGACGACACCACCGACGGTGCGTCACCCACCTCCACCACGATCGACAGCGGCGGGATCGACGTGCCGGCGCCCGACGGGTGGACGGCCATCCCGGTCGCCAGCCTCGGCTTCGGCATCGCCGTGCCGCCGGGTTGGGAGGCGACGCTCCTGGCACCGGAGGTGCTCGAGAGCCTCGAGCGGTCATCGCCCCAGGTGCCGGGCTTCCTCGACAACGCACACGCGGCCGTTGAGGCCGGCGCGGTCTTCTACACCGCCGGGGTCGACGAGGCCGGCCGCGTGGCGGACGCGAAGGTCCGCGCCCTCCCGGGTGCCGGCATCGCCACGATCGAGCAGCTCGAGGACTTCGGCCGCCAGCTCTCCGGCAGTGCCGCGCTCGGCGATGTCCCCATCGAGGTCGTGGGCGACGCCGAGCATCCAACCGTGCGCATGCAGTACGGCCTGGGGGCCGGCGGCGGGCCGGCCGAGGCCCAGGGCACGGAAACGCTCGTCGCCGGGCCCGACGACATCGTGTGGTCGGTGATCGTCACCTCCGAGGACCCCGCGACCCACAGGGCTCTTTCGGAGCAGATCGCCGGCACGCTCGCTTTCCCGCCCTAGAGGCCCAGCGGATAGGGCGTTCCGCAGGCACCCCGCGTGGGAATTTGTTGCCGGGTCGCAGCTCAACAGCTGGGCCTCCCAGCAGCGCTGACCACCGAGAGCCAGGATGACGTGCCCATCCGCGCACGTTCTTAGCGGCGCTCACTTCCGACTGCTGATGCGCTGGCGGAGAGCGGCCAGCCTCTCCTGGAAGGCCGGCTGGTTGATCGACCACACCTGGGGATCGAGCTCGCGCTCGACCGCGGCCGCATGATCCGTCAGCTGGGTGACGTCGCGCATCGTCTGCTTCACCCGCTCCACCAGGTCGCGTGGGGCACGGGCGGCGACCGACGCCATCTCCAGCGCCAGCGGTAGCAGTTCGTCGTCGGGCACGCAGGACCACGCCAGCCCGGCGCGCTCGGCCTGCCGCCCCTCGAGGACGCGGCCGAACAGCACGAGCGCCGCCGCCGCCTGGGACCCCACCCGCCGTTGGAGCATCCAGGTGTGGCCACCGCCGGGATGGAGGCCGAGGTCGATGAAGCGGGTGTCGAACCGGGCCGACTCGCCGGCCAAGATCAGGTCGCACACCAGCGCCAGGTTGACGCCGGCGCCGACGGCAGCCCCGTTGACGGCGGCGATGGTGGGCAGCGGTGAGCGCCCGACGCGCAGGAACCCCTCGTAGACGCGCGACAGGCCTTGGCGCTGGCTGGACCCGAGATGTGACAGGTCGGCCCCGGCGCAGAACGCCGGCGGCGCCCCGGTCACGACCACGGCGCCGACGCCGGGATTGGACTCGATGGCGTCGAATCCGGCCTCGATCTCGTCCACCAGCTCGAGTGACAGGGCATTGCGCCGGGCGGGGGCGTCGAGGGTGACGAGCGCGACCCGATCCTTGATCTCGGAGCGGAGCTCAGCCATGGCCGGCAGTCTTCCATGAAGGCGATGTGACGGACAGTGAGCGGTTTCATTACATTCCCGTGTCGAATTCCGCCGCACCGCTGGGGAGTGCCATTTGAGAGCGACACGTCGACACTCGCGGCCCGTCCGCGCCCTGCTCGTTTCCGCCGGAGCGGCGTTGGGCCTGATCCTCAGGCCGACGGCGCCGCCGACCCAGGCGGTGCCGGTCCAGGAGGACCCCGCGGTGCCGCTCCCCGGTGACGTGGCCGTCGATGTCGACGTGTTCAAGGCGGACGACGGCGACGTGGTCGACGTGCTGAACAACCTGCACGGCGACCTCCGCACACAGCTCCGGGAGGTGGAGGCCGCCCGATCGCAGCTGGCCACCGCGCGGAACGAGAAGGCGAAGGCCGACCAGGCGGTCGCAGCCACGCAGAAGCGCATCGATGGTCTGACCGCACAGAGCGACGGCGTCGTGGTCGACGCGTTCGTGAACCCGCCGGCCGACACGGCTCTCGACACCATGGCCGCCGAATCGACCGGGGACGCGTCGCTCAAGGCATCGATCGTCGGCATGCAGCACGACGCCGACGCGTCGATCCTCGCCAGGCTGCACGACGCGCACGAGGACCTCGACGCCCACCAGGCGGCACAGGACGAGGCCGCCCAGCGGGCCGCGGCGACGGCCGACAAGGCGGCCGCCGCCCTCGAGGACCTGGAGGCGGCGCAGTCCCAGGAGGCGGCGTTCGTGCTCGAGGTCGAGGCGCGCCTGGACCAGAACCTCGCCGAGGCCGAGGCGCTCGCGAGCATCGACCCGGCGCTGGCGGAGCAGCTCAAGGCCCGGGAGTTGGACATCGCCCGCCGGCTCGAGGCGATCCGCACCGCCGTCGAGCAACGCAAGGCGCTGGACGCACTGCACAAGGCGGAGGCCGAAGCGGCGGCCCGCCGGGCCGCCGAGGAGCGGGCGGCGGCGCAGGCGGCTGCTGCCGCCGAGCCGGGCTCGCTGGGCCCGGCCACCGGCAGCCTGTCGAACGTGGCCTGCCCGGGAGGCGGGTCGATCAGCGTCGACAGCTCGTTGGCCTCGAGTCTGTCGTCGCTGCTGGGGGCAGCGTCGGCGGCGGGGCTGAACATGTGCGGCGGTGGCTACCGCGATCCCGCCCAGCAGGTCGCCCTCCGCCGGGCCCACTGCGGCTCGTCCGACTACGCCATCTACCAGGCGCCGTCGTCCGCCTGTTCGCCGCCCACGGCCAGGCCCGGCACGTCGATGCACGAGAAGGGCCTGGCCATCGACTTCACCTGCGGTGGCGGCACCATCGGCGGAGGCAGCGCGTGCTTCGCCTGGCTCGAGGGCCACGCGGCCCGCTACGGCCTGTACAACCTGCCGAGCGAGCCCTGGCACTGGTCGACGAGCGGCCAGTAGGTGAGGCCCGAGTAGGGCAGGGGCGCTAAACCTTCGGCCGATGAGCGTCCCGGCCCCAACCTTGTACCACCGCTGGTTGGGCTGGTACGCGCCAGCCCTGCGGCGCGTGCTCTCGGCTGGCGTCGTCGGCGTGGGGGTGGGGCTTGCGCTCGCAGCCGTCGTCCCCTGGGACGTCGCGGTGCTGGGGGGCTGGAACGCGATCGCGCTCACCTTCCTCTTGGCCGTCGCGCCGATCATCCTCGGCGCCGACGGGACCCAAACCCAGGACATCGCGGTCCGTGAGGACGTGAGCCGCGACGTGGCACGCCTGCTCCTCCTAGCCGCCAGCAGTGCGAGCCTCGTGGCGGTCGGGTTCGCGCTCGGCCTGGCTCGACACGAAAGCGGAGCGGAGCGCGTGCTGTTCGTCACCATGGCCGCGGTCACCGTCGTCGTCTCGTGGACGGTCGTCAACACGGTCTTCGCGATGCGCTACGCCCACCTCTACCACCGGGCGGCGGCCAACAGCATCGACTTCGGCGGTGACGCGACCCCGCCGCCCGACTACCGCGACTTCGCCTACCTGGCGTTCACGATCGGCATGACCTACCAGGTTTCCGACACGACGCTGCGCGATCGCAGGATTCGCCGTACGGTGCTCGTGCACGCGCTCTTCTCGTACGTCTTCGGCGTGGTGATCGTGGCCGCCGGGGTCAACATCGTCGCCGGGCTCCTCGCCTGAGGAAATCTGCCGGCGACCTGTCGAATGCGCGACCCCTGGGGCATATGACAGACGCCGCGCGATTCGTTACATTCGCCGTCACCTTCGCCGCCGGCTCGGCGTTGGCCTTGGGGAAGTTGGGGAAACCTGCGACCGTCCGCACTGGGGACCATCTTGACGCTCGTACGCCGCCCGATCGGCACCGGCATCTTGGCGACCGCGCTCGCGCTGGGGACGAACTTGGCAACGCCGGTCGCCGGCGGCGCTCAGGAGGACCCGGCCCGGGAGACCGAACAGGTGGCGCACCGCCAAGCGCTGGTGGCGGTCGAGGTCGACATCCTGAAGGCCGATGACCTGGAGGTGACCCAGGCGCTCAGCGACATCAAGGCGAATGTCGACGCCCAGACGGCCGAGCTCGCCGCCGCCGAACAGGCGCTCGCCGCGGCCAACGCGGCCGTGGCCTCCGCCGATGCCGCCGTTGCCGACGCCCAGCGCCGCATCGACGATCTGCTGGCCAAGACCGACCACGTGGTCGTCAACGCCTTCGTGACTCCGCCGACGGAATCGGCCCTGTCCATTCTCAGCGAGACGTCGTCGAGCGCCAATGTGAAGTGGGCCGTCCTCGACCTCCAGACGACCATCGATGCCGAGCTGCTGGCCGAGTACCACGCCGCCCGCGAACGGCTCCGCGCCGAGAAGGCCGACAAGGACGCCGCCGTGGAGGAGGCGCGGAACCGCAAATCGGAGGCCGAGGCGGCCTTGGCCGACAAACAGGAGGCGGTCAGCCAGCAGGCGCTGTTCGCGTCCGAGGTCCAGGTCCGTATCGATCAGAAGCTCAGCGAAGCGGAGATGCTCAAGGGGGTCGACCCTGCGCTCGCCGCCCAGCTCCGGGCCGAGCAGGGCCAGCTCGTCGCCGCACTCAACGAGCTCGACGAAGAGGTGGCGGCCGAGCTGGCGCGGCGGCGGGCGGTGGAGCTGTCGGCCCAGGCGGAGGCCAACAAGGCGGCCGGCATCCAGGCTCCGCCCGGCGGTGTGGTGTCGGTGGCGTGCCCCGCAGGCGGCAGCATCCAGGTGGCCGGTGACATCAGCAAGCCGCTCGGGGGCCTGCTCACCGCCGCAGCCGAGGCCGGCATCACCATGTGCGGGATGGGCTACCGCGACCCCGCCGATCAGATCGCCGTGCGCCGGTCCAACTGCGGCAGCAGCCAGTACGCCATCTGGCAGATGCCCGCGTCGTACTGCAGCCCGCCCACCGCCCGCCCGGGCACCTCGATGCACGAGCAGGGCCTGGCGATCGACTTCACCGTCGGCGGCGGCACGATCGGCTACGGGAGCGCTGCGTACGACTGGTTGAAGGCGCATGCCGCCGACTACGGACTGTCCAACCTGATAGGCGAACCGTGGCACTGGTCGACCAACGGCAACTGACGATGGGCGCCTGGTTGCGCCGGGTCTTGGCCGTTGCGCTGGCGGTGGCGGCCTTGGCGCCACCGGCCAGTTACGCGCAGGAGCCCGATCCGGCGGCGACCGAGCAGCAGCGTGACGACGTGCGCGCGCAGCAAGCAGAGGTTGTGCTTGAGCTCGATGCCCTGGAGGCGAAGGACGCCGAGGTGCGGGCGGCGCTGGCCGAGATCGAGCGCAACGTCGCCACCCAGCGATCCGAGCTCCAGCAGGCCGAGCGGGCCCAGGCCCAGCGAGAGGCCGAGCTGGCCGAGGCCACCCGGGCTGTGGCCGACGCACAGCACCGGATCGACGAGCTGAACAAGCAGGCCGATCAGCTCGTGGTCGATTCGTTCGTCAACCCGCCGTCCGACTATGCCCTCGAGCCGCTGCGGGCCGGGTCCATCACCGAGGCGGCCGTCATGGGGGCGGTCCTCGAGATGCAGGGGGACCGCGACGCCCAGGTGCTCGAGCGCCTGGCGCAGGCACACGACTCGCTCGAGACGGAGCAGGCGAACAAGGCGGATGCGACCGCCGAAGCGGAGCTGGCCCGGCAGGCCGCCGCCCAAGCGGTGGCCGACGTCGAGGCGGCGCTGGCGCAGCAGCAGGCCTTCGCCGCCGACGTCGAGGAGCGCCTGAACGCCAAGCTCGCCGAGTCCGAGTCGCTGCGGACGCTCGACGCCGCCCTGTCCGACCGGCTGGCTCGAGAACAGGCCGAGTTGGCGGCCCAGCTGGCGGCCGCCCAGGCCGCCGCGGCCCAGCCGCCGCCGTCCGAGGATGTGGCGCCGTCGCAGATCGCGCCCGCCCCCGGCGGACTGGCGACCGTCACCTGCCCGGTCGGCGGGTCCATCACGGTGGCCGGCTCCATCAGCGTGAACGTCCAGGCTCTGCTCGACGACGCTGCGGCCGACGGCGTGATGTTGTGTGGCGGCGGATATCGGAACCCCGAGGAGCAGATCCAGCTGCGCATGGCGCACTGCGGCACGTCGAACTACGCCATCTACCAGATGCCGGCGTCGCAGTGCAGCCCACCGACGGCCATACCCGGAACGTCGATGCACGAACAGGGGCTGGCCATCGACTTCACGTGCAACGGCGGCGGCACCGTCAGCACCGGAGACGAATGCTGGGACTGGTTGCAAGCCAATGCCGCTGGCTACGGCCTCTACAACCTGCCGAGCGAGTCGTGGCATTGGTCGACCAACGGCAACTGACATTGGTCGCGTCTGGCCGCGCGCTCGCCTGGGCGGCGACACCCTCGATTAGCCGCAGACGGTCGCTTCGATACCGCCATTAGCTGGGAAAACGTGCCGCCGATGAACCGCATCGGTGACATTGGCGACTCGGTTCGTTACATTCACGGCCACTTTGTCCGCTCATGGGAAGAGCAGCAAGGAGCCGGGAAGAGCCGTGGGGTCCGTGTCACATCGCATTGCGCTTGTCACTGCCGTGATTGGCCTTGGCTCGGCGGTGGCCGTCTGGTCGCCGGTGGCGAGCGGTGCCGACGATCCCGACCCGGCCAAGACCGAGCGGGAGCGGGATGCCGTCCGGGCGCAGCGTGCCGAGATCGACCTGCAGGTCGATGCGCTCCAGGCCAAGGACGCCGAGATCCAGACGGCACTGGCCGAGCTCGAGACCAACGTGGCCACCCAGGAGGCCGAGTTGGAGGAGGCCGAGCGGGCGCACCAAGCGGCCGAGGCCGAACTGGCGGCCGCAATCCAGGCGGTTGCCGACGCCCAGCAGCGGATCGACGACCTCAACCGCCGGGCCGACGAGCTGGTGGTCCAGGCGTTCGTCAACCCGCCGTCCGACAACGCCCTCGACGCGTTCCGCGCCGACTCGCTGTCGGACGCCTCGGTCAAGCAGGCGGTGGTCGAGATCCAGGCCGACACCGATGCCGATGTGCTCGACCAGCTCGACGAGGCCCACGAGGACATGGAGGTCGAGCAGGCCAACAGGACGGCAGCGGAGGCGGCTGCGGGGGCGCGCGAGGACGAGGCCGTCCAGGAGCTCGCCGACGTGGAGGCCGCGTTGGCCCAGCAGCAGGCCTTCGCCGCCGACCTCGAGGAACGGTTGAACGCCAAGCTGGCCGAGGCCGAGTCGCTCAAGGAGTTCGACAAGGCCCTGTCGGACCGGCTCGTGCGCGAGCAGGCGGAGGTGGCTCGCCGGATTCGCGCCATGCAGGAGGCCGCCGAACGGCAGCGCCGGGCGCAAGAGGCGGCGGCACGGGCGGCGGCAGCGGCCGCCGCCAACCGACCCCCACCGCCGGTCCCCGACTCGCCGCCGCGCATCCCCGCGGTTGCGCCCCCGGCATCGGTCGTGACCCCGGCCCCCGGCGGGCTGGCGACCGTGACGTGCCCGCACGGCGGGTCGATCATGGTCGCGGGCTCGATCGCCGACAACGTCCAGGCCCTCCTCAACGCGGCCGCCAGCGACGGTGTGTCGCTCTGCGCCAGAAGCGGATACCGCAGCCCGCAGATGCAGATCGAGCTCCGGCGCCAGAACTGCGGCTCTTCCAACTACGCCATCTACTACATGTCGCCGTCGCAGTGCTCCCCGCCGACGGCGCGCCCGGGCACGTCGATGCACGAGCGGGGTTTGGCCATCGACTTCAGCTGCAACGGTGGCGGCGCCATCCGCTACGGCAACTCGTGCTGGAACTGGCTCGCCGCCCACGCCGACGAGTACGGCCTCTACAACCTGCCCAGCGAGCCCTGGCACTGGTCGACCACCGGCAGGTAGCCCGCGGGCGCCGTCACCCCCGCTGGTCGCGGACGACGGCGGGGGAGTGGCGGAAGAAGTCCTCGACGTCGCGCTCGTAGTGGTAGGGAGCCCGTTCGGCGCGGCCGAGGGCCCCGCGCAACCGGGCAGCCTCGGCGAACGACCGCACGGCACCCGCCGACGTTGTCCGGTACTCGAACCCGGCTTGCTTGAGGCGCCGGTTGTCGACGCCTCGCCCGTAGGTCAGCAGCTCGATCAACTCGGGAGGCAGGTCCACACCCATCCTGGCCAGCGGGCGCGCGTACAGGCGGGTGCCGAACGGTGGGAGCGGCGCCCGGCGCTTGGCGCAGATGGCGGCAACCTCGCTCCAGGGCAGCAGCCCGTCCCCGGCCACGTTGAAGACGCCGCTCAGCCGGCGGTCGAACACGAACATGATGGCGCGCACCACGTCGTCCTCGTGCACGAACTGCAGCCGGGGGTCGAAGCCGAAGATCGCCGGCACCAGCGGTAGCTCCAGTGCCCGAGTGATGGGGGTGACGATGTCGGACCCGAGCACGTTGGAGAACCGCAGCGTCGTAACCGCTACCTGGGGGTTGTCGAGGGCGTAGTCGCGCACGTACGCCTCGACCTCGATGAGTGAACGCTCGACGCGGTGCCGGGGCGACGACGAGCGGGGGGTGTCCTCCGCGAACCACACGGGATCGCGATAGGTCGAGCCGTAGACGAGCGTCGATGACTTCACGACCACGTCGGTCACGCGGCTCTCGGGCTGGCTGGCGGCGGCAAACAGGTTCATGGTGCCGATGACGTTGGTCTCGTGCACCTGCCGGCTGGCCCGGGACGAGTCGACCACCAGGAAGGTGTGCACGATCGTGTCCACCTGGGTGGCTCGCACGATGCGCGACAGGATGGAGTAGCCCTCGTCGGTGCGGACGTACTCCGTCCGCTCCAGCTCGACCTTGGGCTCGCGGGTGTCCAGCCCCACGATCACGTCGACGTCCGGGTCGGATTCGAGGGCCTGTGCCACGCGGCCACCCCAGAAGCTGCCGAGCCCGGTGACGAGCACGCGTCGTCCCATCGGGTCGCCGTTCCCTCGCCTCGGCCCTACCCCGACCAGACGCCGCGGCGCCGGCGGAGCATGTCGTGGAGGGAGTCCTGGATGGTCTGACGGATCTGCTCCGAGGCGTCCATGACCCGGCTGCGCGAGTAGCGGGGCTGGTCGGGCGGCACGTCGAACTGGACGGGGTCGAGCACCCGGATGCGCATCTTGGCCGGGAACGGCACGATGATTCCCAGCGGCCCCAGTGCCAACATGTTGGCGGTGACCGGGAAGTAGGGCACACCCAGCGCCCGGGCGAGCATGGGCAGCTTGAACAGGATCGGCATCGTCTCTTCGCTGCCCACGATGGACATCGGGATGATCGGCACGCCGGAGCGCATGGCGATCTGCACGAACCCACCCCGCCCGAAGCGGCGAAGCTGGTAGCGCTCGGAATAGGTCTTGCCAGGACCCTTGGATCCCTCGGGGAACACCATCACGAGCTGCTGCTGCTCGCGGAGCAGGCGGTAGGCGTTGTCCGGGTGGGCTTGGACCCCGCCGAGGCGGGACCAAGCCAGGTTGACCACCGGGACGCGCTTGAAGATCTGGTCCGCCAGGCCGTAGACGGGTCGCCCGAGGTCGCGCTCGATGCCGTGCATGATCGAGGGAGCGTCGGAGGGAATCGCCCCAGCATGGTTGGCCACCATGAGCGCCCCACCTTCGGCGGGGATCTTGTCGAAGCCGTCCCACTCGACCCGGAACCAGTGGTCGTAGATGGGGTCGTAGATGCGGCGGACGAACTCGCGGAGCTGTTCGGAGCGGCCCCACTCGTCCACGTCGGACATCCGGGGATCGTCCGGCTCGGTGGTTCTCGGCGCGGCGTCGCTCGGCGGGGCCTTGCCGTCCTTGCGGTCGCTCGCCCGGCGCTCGGCGGCCGAGGGCACGGCCACGAGCTTGCGGGGGGTGCGGGTCGTGCGAGCCTTGCGCCTCGACGACGAGGACGTCTGGCCTCGCGGCATGGAGGGCATGGTAGGCGCTTGCTTGTCATAGGGCGCGAGGAAGATTGGCGGGTGGAACCGACGTCGCTGCGCTTCGCCCGGATCGCCCGGTCGCTCACCCAAGCGGCCCGGCGCCAGGGCATCCGCCCACCGACGTTCCGCAGCCCACCGCGGCGGGTGGGGCTGACGCGGACGATCCAGCGCCGGCGCGACGGCGGCGCCACGGTGGCCGTGGTGCTGCGGGGCCGCCCCTGGCCGGCGGTGGTGGCCGACATGATCGAGGGCGTCGTCGCCCACAACGGCCTGACGGGCGCCAGGGCCGACCGGGTGCGGACGGCCCTGTGGGCCTCCGTGGCCGATGGGCTCGACCGAGCGGCGTGAGCCCGAGCCTACGGTCGTACTCTGCGACCGTGCGGTCGACGCGGATGCTGGTGGGAAGGCTGGTTGTGGACGGCGACCTGGTCAGCCTCGGCTACGCGGACGTGTTCGTGGTGGTGCGTGACGGTCAGTCCGGCCCCGGTCCCAACGACTGGGAGGTCACGGTACGCACGCCGTCGGCCCACCCGCTGGAGCCGGGGGTCCACGTCCTCGAGCTCGACGCCCTCGACGGCTCCCGGCTCTCGGGCCGGGCGCTGCTGCGGTTCAGCGACGGCCGCCGCCACCTGTTCCGGGGCGATGGCGATCTGGTGGGGTACGGAGGGTCGTAGCCTGCTGATACCACCCGCCCGGGTGGCGGAACTGGCAGACGCGGAGGGCTTAAACCTCTCTGGCCGCAAGGCCGTGCGGGTTCGAATCCCGCCCCGGGCACGTGATCTAACTGGAGTTTTGTGATCCTGCCCCCAACAGCGTCGCCTGCGGGAGGACCCGCTTGCTAACAGATTGCTAACAGGCCAGGTGGCCCGGCGGTACCATTCGTCCGTGGCACGGGGGTCGGTGATGAAGCGGGGGTCGACCTGGTCGGTTGTGCTCGATGTCGGTCCAGACCCCGCGACCGGGCGTCGCCGGCAGAAGTGGAAGGGCGGCTTCCGTACCCGGAAGGCGGCCGAGGTCGCGCTGCGCGAGCTGACCGCCAGCGTCGACTCGGGCCGGTATGTGGAGCGGTCGACCACGAGCATGGGCGACTACCTCGACGAGTGGCTGGAGGTCGTCAGGCCCCGGCTGCGGCCGACGAGCTGGAACAGCTACCGCATGGCAGTCGAGCGCATCAAGGGCCGGGTCGGTGCTTTAGCGTTGCAGTCCCTGACGCCCCTCGACATCGAGGACCTCTACAAGGAGCTGCTGTCGACCGGCCGGGCTGGGGGCCGTCCCCTCAGCCCGAAGACGGTCCGAAACACGCACATCGTGCTGCGCAAGGCGCTCGCCGATGCGGAGCGGCTGGGGCTTGTCGTCCGGAACGCAGCGTCGGCGGCGAGGCCGCCGGTGCCGTCGAAGCGGGAGCACACGACGTGGGCTGCCGAGGAGCTCGCCCGGTTTCTCGGCTCGATCGAGGGTGAGCGCCTGGCGGCGGCGTTTGTCCTGCTGGCGACGACGGGCATGCGTCGGGGCGAGGCGCTGGGCTTGCGGTGGAGCGACGTCGATCTCAAGGCCGGGCGCCTGTCGATCGTTCAGACCGTTACGACGGTCAACGACAAGATCGTCATCACGCCGCCAAAGACAGCGAAGAGCCGCCGCTCGGTGTCACTCGACCCGGAGACCGCGTCGGAACTGCGCGAGCACCGGCGGCGGCAGAACGGGGAGCGTCTCAAGGCCGGCGAGCTGTGGGCCGGCGAGGGCGATCTCGTCTTCACCGACGAGTTCGGCCAGCCGGTGCACCCGAGCGCGCTGTCCCGGCTGTTCGCCTCGTCGGTGCGTCGAGCGGGGCTGCCTGTGATCCGCTTGCACGACCTCCGCCACACCTACGCGACCGTGGCGCTGGGTGCCGGTGTGCATCCGAAGATCGTTTCCGAGCGCCTGGGTCACGCGACAACCGCCGTCACGCTTGACCTCTACTCCCACGTGACGCCGACCATCGACGCCGAGGCCGCAGCATTGGTCGCGAGCCGGATCTTCGACCCCCGCGGCGCCGGAGACGCGGAGCGGAGGCTCTGAGCCCAGGGTCCTGGGTTCTCTATAGGCGGCCATCAGGAACTGCCCGACGGCGGCCATCTGTTGCCAACCTGCGGCCAGGTCGTCACGCAGGGTGACCGTGATCGACCGCGCGCCGGACGTCGTCGAGCGCCGTCTACCGGCACTTCTGCCACGCGGGGTCGTCTGAGTTCGGCCGCTCGTTCTGGGACACCTTCGCCTCGCCGGTGGCGTGCCCTATCGGTCGTTACGCGCTCCTGGCGTGGCACCGTCGATTGAGGCAGAAGCGCCTGATCGTTCGGTGCTCAGCCCCACGACGCGACGGCCCGACGTTCTGGTGCCGATGATCTGTGCTCGCGTTCTGGCGCGGATCGCGTATACGACGCCGACGCGGATCAGGCAGTTCTGTGTGCGCCTAGGCTGATCCCCGGAGAGCCGGGAAGTCTGGTCGGCACCGCCTCTGGTGATCCCCAGGAGCCGCCGACGGTGCCACGACTCCAAGACCCGACCTTCCTTGCGAGCGACCGATTCGTGGCGTGAGCTGGCTCGGCCCGTAGTCAGGTTCCTCCGTATCGAGGCGTCCGGCGGTGTCCTCCTGCTCGTCGCCACGGTCGCTGCGCTCGGGTGGGCGAACTCGCCGTGGTCCACCTCGTACGAGGACCTGTGGGGTACGACGCTGTCGATCCGCTTCGGCGACTTCGAGATCACCGAGAATCTGCGCCATTGGGTGAACGACGGGTTGATGGCCCTGTTCTTCTTTGTCGTCGGCCTGGAGATCAAGCGAGAGCTGGTCGTCGGCCAACTCGCCAGCGCCAGCGACGCCGCGCTCCCGGCAATCGCCGCCCTGGGAGGGATGGTCGTTCCTGCCGCTCTCTACCTGGCGATCAATGGCGGGGGCGTGGGCGGCGCTGGTTGGGGCATCCCCATGGCGACTGACATCGCGTTTGCGGTCGGCGTGCTGGTCCTCCTCGGTGTCCGGGTCCCCGGATCGCTCAAGGTGCTCCTGCTCGGTCATCGCTGTGATCTGGGCCGGGTAGGCGGCATAGGCCAATGCCAGCAGGAAATCGCAGTACGCCCGAGTGGTTGGGTGCATGGCGACGTCGAGGGCCACGCCGCGCCGAGCCGCCATCTCCTCGAACCAGCCGAGCTCCCCGGCGGTGGCGACGACGCCCCCGGCGAGGAGGCCGACGTCGGCGAGGGGGGCGCCGGCCGCGATGCGGGACTGGGCGCGCACCAGAGCCTGCGCGAACAGGTTGTCCTGGGCCAGCCAACGGTCGAAGGAGTCCGCGGCCACCGACCCGTCCCGCACGCCCGCGAGGAACGGATGGAGGCTAGCCGCCTGCCAAGCCGCGGCGTGGCGGGCCAACAACGCATCCGCGGTCATGGCTTGTCCCGTCGGACGGCGGTGTCGAAGAATCGCAGTTCGAGTTCCATCGCCCGGTGATACAGGATGGCCAGGCGGTCGTGATCACCTTCGTAGCGATCGAGCAGGACCTCCAGACGTCGCGCCTGAGCCTCGAACTCCGGGCTCGAGTATGTCTCTACCCATTCGCGATACGGGCTGTCGGGCTTGGTGTGGGCGGCCAGCCGTTGGCCGAGGTAGGCGTAGAGCCGCATGCACGGCGTCATTGCCGCCGCGATGTGGCCAACCGGCTCGAGAGCGGCGACGGCCAACAAGAAGTCGGTGTACGCGGAGGTGGCGGGGTCTGCGGCCTGGTGAAGGTCGACTCCCCACCGGGCTGCGTAGCCGGTGTGAAGGCGGAGCTCGTCGACGGCCGCGTCGAGAAGCTCCCGGAACGCGATCAGCCCCTCTCGGTCCGGGCTCTTCGCCAGACCCAACCCGTAGGCGCGGCAGAACGCGTCAAGGAAGACAGCATCCTGGCCCACGTAGTAGGCGAACGTAGCCTGGGCCAAGTCTCCCGACGCGATGCCCTGCGCGAACTGGTGCCCCATCGCGGCCTCGGCCAAGTCTCGGTTCCGGTCCCATAACGATTCGGAGAGCGAGGCCACGACGAGCAAGCCTAAGAGCTGACCGAGCCGTCGGTCCCGACGCGTCAAAATGTCCGACGAGGACGGTGACGTTGCCGTGGAACAGTCCGCGGCAGGACCCCGGGTCGCAGCCAGCCGACGCAGGGTCGGCGAGCGGCAGACGGGGCGACCTCATCCGCAGAGTCGAGCGCCCCGACGTCGGCGCCAGCGATCGGATCGGTCTCGCCGTCGCCACCGTCGTGCTGGTGGTGGTGTTCGGCTCGTTCCTGGCCGCGGGGTTGCCCATCGTCACGGCCGTCTTTGGCCTCGGCATCGGGCTGAGCCTCATCAATGTGCTGGCCGCGGTGATCGACGTGCCGACCACCAGCCACACGCTCGCCACCATGATCGGTCTTGGTGTCGGCATCGACTACGCCCTGTTCGTGGTCACCCGCCACCGCGAGCAGCTCGCACACGGCATCGGGTGGTCGAGTCGCTGGGCCGGGCCAACGCCACCGCCGGCCAGTCGGTGCTGTTCGCGGGAACCACCGTGGTCATCGCCATTTGCGGCCTGGCCATCGTCGGCGTCCCCGCCGTCACCGCCCTCGGCCTGGCCACCGGGTTGGTGGTCATCGTCGCCATGGCCGCAGTCACCCTGCTCCCCGCGCTGCTCGGGATCCACGGCAGCGCGTCGTCGCCCGCCGGCGGGCGCACCACGGTGCCGCGGTCACGGACTCCAACCGTTGGGGTCGGTGGGCCCACCGGGTCGGCGACCGCCCCTGTCCCTACGCCCTCGGCTCGGTGGCGCTGTTGCTGGTGCTGGCGCTGCCGGCCCTGGCGATGGAGCTGGGCACCAACGACGCCGGCACGCTGTCGACCTCGTCCACCCAGCGACAGGCCTACGACCTGTTGAGCGACGCCTTCGGTCCCGGGTTCAACGGCAAACTGACCGTGGTCGGTGTGCTCCACCGGCCGGCAGAGACCGCCGCGGCCGAGGCCCTGCGCCGCGAGCTCGCCGCCTAGGACGGTGTGGCCGCGGCGGCGCCGGCGCGGCTCGGCCCCGCCGGCGCCCTCGGGATCGTCAGCGTCGTCCCGGACACGTCGCCCCAAGATGCCGCCACCGCAGGCCTGGTCACCGGCCTCCGCACCGACCTCGGATCTGGGACCATCGGCGTCGAGGACGTGCTCGTCACCGGAACGGTGGCCGGCAACGAAGATCTCGCCGCCCGTATCGGCGAAAGGCTGGGTTGGGTCATCGCTGCGGTCGTGGCCATCAGCTTCCTGCTGCTGATGATGGTGTTCCGCTCCGTGCTGGTGCCGCTCAAGGCGCGCTCATGAACCTGCTGTCGGTGGGCGCCGCCTACGGGGTCGTGGTGGCCGTCTTCCAGTGGGGCTGGAGGGCATCGCTCATCGGCCTGGAAGAGAGGATCCCCATCACCCCCTGGGTGCCGATGTTGATGTTCGCCATCCTCTTCGGCCTGTCGATGGACTGCGAGGTGTTCCTGCTGTCGCGGGTCCGGGACGCCTGGCTGCGCAGCGGCGACAGCCGGGGCAGCGTCGTCGACAGGGTGGCGTCCACCGCGTCGGTCATCACCGCCGCCGCGCTCATCATGGTCGCCGTGTTCGCCAGCTTCGTGCTGGTTGACGACCCCGTGGTCAAGATGATGGGCCTCGGGCTCGCCACGGCCGTGCTCGTCGACGCCACCGTCATCCGCATGGTCACCGTCCCGGCGACGATGGAGCTGCTCGGCGACGCCAACTGGTGGCTCCCTCGCCGCCTCGAGCGGATCCTGCCCCCGTCGATCTCGAAGGCGCGCACTCCGAGGTCCCCGCCAAGACCGAGCCCGGGCCCGCCGAGCCCGGCAGCGTCCACGCTGTGATCCCGCCCGGCGCAGCAGCCCGCCCGGCCGATGCCGAGATCGTCGAGCGTGAGCGTCGCGACACGACCGGACCGACACGACGCGGCGCGCCGGTTCCGCCGCCGCACCGCCACGGCGGCCGCCGCGTGGAGCATCGCGGTCACGCTCGTCGCGCTCGTGATCGTCGGGGTGGCGGTGTTCGGCGGCGGGCGTCCCACGATCGAGGCCGGACTCGGCTCGGGCGCAGCGGGCGATAGCCCGCTACGCGACCGGATCGCGACCGAGCTCGGCCCACTGCTGGCAGAGCCACTCTCGGGGATCTGGGCGGCCTACCGCGATCGAGCCGTCCTCTGGGGGGCGCTGGCCCTGGTCGTGGTCGGCGCCGCCTCCGCGGCCATCGGCTGGTGGTTCGCAGACGACTGCTCCGCCATCCCGCCACCAAGCGTCGCCCTAGGAGCCAGCAGCCCGCGTGAACGCCCGCCGCGCAGCCGGGCCAGTTCGAGCAGGTGCCCACCAGCCGGTCGCGCCGACCGGGACGGATCGGATCGTGCGGCCGACTGCCACGGGGGCGCGGCGCGAGATCCCCGAACGATCACGAGCCGCGCCAGATCCTGACGCTGTGGCCCGACGCCTGTCATGCTTCAGAGTGCTGCCATGGCGCGCCGAGATGGTGGCGGAGGGGCGAGGCGATGGATCAGGTGACGCAGCCCAGTCGGTTCTACGACGTCGCGACCGGCGGTCCGGTGCAGGTCCAGATCGAGCAGGTCGGCGCCGTGTACCGGCTCGTGCGCCAGTTCGGGTACCGCGACCCCGGGTACCAGAAGCCCTTCATCGTCCCCGACGACGTAGACACGTTCACCACCGATCTCGCGTCGATCCCGTGGATGTTCGCCTGGCTGGTACCGGGGCTCGGCACGCACCTGCCGGCGGTACTGCTGCACGACGGCCTGGTCGTGGGCCGAGGCCAGCCACCGACGCACATCGGTCCCGAGGTCAATCGGGTGGAGGCGGACCGGATCCTGCGCGATGCCATGGCGAGCCTCGGCACACCGAGGCTGCGCCGTTGGCTCATGTGGACCGGCGTCACCTTCGCCACGTGCTGGAGCGATGTGCCCCATCGCTGGTGGTGGCGCGTGGTGATGCCGGTGACGCTGGGGCTCGTCGCGCTCCTCGGTGTGCTGGCCACACTGGACCTCGCCGACGTTTGGGACGTGTTGCCATGGATGGGCGACCGGGCGTGGTGGGTGGAGCTCGCCAGCGGCGCGGCGTTCGCCTTGCTCATCCCGCTCGTCTTTTCCGTGCTGTGGCTCCAGTTCTGGCGGGCCGGCGCGATCGCCGGGGTCGCGCTGGCGTTCCTGCTCCACGTGACCGCCGCGGTGGTCGTCGTCTACGGCATCTACAGGGTGGCCGAGCGGCTTGCCTCGGCCTCGGAGGGCACCGGACCGGACGTCAACGAGAACCTAAGACGGGCGACCGCCACCGCGGGCGACGGTCAGGTCCCAGCTCCGGGGCCGTGACGACCTCCGCCCAGGCCGCCAGGGGACAGGTTCGGAACTCCGACCCCTGCCCGCTCGTAAGGACCGACTCGGTCTCGGCGGTCGTCACCGCCGAGGTCGGTCAGGAATCCGTGTCGCTGGTGGATGCGGCAACGTCCTGTCGCGCTTGGATGACCCGATCACCTCGGTCGTAAGTCGGTCAGGCGCGGTCAGTCGGAGTCCCGAGCTGCATCAAGAAGCTCGCAGTTCGACACGTCACGGCAAGCACTTGGTCGTCGTTCTGGCGCGGCGGACAACTGTCGAGTCGCACCCCGAGCGGTCGATCTGTATCAACGCTGGGTTGCACACAGGCGCCAGACGCGCCGTTCTGTGGTCGATCGGGGCGGGCTGGCCGCGTCATTCGTGAGCGTGTTATGGCGCGTCTCGGCCCACCGTCAGGGCGAGGGGTTCACGCCAGTCCCGCCGGATGTTCTGGGGGGCGTGCTGGACCCGACGGTTGGTCGGGGCCGTGCCAAGCAGCTGCCCGGGTCTGTTCTGAAGGCCTTTCGGGTTCAGTTCGTCTCCCGCGCGCTTCAATCTGCTCTCACGATGCACGACGGGGAACGGAACCAGCGAGAGCGTCGAGTGAGCGCCTCACACCGTCGACAAAGACGTCCAGGTCCGTGCATAGGTCCCGATCTGCCACCACGGTGATGTTGAACTGCTCCGCGTACGACAGGGCGCCCACCCCGATCGAGAGGTTGGCCGTGATGGGAACCAGCGGAAAGAGCTCACGTATCGGAGTGCCGGCAAAGTAGAGGGGCACGGGTGGTCCCGGAACGTCGGCGACGTACGCGTTCATGATCCGCTGGTGGGGCATGAAGAGGAGGAACACACGCTGGACGACGATGCTTCGGAATAGGTTTCCCGCCGGCGGCCGGCTCTTCGTCTTCCTCGCGGCGCTCTCCGCGGCGATCCGTTCAAGCAGTCGGACATCATCCGGTTCACCGATCGGAAGTGGCACCACCATCCCAGCGTCGACGTTGCCCCGCGCTTCACCCGGCTGCTCCTGGTGCAGCGACACCGGAACAAATGCCCGCAGAACGAGATCCTCGACGCGCTCGCCGCGGGCCTGGAGCAGCGCGCGGTAGCCGCGGGCCACCGCGGCCAACAGGACGTCGTTGATCTTCGCGTGGTGGGCGTGTGCGATCTCCTTGGCGACATTGAGGTTGCTGCGGATGATCGCCAGCCTGCGATCCGAGCCGATCGGGCGGTTGACGCTGCTCTGCGGGGCGCGTCCTTCCGCGAACATCTCACGCATCGCCGGCCACGCTCGCCGCATGCACCGAAGCGTGCCGATCGGATGGGTGAGCGCCGCGAGCGCGCGCTCGGCGTCGTGGCGCCGCCGGCGCAGGTTGTCCACCAACAGATCGCTCCTGGACGGCATCGGAACCGGCGTCCATGGCGGTGCGGTCGTCTCCGGAGGCTCGGGCACGGTGTCCACGAACGCGCCGAGCGTGGCGACACCGGCAACGCCGTCGGCGATGGCGTGGTGCACTTTCATGAACAGCCCGACCCGGCCGTCGGGCAAGCCACGGAGGAACCACATCTCCCACAACGGTCGCGAGCGCTGTAGCGGGCGGCGACGGAGCGTCTCGCACGCACATAGCACCTCGGTGTCGCCACCTGGCGGCGCGACGGGGAACACCCCGACGTGTTCGGTGACATCGACGGATGGTGCGTCCACCCACAGCGGCCACCCGAGTCCGACGCTCGGTGAGCACAGGAGCTGACAGAAGCGGGGAACGAGGTGCAACCGTCGGCCGATGTGCTCTCGTGCGGTCTCGATCAGGACGCGACCATCGGCGTCGAGGAGCCTCCCGCCGTCGAGGATGGCTAGTGCACCGATGTCCTGCGGCCACCCCTTGGCTTCCGGCCAGACGAGCATGAGGTCTGCCGCGGCCAAACGTTCAACCATCGGGGATTCGCGCCCGATTGTCACACGTACTCCCCTTCGCCGCTCAGTGATCAATGGTCACCAATGACAGGTCAGAGCGATTGTCGCGCCAGAGGGTGTGCGACCGCTGAAGCGATCGCGAGCACACAGTTCAACGGGAGAGGCTAGCTACTTGCCCCTGAAGAACTTGTAGCTGGGGTTACCTCTGGTCGGGGGGCAGGTCGCGTCTGTCGGTCTCGGTCGGGTGGTGGGTCAGGTGGTGACGGCGACGATCTTGGTGAGGTTGTGAGCGAAGATGCCGTGCCCGGTCCATGTTCGGGCGCCGGTGAGGGTGTCCATGCGGGTGCGTCGGCAGCCGAAATCGCGTTTGATGCAGCTGATCCGGCCTTCGGCCCCAGTGTGCCAGCGGACCATGCGTTGGAACGGGCGTGAGGCTTCGAGTTGGCGGCGGGCGGCGCCGGGTCGGCCCTTGCGGGGGATGCGCACCTTGGTGACTCCGAGCTGAGTGAGCTGGTTGTCGACGGCGGCTTCGCCGTAGCCGCGGTCGGCGGTCACCGCGCGGGGGACCTTGCCGGTGCGGCGGCGGATGCGTTCGATGGCGGGTGCCAGTTGGGGTGCGTCGGGCGGGTTGCCCTTCTCGAGCTGCCAGTCCAGGACGATGCCGTCGGCGTTGTCGATGACCTGGGCCTTGTAGCCGAACTCGACCGGCCGACCGAGGCGTCCCTTGCGGATCGGGCGGGCATCGGGATCGTGCAAGGACACCAGTCGGGTGGCGCCCTCGGGTGTCACGCCGTCCACGACACGCTGGCGGGTCTGGGCTGCGATCTGGTCGACGCGCCCGGCCAATGCGGCCAGCCGTTCGATGATGGCTCGAGCCCGGCCGCTGGCGGCGGGGTCCAGTGAGCGGAGCTTGCGGCGGGCGTTGCGCACGACTGCGTCGGCTTCGCGCACGGTCTTGGCCGCGGTCTGAGCGAGCTCGGCGTTCAGCCGGCGCAGCTCGTCGCGGGCGAGCTCGCCGCGTCGGCGCAGGGTGTTCACGCCCACGCCCCCCGGGCTCGGTGATGCGCCCGCCGCGAACGGTCCTGCAGACGGGTTCGGGTTGCCAGTCCCGCCGCCTTGGCCTGGTCCTCGAAGATCATGCCCATGAGCGCGTCCTTTCCATGTCACGGGTCGGTGAGGTCGCCGTGGTCGGCGGCGAGGGTCTCGTAGGCGATGAACAGGGCGACGGGCGGCCAGGCGGCGATGAGCCGGCCGACGGGGGTTGGGTGAGCGGCGGCGACGTTGGCGGCGACCGAGGCCATGAAGCCGAGGGTGAACCCGAACCACGAGAGGAATGGCGCGGGCATGCCGGCTCGGCGGTTACGCAAGATGGATCTGCCGGTGGCGAGCATCATTCCGTCGACGCTGATGGGGAACGCCCAGGCGAGCCAGCCTTCGCCGGCGAGGGCCGCGAGGGTGCGCTGGTGCTGGTAGGAGGCGGCGGCGGCAACGAGCGCAACCACGGCGACGACGAGGGTGTCGAAGCGCTGCGCGGTGCTGCTGGCCGGCGCCTGGCTCGCAGCGGGCCGGCTGGCGCCGGGTGGGTGGCCGGCCCGGTTGCTGCCGTTGCCGCTGAGCGGCAGGACGGTGCTGCGTTGTCTGCGGGCTTCGGCGATGCGGTCCTGCGCCCAACGGGGGGAGCGGTCGAACTGTGCAGCGAGCGCTGCGGCGCTCAACGGCGCTCCGTCGTCGACGCTGCGACGGTACGTGTCCCGGGCGGCGGCCTGACGCTCAGCGGGGCCCAGCCACGCGCCGGGCACCGTCGCGTGGGTCGGGTCGCCGTTCACGCCACCTCCTCGCGCCGTGGGCGGCCGTCGGTGCGCCGGAGGGCCGGCGGCGTCTCGCCGCTTGTCCACCAGGTTGCCCAGCGGGCTTCGGCGCGTTGGCGCCGCTTCTTGACCGCCTCATAGCCAAGTCCCAACCGCTGAGCGGCCTCACGCAGGGAGCGGCCGGCAATGCGGGTGTCCAGGATCATCTGAGCGTCCTGGTCGGTGACCACACCAGCGTTGACCGCGGACGCCAGCATGGCGGCGGCCGACAGCTCCACGCCGGGTGCAGCCGAAGCCGCATCGGTGTCGTGGCGGGCGTGGAGGCTCCATGACCGCTGGTTGGTGGCGGCGCGGCGGAGCCGACGGGTGGGCAGTGCCAACAGCCCGCCGGCGACGAACCGAGAGTGTTCGGCCGTGTCGTAGCCGGCGACGGCCTCGTAGAGCGCATCTACCATGACAGCGAGCGCCTCTTGGCGGTCGAGCGACGGCGCGTAGTGGGCGATGCGGCGCCGCAGACCGGGCAGCAGGCAGGCGGCCACGACACCGAACGCGCCCGGGTCTGCGTGGGTGGCGCGGACGAGCGCGCCGAGGATCTCGTCCTTGCGGTCCTGGCAACCCGTGCGCAGCACAGGGCGCAGGTCGCCGTACGTGAGCGCGGCGAGGGACGGTTCCCTCCTGATCCAGGCGTCCCACTGCGTCCGCGTCGGCGCGGTGCGTTCGAGCGCGGTCTCCAGGTCTAGCGAGACGGTTCGTTGCATCGTTGCCCCTACTCCCTCACCCACCCCGCACTAGGCCGCTGCGCGACGGCGACATCGCGCGGATGAGAACGGGCGTCCACCGGGCTGGCGGGAGCGAGGCTCCGGATGCGCGGGGTGCGGTCGGCGCATGCCGTCCTAGGCCCCTGGAGGCGCCTGGATCTCACACGCGTCGGCGAGAAATCTCGGTCGGGAGTGGCGGGATCGGTGGGCTGGGTCGTCACGCCCTACTAAGGCGACCGACCCGCCCAGTCTTCTCACCCCGTCGCAAGGAAAATGTTGGCTGCCCGCTCCCGACGTACCTCCCGACAATCGTCCCCGCCGCATGCCCACCCACTGTCCCGACCACCCGACAAGACCCCGCGAGCTCGAGCACGTCCGCCGACACGCGACCGACCCAGATCGCGTGTCCCCATTCGCCGCCCGACCGCGCCGATATCCCCCCGAACCTCAAACGTGATTTCAACCCTGCGGGTTGGGAGGGGAGCGCGGCGTCGTGGCGTGGTTCCGGGCGATGGGCGTCGACCAGGTCGCCTATCACGAGGCGACGGTCCTGGGGCGGGCGGACGATCATCCCGGCCGGGCCCTGGACTACTACGGGTCGCGGGGCGAGACGCCGCTGCGGTGGGGCGGCGCCGGCGCGGCCCGCCTGGGCCTTGACGGCGAGGTGACCCCGGAGGCGTACCGGTTGGCGTTCGGCCCGGGCGGGTTCCGGGACCCGCTGACCGGCCGCCAGCTCGTCGGCACGACGCGGCCTGGGTTCGAGCTGGTGGTCTCCGCGCACAAGTCGTTGTCGCTGCTCGGCGTGGTCGGCGGGGCCGATGACATGCACGCCATCCTCGACGCGGAGACTGCGGGCACCATGGGCTACCTGGACGCCTGGGCGCAGGCTCGCGGTGGGCGCCGGGGCCGTGCGAGCATCGCCACCCCTACCTCGGGGCTCGTGTTCGCGGTGACCCGCCATGGCACGTCGCGGCTGGGGGACCCGCACCTTCACGACCACGTGTTGATCGCCAACGTGTGCGAGATGCGCGACAGCAAGGGCGGCTACAAGGCACCGTATTCGGCGCGGCTGCGGGACCTGGTGGAGCCGGCGGCGATGGTCGGCCGGCTGTGCTCCGCCGCTAGGGCCATCGAGCTCGGCTACGCGATCGAAGTGGATCAGGGGCGGTCGGGGCGGGCCCGGGAGTGGCGGATCGTGGGGATCCCCACGGAGGTGTGCGAGATCTTCTCCAAGCGTTCCGACCAGATCGCCGAGTACCTGGCCGAGTCGGGCTACACGGGCTATCGGGCCCGCAACGTCGCCGCCCGACGCAACCGGCCCATCAAGCGGGGCACCGGCACCGACCAGCTCATGCCCCACTGGATCAGCGAGCTCGAAGCCCACGGCTGGACCGTTGAGCGCTTGGTCGCCTCGCTGGAACGTGCTCGTCAACAGTGCCGGGGTTTGGCGCGTCCGTTGACCGACGGCGAGATCGACCGGATGGCAGCCGAGTTGTTGGACCCGGAGCGGGAGTTCCTGGCCCGATGGAAGGTGTTCGACAGGCCCCGGCTGGTGGCCGAGATCGCCCCCCGCCTTTACGGCCACCATCCCGGCGAACTGGACCGGGTCGTCGACCGCGTTCTCGCCTCGGAGCTGGTGGTGCCGCTCATCGGTATCGCTGGGGCGTGTGACCAGCCCTATACCGCCACCGCTGTCCTCGCCACCGAGCACACCATCGCCGACACCCTCGAACGCCTGACCACCCGGGCCGGCCCGGTCGTCGCGACCGGGCCGGTCGACAAGGTCACCACAGCGAAGCAGAGACAGCTGGGCCACCAGCTCAGCGCCGGCCAGCGGCGGGCAATAGCACGGGTCTGCGGGTCGGGCCGGGCCGTGGACGTGATCGTGGGGGTGGCCGGCTCCGGCAAGACCGCCGCCCTCGACGTCGCCGCACGGGCGTTTGGGGCCGCCGGCTACCAGGTGCTGGGCACCGCGACCAGCGGCCAAGCGGCCCGCACACTCGGCCACCAGGCCCGTGTGCCGGCCGCGACGATGCGGTCGCTGCTGCGGCGGCTCGACCACGGCCAGCTCATCCTCGATCGACGGACGGTGGTGGTTCTCGACGAGGCCAGCATGACTGCGGACGTGGATCTGGCCCGGCTGCTGCGGGGCGCCGAGTGTGCCGGCAGCAAGCTCGTGATCGTGGGGGATCACCGCCAGCTCGCCCCGGTCGGCCCCGGTGGCGCCCTCCAAGCGGTGATCGAACGCCACCCCGAGATCGTCACCGTCCTCAACCACAACCTGCGTCAACGCCACCCCGCCGAACGCGCCGCTTTGGCGCACCTGCGCGCCGGCAACCTCCAGGTTGCCATCGGCTTCTACGCCACCAACGGGCGGATCCGCATCGCCCCCACCCGCACCGAAACGTTGGTGGCGATGGTCGATGCCTGGGCCGCCGACTCCGCCGCCGGCCACGACACGCTGATGTTGGCCTGGCGCCGCGCCAGCGTCGCCGATCTCAACCGGCTCGCCCGCGTCCGCGCCGAACAGGCCGGCTGGCTCACCGGCCCCGACCTCCAAACCTCCGGTGGCCGCGGCTACGCCGTGGGCGATCTCGTCGTCACCCTCGCACCCAACCACGAAGGCGAGCTGGTCACCAGCCAACGCGGCCGAGTCATCGCCATCAACCAGCTCGCCAAGGCGCTGACCATGCTCACCAACGACGGCCGCCAAGTCACACTCGCTGGAGCGGTGGCGCTGGACCAGAACCACCTCGACTACGGCTACGCCCTCACCGTGCACCGTGAGCAGGGCGACACTGCCGGCCGCACCCACTACCTGGGCGAGGGCGGCGGCCGCGAGCTCGCCTATGTGGCTATGTCCCGCGCCCGCGGGCCCAGCGTCGTCCACGCCGTCGCCGACGACGTCGCCCAAGCCATCGAGGACATCAGGCATGACTGGTCACTCGACCGCAACCAGCAATGGATCACACGCACCGCCGCTATCGGCGTCAACACGTCGATCCAGACCCTGCCCGACGACCCCGAGGCCCGTTCGGCCCGGTTGATTGCCGAGCTCGACGCGCTCGAACGTCACACCCCACCCGACGTCACCGCTGAGCTCACCGCAGCGCGCACCGAGCTCGACCGACTCCGCCAAGACCGAGACGAGCTCGCACGCGGGACCGGCCCCTGGCAACACACCCCCGCCGGCCGCGCCGCCCGCCAGCTCGACCAGGCCCGCCGCGAGCACGAGCACGCCCAGCGCCGGATGGACCTGCCCCATGTCGGGCGACGCGAGCGGCACCGCTGGCGGCGCATCGCCCATTCGGCTGTGCGGAGCGAGGCCCGGGCCGCACGGGACTGGGCCACCCACGCACAACCGGCGTTCCAGCACCTCGATCGCAAGATCATCCGTGCCGAGCACCGCGTCGCCAGACTCGAAGACTATGGACGGTTCCGGCAACGTTGGCTCGCCGAACACCCCGAGTCCACCCGCCGCATCCAACACACGCAACGAGAACTCCGAGGTCTCGGCGAACCGATCGGCGTCGAGCGCGAGGAGCGTCTCGAAGCGGTGCTCGAGCGCGGCCTCAAGAGCCCCGGCTGGGACGTCGAGAACGCCGACATTGCTCGGATTCGTCGGCAGCTAGACCGTCTGCAACTAGGCCGAGAGATCGAGCCTCCGGGACTCTCCCTCTGACCGGTCCTGCAGACCGCTGGCCCAGCGGGCCGACCGTCCGAGCGGCGGGCCCGCGAAGTAGGTGCACTCCGCGGACACCGGGGACCGCGATTCGGCTTGAGGAGCTCACTGGAGCCTCACGCACCACTTGGCACCCAGAGCTGGCGTACGGAGACGCGTGCACCTCTTGGACGGGTGCGTCGTTCTGTGACACCTCCCGACGCCGAACAGACGCCGAGCCTCCGTGCACAGCACGCTCAGCCCGTCCCGATCACCGACTCTGGAGTGCCCCGGTCCGATGGTCGACTGACGCCAGATCGCCGTTCGAGGGCAGGGTTCTAGGGGGTCAGCCTCAGGCGGCGGTTCGACAAGGGTGAGCGCGAAGTTCGGGGAGTCCTTCGCGATTGCGGGCTAGCGCTGACCCTGACGATCGCGGGATGACGCGCGTAGCCGATCCCGCAGCCGGCGCTACGTCATCGTGGTGCCGGTGGTGATCCAGATGGCTGCGTCAAGGTGGACGCCGTCGTTGGTGGTGTCGGGGGCGAGCGCGTCGGTGACGGCTTGGAGCGCGGCGGGCTTGTCCGTGGCCGGGATGGTGTCGAGGACGGCGCGGCCGACGCCGCTGTCGGCGAGGTAGTCGCCGAGGTAGTCGGCGGGGTCGTCGCGAGGCGGAGGGTGACGGTGACGGCTCGGCTGTCGACGGCGGTCCATCCGGCGCGGGTGAGTGTTGATCGGAGGAGGTCGGGGTCGGCTGGGCGAACATGCCGGGGGCGCCGGGTTGGCTGTCGGGAAGGGTTCCGTACTGGAGGAGCGCGGCGCCGGGCACGGTGAGCCAGTCGTTGACGCCAATGGGCTGCCAAGTGGCGATGAAGCGTCGCCCGCGGGGTCGGACGGCTCGCCCGATGTTGGTGAAGGCGGCAACGGGGTCGTCGAAGAACATGGTCCCGAAGCGGCTGATGACCACGTCGGGAGCGGCGCCAGCGAACTGGTGCGTCTGCGCGTCGGCCTGGGTGAAGGACACGGTGGTGAGCCCGGCGTCGCGGGCGCGCTGGCGGGCGACGGCGAGCATGGGTTCGGACAGGTCGATCCCGTGGGCGGTGCCGCCGGACCCGGCTTGGGTGACGGCGGTGATGCTGGTCGTGCCGCAGCCGCAGCCGAGGTCAAGGACCGACTCGCCCGGCTGGATGTGGGCCGCGGCGAGCAGGGTGTCGGCGACGGGGGCGAGCACGGCGTCTCGCCGGTCGGCGTCGGCGACCCATCGGTGGCCGCTGTCGCCGTTCCAGGTGTCGCGTTGGGTTTGGTTGATGGTGGTCATGGGCGTTCCTCGAGAAGCTGGCGGAGGGCGGTGGTGGTGTCGCCGTCGTGGTCGATGCCGAGTTGGCGGCCGATGGCGTGGATGGTGAGCCGTCCGGTGCCGTGGGCGAGGAG
>DASSDL010000245.1:0-27658 GCA_035697145.1 Acidimicrobiales bacterium
GAGAACTTGCCCACGGACGTCTTCGGGACCTCGTCGATGAAGACCACGTCGTCGGGCAGCCACCACTTGGCCACCCGGGGCGTCAGGAACTCGATGATCTCCTCCCCGGTGACGGCCTCGCCGGGCTTGCACACCACGCACGCCAGCGGCCGCTCGCTCCACTTCGGGTGCGCCACCCCGATGACGGCGGCCTCGGCCACCTTGGGATGGGCCATGATCTCGTTTTCGAGCTCGACCGAGCTGACCCACTCGCCGCCGGACTTGATCACGTCCTTGGTGCGGTCGCGCAGCTGGATGTACCCGTGGCGGTCGATGGTGGCGACATCGCCGGTCTTGAGCCAGCCGTCGTCGGTGAACGAGTCGGGCGAGCGGGCGTCGTGGTAGTAGCTGGCGATGACCCATGGGCCTCGCACCTGGAGCTCGCCCGACGACTCGCCGTCCCAGGGCTGCTCCTGGTTGGTGCCGAGATCGACGATGCGGGCCTCGAGGCCGAGCAGGGGCTGGCCCACGGTGGTGCGCAGGTCGGCGCGGCCGTCGTCGTCGAGCGCGGCATCGAGGGTCGACTTGATGTGGCCCGACGACGCCACCGGGGACGTCTCGGTCATGCCCCACGCCTGCATGATCGGCAGGCCCACCTGCTCGCGGTAGGCCTCCGACAGCACCCGTGGCACCGCCGACCCCCCGCAGGGGATGGCCCGGAGGCTCGACACGTCGCGCCCCTTCAGCTCGGGCAGCACGCCCATCCAGATGGTGGGTACGCCCGCGGCCAGCGTGACGCGCTCGGACTCGATGAGCTCGGCCAGGCCCTTGGGCGACAGGTCGGGGCCCGGCATGATCAGGGCGGCGCCGCACGCCACGGCGGCGTGGGCCAGCCCCCAGGCGTTGGCGTGGAACATGGGCACGACGGGCAGCACGCGGTCCTCCTCGACCGGCCCCAGGCCCCCAGACGTCAGCACGCCGTACGTGTGCAGGAACGTCGACCGGTGCGAGTACACGACGCCCTTGGGGTTGCCAGTGGTGCCGCTCGTGTAGCACATCGATGCCGCCTGGTTCTCGTCCGCCACGCGGAAGTCGGTGGGCTCAGCGCCGGCGATCAGCTCCTCGTAGTCGTGGACCTCCTTGCCCGCCGGTGGGTCGGCGATCTCGCCGGCACCGTCATCCATGACCACCACATGGCGGACCGTCTTGAAGCTGTCGAGCAGCGGCCAGACCAGCTTGGCCAGCGAACGGTCGATGAAGACCACCTCGTCCTCGGCGTGGTTGGCCACGTAGGTCAGCTGGTCGGGGAACAGCCGGATGTTCAGGGCGTGGAGCACGCGGTTGGTGCACGGCGCCGCGAAGTAGAGCTCGAGGTGCCGGGAGGTGTTCCAGCCGAAGGTGGCAACCCGCCCGTCGGGGCTGATCCCGAGCTGGTCGAGCACGCTGCCGAGGCGGCGGGTGCGATCGGCCCACTCGCCGTACGTGCGGCGTTGCTTCCCGGCCGCCGTGACAGTCACCACCTGCTTGTCGAAGAACAGGCGCTCGGCCCGCGTGTGGAAGTGGGTCAGCGTGAGCGGAAGGTCCTGCATCAGCCCCTGCATCGGGCGATCCCCCTCGTGGTGCGTCGTGAACAGTGAGCCTACGCCGTGACCTGGGACGGACACCTCCCCGTCGGAGGGCGCCCGGGCGGCTGGAGCGGCCTACTCTCGGGCGGTCATGGCCGAGGCACCCCGACCCTCCCCCGCCGCGGTCGCTCGACGCCGGCCGTCGCGCCGGCAGGTGGCGGCTCTGGCCGTGCCGCTGGTCGCGCTGGTGGTGATGAACTACGTCGGCGACGCCCTGGCCCCGACGCTGGTGGACACTCATCCGGCCTGGCTCATCGCCCTCAACGCCCGCAATCGCAACCTGGCGCTGGTCACCAACTCGCTCGATCCGTGGACCTACTACGGCATCGGCACGGCGCGGCTTCTGGTGAGCGATCCGCTGTTCTTCCTGCTCGGCTACTGGTACGGCGACGCAGCCGTCACCTGGATGGAGCGGCGTACCAAGACCTGGGGGCAAATGCTGCGCCAGATCGAGCAGTGGTTCGGCAAGGCCGCGTACCCGCTGATCTTCGTCGCCCCCAACAACTACATCTGTCTGTTCGCGGGCGCGGCGGGGATGCCGCTACGGGTGTTCTTCGCCATCAACGTGGCGGGAACGATCACCCGGCTCTGGCTGATCCGTCTGGTCGGAGAGACGTTCGAATCGCCGCTCGACGACCTCGTCAACTGGATCGGCGACAACCGCATACCGCTGCTGATCGCGTCTGTGGCCCTGGTGATCGCGTCGATCGCGCTCGAGGCCCGTCGAGGCGAGACCGAGGTCGGGTCGCTGACCCACCTCGATGACGAACTGGAGGAGGCGTCCGAGGAACTGGAGAGGCGCCGAGCGGCGCCACCGCCCAACGCGGACGACGATCCCGGCGAGTAACCCTCGTTCTGGTCGTAGCTGTGCGGCGTATGACCGCATAGCTACGACCAGTTGCACTCCGTCCTACCCACCTTTGGCCCGTTTGGCCGCCCGGGCCCGGGTGGCCTGGTCGAGCGCCACCTTTCGGAGGCGCACGGAACGGGGCGTCACCTCCACGCACTCGTTGTCCGCGATGTGCTCCAACGCCTGCTCCAGCGACAGCGACCGGGGTGGGATCAGCTTCTCGAAGCTCTCGGCGGTCGACGACCTCATGTTGGTGAGCTTCTTCTCCTTGGTGGGGTTGACGTCCATGTCGTCGGCGCGGGCGTTCTCGCCGATGATCATCCCTTCGTAGACCTCGACCCCCGGTCCGACCGTCAACTGGCCCCGGTCCTGCAGGTTGAGCAGCGAGAAGGCCGTGGTGGTCCCCGAACGGTCGGCCACCAGGGAGCCGTTGCGGCGCGGCCGGATCTCCCCCGCCCACGGCTCGAGGTGCTCGAACACGTGGTGGAGCAGGGCTGTGCCCCGGGTCTCGGTCATCAGCTCGGTGCGGAAGCCCACCAGGCCCCGCGCCGGCACGAGGTGCTCGAGGCGGACCCAGCCGGTGCCGTGGTTGACGATCTGCTCCATCCGCCCCTTGCGCAGCGCCAGCAACTGGGTGACCACGCCCAGGTACTCCTCGGGCGCATCTACGGTCACGCGGTCGACCGGCTCGTGCACCACGCCGTCGATCTCGCGGGTCAGCACCTGCGGCTTGCCCACCGTCAGCTCGAAGCCCTCGCGCCGCATCATCTCGACCAGCACAGCCAGCTGCAGCTCGCCCCGGCCCTGCACCTCCCAGGTGTCGGGCCGCTCGGTCGGCAGCACGCGGATGCTCACGTTGCCGACCAGCTCCTGGTCCAGCCGGTTGCGGACCAGGCGGGCGGTGAGCTGCGTGCCCTCGCGCCCGGCCAGCGGCGAGGTGTTGATGCCGACCGTCATCGAGAGGCTGGGCTCGTCGATGGTGATGACCGGCAACGGCCGGGGATCGTCGGGGTCTGCCAGCGTCTCGCCGATGGTGATGTCGGGGATGCCGGCGATGCCCACGATCTCGCCCGGCCCGGCCGACGGCGCAGGCACCCGGTCGAGGGCGTCGGTCACGTAGAGCTCGGTCAGCCTGGCCCGCTCGACGCGGCCGTCGGTGCGGCACCAGGCGACCGTCTGGCCCTTGCGCAGGGTGCCGCTGCGGATGCGGCACAACGCCAGCCGACCGACGTAGGGCGAAGCGTCGAGGTTGGTGACCAGCGCCTGCAGCGGTGCGTCGGGATCGTACGTGGGCGCCGGGATGTGCTCCACCAGGAGATCGAGCAGCGGCTTTAGGCCCTCGCCCTCGGGCAGGCCGGCCCCGTCGGCGGGCCGGTCGAGCGAGGCCCTGCCCTGGCGGGCCACGCAGTAGACGATAGGGAAGTCGAGCTGGTCGACGTCGGCGCCGAGGTCGAGGAACAGCTCCTCGACCTCGTGCACCACATCGGTGATCCGGGCATCGGGCCGGTCGACCTTGTTGACGACGAGGATCACCGGCAGCCGGGCGGCCAGCGCCTTGCGCAGCACGAACCGGGTCTGCGGCAGCGGGCCCTCTGAGGCGTCGACCAGCAACAGCACCCCGTCGACCATCGACAGTCCCCGCTCGACCTCGCCGCCGAAGTCGGCGTGGCCCGGGGTGTCGACGATGTTGACCTTCACGTCGCCGTAGCGCACGGCGGTGTTCTTGGCGAGGATCGTGATGCCCTTCTCTCGCTCGAGATCCATCGAGTCGAGGACGCGCTCGCCGACGTCCTGGTTGTCGCGGAAGGCACCCGACTGCCACAGCATCTGGTCGACGAGGGTGGTCTTGCCGTGGTCGACGTGGGCCACGATGGCCACATTGCGCAGGTCGGCGCGGGTATTCACGAGGGAGCTCCTTCCGGGGATCGCCTCACAGGGCGGACAGACCAGCCTACGGCGGCGCGGGCCGAGCCGCTGTGGTCACGCTCCAGCCGACCCGGACGAGCGTGCCCAGGTCGCCCGGAGCACGTCGCGGGTGACCTCCATCTGTCCGCGGTGCTGCGCCAGCTCCTCGTAGATGTGCAGGAGGACGCCGCCCCGGGTCCGGGCCAGCGGCAGGTCGGCGTCCTCGGGCTCGGGCGTGCCGCGCGGTGGGGCGTGCGGTTCCAGGTCGGCGATGTCGGCGTCGAGCTGGCGGCGCGCCTGCCGGGCGCGCCGGACCAGGTCGCCGACCTGACCGCTGGCCCGGAACTCGGCGTCCCGGTCGCGCTCGATGCTGCGCCCGGCCACCATTGCGCCGCCCCAGTACTCCATCACCCCTAGGCAGTGGTACAGCACAGCGTAGGGCGAGTTCGCGCCCGCCAGGTCCAGCCGGCGGTTGGCGAGCTCGTCGCCCAGCTCGGTCACCGCCGTGACCATCCCCTCGAGCGCCTCGTCCACGAAGTACAGGTAGTCCTCCACGTCGATCATGGGCCCGATCATGGCGCGTGGGTTTAGGGTCACCGCGATGCACTCGCGTGTGGCACCCTTCGAGGGCGTCGGGGTCGCCCTCGTGACTCTGTTCGACCGGGATGGCGCCGTGGACGCGCCGGCGACGGCGGCCCACGCCGCCCGGCTGGTGGACGCAGGCGTTCGCGGCGTTGTCGTGGCCGGCTCGACCGGTGAAGCCGCAACGCTCGAAGCCGACGAGCGCACCGCCCTGCTCGCCGCCGTGCGCGACGCCGTGGGCGGCCGAGTGCCCGTGCTGGCGGGGTCCGGCGCACCCTCGTCCCGGCAGGCGGTGGCCCTGTCGCAGCGGGCCGCCGGCGACGGTGCCGACGCCCTGCTGGTGCTGTCGCCCCCCGGCGTGGACGACCCCCGCGCCTACTACAAGGCGGTGGCCGGTGCCGTCGAGGTCCCCGTCCTCGGCTACCACTTCCCCACGGCGTCTCAGCCGGGCATACCGGTCGACCTGCTGCCCGAACTGCCGATCGCCGGCCTCAAGGATTCGACCGGCGACCCCGAGCGCCTTGCCCTAGAGGCCGACGCGCTGCCTATCGGCCTCTACACCGGCAGTGCGTCGGTCCTGCTCCAGGCCCGGGCGATGGGCTGTAGCGGCGCGATCCTGGCGCTGGCCAACGTCGATCCGGCCGGCTGCGCCCAGGCGTGGGACGGCGACGGCGCCTGCCAGCGCGAGCTGATCAACGGCCACCGGGTCGGTGCCCTCGCCGGCATCTCGGGACTCAAACGCACGCTCGCCGCCCTCCGCGGCACATCGCCCGTCACCCGCATCGGCTGACACGCGGGAGGAGATGGGCGGGGGGTGTGGGGGGCAGAGGCTCCGCCGGAGCCTCCCACCGTCGCTCGAGCCGGCTCCGCCGGTCGAGCGACCGGCAAACGACGCCGCCGAAAGGCGGCGACCCAAGACTCGTTTCGCAACCTCTGGTTGCGAAACGAAACCTCAGTCCTGGAATCTCGCCTGGAGCTCGAACTTGAGGATCTTGCCCGAGGGGTTGCGAGGTAGGGCGTCGACCAGCTCGAGCTGCTCGGGCAGCTTGCGCGTGATGAGCCCCGCGTCGAGCAGGTGGATCGTCATCTCCTCGAATCCCAGCGGGCCCTGCCCGGTGGCCGGCACCACTACGGCACAGGCCCGCTCCCCGCGGTCCGCGTCCCGCAGGCCGATCACCGCCACGTCCCCGACCTTGGGGTGGGTGAACAGCAGGTCCTCGACCTCCTTCGCGGGGATGTTCTCGCCCTTGCGGATGATCACGTCCTTGAGCCGCCCGGTGATCGTGAGGTTGCCCCGCTCGTCGAGCCGGCCCAGGTCGCCGGTGCGGAACCAGCCGTCGTCGTCGAAGGCATCGGCGTCCAGGGCCGGGTCTAGGTAGCCGAGGGTGATCTGCGGACCCTGCGCCCGCACCTCACCCTCCTCCCCGCCGTCGGACTCCGACCCGTCGGCGCGCACGATGCGCAGCCGAGTGCCCTGCAGCGCCCGCCCCTCTGTGGTCGCCAGCACCTGGTCATCGTCACCGGCGTCGTTCATGGTGAGGACCGGCGCCTCGGTCAGCCCGTAGCCGGAGACCACCCCGACGCCGAACGCCGCCTTGAGGTCGTAGTGCAGGCTCGGCGGCTTGGGGGCGCCCCCGCCGGGGAACGTGCGGACATGCGGGAACAACCGCTCCCCCGCCGGCAGCGCCCGCTGAGCCTGGAGGTACACCTGGTGGAAGAACGTGCCGGCCCCGCCCTGCGTAACCCGCTCGCGGCGCAACAGGTCGGGAGTCGTCTGGGGGTCGAAGGCCTCGTCGAGCAGGAGCGTGAACCCGTGGGCCATGGCCGCGTACATGTACAGGCCGCCGGCAACGTGGGTGAACGGGAACACCAGGGCGAAGCGGTCGTCCTCGGCCAGGTGCAGGCGCTGCGCCATGCCCAGCGACGCGGCCCGCAGGGAGCGATCGCCGTGGCGGGCGCCCTTGGGCTCGGCGGTGGTGCCGGACGTGTAGTAGATGAACCGCACCGGCACGTCGTCGCCGTCGACGTCGTCATCGGGGGCCGCCTGAAGGCTGGCGGGGTCACCTTCGGGCAGCGAGCGGTCGGCGGCGCGATCGGCCACGAGCACCCGGGTCTTGGCGCCGTCGGTCACGGCGCCGGCCATCGCCGCATAGTCGAAGCCCCGCCACTCCGGGGGCACGACGAGCAGCGTCGGCTCCGCCTGCCGGACGATGAAGCCCACCTCCCGCTCGCGGTAGATGGGGATGATCGGGTTCTGCACGGCCCCGAGCCGGCGCAGCGCCCCGAACAGCACCATGGCCTCGATCCACGAGGGCTGGATCCACGACACGACGTCGCCCTCGCTCACCGCATGGTCGCTCGCCAGGCCGGCGGCCACGCGCTCGGCCCTGTCCCGATACGCGGCGAAGGAGATGCGGCGCCCGGTCTCGTCCACCGCCAGCTCGCCCTCGGGAGTCGCCTCCGCCCGGCGCACGATCAGATCCCAGATGTTCCGCGCCTCGAGCACGGGTTCGCCTCCCCTGTTGCTACAGCCCGAGCAGCGTGTCGAGCCCGATGGTCAGCCCCGGGCTGTGCTCCACCTGCTTGACGGCCAGGAGCACACCCGGCATGAAGCTGGAGCGGTCGTAGCTGTCGTGCCTGACCGTCAGGGACTGACCGGTGGTCCCCAGCAGCACCTCCTGGTGGGCGACCAGACCCCGCAGACGGACGGAATGGACCGGGATGCCGCCTGCCCCAGTGGCACCGCGGGCGCCGGCCAGCACCTCCTTGGTCGTAGGATCGTCGCCCCACTCGGCCGAGGCGGCCGCCATGCGCTGCGCCGTCAGCACGGCCGTGCCCGAGGGTGCGTCGGCCTTCTGGTCGTGATGCAGCTCGATGATCTCGGCGGACTCGAACCACGGGGCCGCCAGCTCGGCGAAGCGCATCATGAGGACGGCCCCGATGGCGAAGTTTGGGGCGATCACGCAGTTGCTGCGCGTGAAAGCGCTCCGGACGCGGTCGTAGTCCTCGTCCGTGAACCCGGTGGTGCCCACCACGGCGTGGACCCCGTGCTCGGCCGCCCACGCAAGGTTGACACGGCAAGCGTCGAGGGTGGTGAAGTCGACCACCACCTCAACGTCCACGCCGAGCAAAGCGGTCGGGTCGGGGTCGATGTGCACGTCGGAATCGACGCCGGTGGCGTGCCGCAGGTCAAGCCCCGAGTGGTAGGGATCGATGGCACCCACGAGCTCGAGCTCGGGATCGGCGGCGACGGCCCGGCACACGGTGCTGCCCATGCGCCCACCGGCGCCGAACACACCGACCCGAACGGTCATGCGGCCGCACCCTAGCGGGGCGGCTCGCGCGGACCCGTTCCGGCGTCCGTTCATGGCGGAAATCGACGCCGGGGAACGCCGGAAGGGCTGGCTATCGTGTGTAGCGATGTAGCGAACACGGCTCCACACGCGTCCCGTTCCCCGTCACGCTCTCGGAGTGCCGTGTCCTCCCACCTCGCCAGCCTCATCGTCCGCGGCCTGTCGGTCGCCGCCGGCCCTCGTCCGCTCCTCGACGACGTCGACCTCGTCGTCGCGCCCGGGGACCGGCTGGGGCTGGTGGGACCCAACGGCTCGGGCAAGTCCACGCTCCTGCGGACGCTCGCCGGCCTCCGGCCGCCGGAGGACGGCCAGGTGCGGTTGGCTCCGCGATCCGCCACCGTCGGCTACCTGCCCCAGGAGGCGCGGCCACAGCCCGGCGAGACGGTGCGCGCGCTGCTGGCGCGGCGCACCGGCGTGGCCGACGCGGGGGCGCGCCTCGACGCCGCCATTGGTTCACTCACCAGGGGTGAGCCTGCGGCCGATGAGTCGTATGCAGCCGCCCTGGACGGCTGGCTCGCCCTCGGTGGTGCCGACATCGACGCCCGCGCCGGGGCCGTGACCGCCGATCTCGGCCTGCCCGGCGGGCTGCTCGATCGTGCCACCGTGCACCTCTCCGGCGGTCAGGCGGCCAGGGTGCAGCTGGCGGCGCTGCTGCTGGCGCGCTTCGACGCATTCCTGCTCGACGAGCCCACCAACGACCTGGACCTCGACGGCCTCGACCGGCTGGAGCGTTTCGTTCTCGGGCTTGCGGCGCCGCTGGTCCTGGTCTCGCACGACCGCGCGTTCCTCGAACACACGGTGACGGCGGTCGCGGAGATCGACGACCACGCCCGCACGCTCACCCGCTACGACGGTGGCTGGACGGCGTACCTCGACGAGCGTGCCAGGGCCCGCCTGCACGCCGCACAGGACCATCGGACCTATGTCGACCAGCGCGACACGCTCGTGGAGCGGGCCCGGACCCAGCGCCGCTGGGCCGCCAAGGGAGCCCGCACCGCCAAGCGATCCGGTGAGACCGACAAGTTCATCCGCCATCGCCACGTGCAGAGCTCGGAGAGCATGGCCGCCCACGCCCGGCGCACCGAGAAGGCCCTGGCCCGGCTCGCCGTCGTGGACAAGCCGTGGGAGGGCTGGGACCTCCGGCTCACGATCGCCGACGCGGGGCGCAGCGCCGACGTGGTGGCGCGCGTGGACGACGCGGTCGTCGAACTGCGGGGAGACGACGCCGAGGTCGACGGCGTGGGCCCCGGCGAGGGTGGCTTCGTCCTGGGACCCGTGTCGCTCGAGGTCGGCTGGGGTGACCGGATGGCCATCGTGGGCGCCAACGGGTCCGGCAAGACGACCCTCCTGCGGGCCCTGCTCGGCCGCGTGCCCCTCGCCGCCGGTCGGCGCCGGATGGGACCCGGCGTGGTGGTCGGGGAGATCGGCCAGGGACGCGACTACTTCTACGGCCACGCCACCCTGCTCGACGGCTTCATGGCGAGCACGGGCACCGAGACGGCCGGTGATGCCCGCTCGGTGCTGGCGAAGTTCGGCCTCGGTGCCGAGCGAGTGCTGCGCCCGCCGGGTTCGCTGTCGCCGGGGGAGCGCACCCGCGCCACCCTGGCCGCCCTCCAGGCGCGGGGCGTCAACCTGCTGGTCCTGGACGAGCCCACCAACCACCTCGACCTGCCGGCCATCGAGCAGCTGGAACTGGCGCTCCAGGGCTACGCCGGCACGCTGATCCTCGTGACCCACGACCGCCGGCTGCTCGGCGCCGTCGGCATCGACCGAGTCGTCAATGTGATCGACGGCGCCGTCAGCGAACGTCGCTGACCTCTGACGCCAACTGGTCGTAGCTACACGGCATGTGACCGCACAGCTACGACCAGAACGAGATGGGCTGGGCTGGGCTTGGTCAGCCCCGGCGCCTAGCCCAGGAGGCCGTCGTCGACCCGGCCGATGACGGCCAGCGAGCGGTCGCCCCCGTAGACCCGGGCGGCCACGGCGCCGACGTCGTCGGCGGTGACGGCCCTGATCCGGGCGAGCTGGTCGTCGACGGTCACGATCTCGTCGCGGGCCATCAGGGTGCGGCCCAGGCGCGCCATGCGCGACGCCGAGTCCTCGAGGCCCAACACCAGCGAACCCTCGATGAACCCCTTGGCCACCCCGAGCTCGCTCTCGGTCACCCCTGACGCAACCAGCTTGGCCACCTCGTCGTCGACCACCTCGAGCAGCTCGCCGGCCCGGGCGGGGGCGGTGCCGGCGTAGATGCCCGCCGATCCCGAGTCGTCGTAGGTCGACGCCCACGAGTACACCGAGTACGCCAGGCCCCGCTGCTCCCTGACCTCCTGGAACAGCCGGCTGGACATCCCGCCGCCCAGCACCTGGTTGGCAACCATCAGCGCGTAGCGGTCGTCGTCGTGATGGTCGACGCCCCGCCAGCCGACGGCGACGTGTACCTGCTCGGTCGGGTCGCCCAGGACCACGCGCGGGTTGGGGTCGCTCGTCGGGCGCTGGCGCACCGGACGCTCCCCACCCTCGCGCCGCCCCAGCGAGCGATCGAAGCCGTCGACGAGCTGCTCGTGCGACAGGTTGCCGGCGGCGACGATCACGAGGTTGCGGGGCCGGTACCAGTGGCCGAAGAACTCGGTGAGCTGGTCACGGGTCACTGCCTCCACCGACTGCCGGGTGCCGAGCACCTCGCGCCCCAGCGGGTGGCCGGGGAACATCGCCTCGGCCAGCAGGGTGTGCACGTGATCCTCGGGCATGTCGAGGTTCATGAGGATCTCTTCGAGGATCACCTGCCGCTCGGCCTCGACCTCGTGGGGTCGGAACGCCGGGTCGGTCAGGACGTCGCCCAGGATGTCGAGCCCCAGCCCGACGCGGTGGGCCGGCAGGCGCGTGTAGTAGGCGGTGTGCTCGCGGCTGGTGAAGGCGTTCATTTCGCCCCCCACCGCGTCGATGGCCTCGGCGATCTGTCGCGCCGTGCGCGTCGACGTCCCCTTGAACAGCAGGTGTTCGAGGAAATGGGATGCGCCCGCCAACTCGTCGGGCTCGTCACGCCCGCCGACTGCGACCCAGACCCCGAGCGCCACCGAGCGCGCCTCGGGCATGCGCTCGGTGACGACACGGATGCCATTGGCCAGCCGGGTCTCGCGGATTTCCTCGGTTGATGCGGCGGATGTCACGTGGGATGGAACCTCGAGGGATCTCGGCAAGCTAGCGGCGTCGGCGGCGGCGACCACCGCGGTCGCCGCGGTCGCCGCGGTCGCCCCGGTCCCCCCGGTCGCCGCGATCGCCGGCGGAGACGGACGCCCGCGCCGGTCCGAGGTCACCGAGCTCGGCGCGCAGCTCGGCGTCGAACGTGTCCTCGAAGCTGACCAAGTCACTGTCGCTCGGGGCGGACGCCGGGGTCTCGCTCGACCCTGCCGAACCACCCCCGTCGGAGCCACCGCCCCGGGAATCCGGTGCCGTGGCCAGGCTCAGCGACACCTTGCCGCTGGGATCGACGTCGTCGACCCGCACCTCGACCTCGTCACCGAGGTCGAGCACGTCCTCGACCTTGTCGATGCGCTTGCCGCCGCCGATCTTCGAGATGTGCAGCAGGCCGTCACGTCCGGGGAGGATGTTGACGAACGCCCCGAACTTGGTGATGTTCACGACCCGGCCGGGGTAGATCTGGCCAACCTCGGCCGTGGGCGGGTTGAGGATGAGATTGATCTGGCGGCGGGCCTCTTCAACCGCACCCTTGTCGGTGGAGCCGATCGATACCCGGCCGACCATGCCGTCGTCGTCGACGCTGACGTCGGCCCCGGTCTCGGTGGTGATGGCGTTGATGACCTTGCCCTTGGGGCCGATCACCTCGCCGATCTTGTCCATCGGGATCTCGAAGCTGACGATCTTCGGTGCAGTCTCGCCCACCTCGCCACGAGGCTCGGCGATGGCCGTCCGCATGACCTCGAGGATTTGCGTGCGGGCCTCGTAGGCCTGCTGCAGCGCCTGGGCCAGCACGTCGGCCGGCAGCCCGTCGATCTTGGTGTCGAGCTGCAGGGCGGTGACGAAGTCGCTGGTGCCGGCCACCTTGAAGTCCATGTCGCCGAAGGCGTCCTCGGCGCCCAGGATGTCAGTCAGCGTCGTGTACTTGCCCTCGGCGTACACGAGGCCCATGGCGATGCCGGCCACCGCGGCCTTGATGGGGACGCCGGCGTCCATCAGGGACATGGTCGACGCGCACACCGACGCCATCGAGGTCGAGCCGTTTGACGCCAGCACCTCCGACACCAGGCGCAGCACGTAGGGGAACTCCTCGGCGCTGGGCACCACCGGGAGCAGCGCCCGCTCGGCGAGGAGCCCGTGCCCGATCTCGCGGCGCTTCGGGCTGCCCACCCGGCCCGTCTCGCCGTTGGCCGAGGGCGGCATGTTGTAGTGGTGCATGTAGCGCTTGCGGTCGCGGTTGCCCAGGTTGTCGAGGATCTGGTCGGTCTTGGGCATGCCGAGAGTGGTCACGTTGAGGACCTGGGTCTCGCCCCGCTGGAACAGTCCCGACCCGTGGGCGGTGGGCAGCACGGCCACCTGGGCCGACAGGGGCCGGATGTCTCGGGCGCCTCGCCCGTCGATGCGCAATCCTTCCTCCACGATGCGCCGCCGGATGACGTTCTTCTGCAGCGCACGGGCAGCGGCCTTGATCTCGCCGTCACGCTCGGGGAACTCGTCGGCCAGCTCGGCCCGGATGGCGGCCACGGCCTCGTCGGTGGCGGCGTTGCGCTCGGCCTTGGCGGTGATCTGCGACGCCTGGGCAAGTCGCTCGGTGCCCAGGGCCTCGACGCGGGCGAGCACGTCGTCGCCGTAGTCGAGCTGAGGCTCCCACTCGAGGGGCGTGATCAGGTCGGCGCCCTTGGCGGCGTCGACGAGCTGCCGCTGCAGCTCAATCGACTCGCGGATCCAGGTCTTGGCCGCCTCGAGCCCGCCCGCGATCACCTCTTCGGTGACGTAGGGCGTCCCGTCCTGGTACAGCTGCCAGGCACCCTCGGTGCCGCCGGCCTCGACCATCATGATGGCGATATCGCCGTCGTCGAGCTGGCGACCCGCGACCACCAGGTCGAACGTGGCGTTCTCGCTCTGCTCGTAGGTGGGGTGCGGCACCCAGCGGCCCTCGGACGACCAGGCGATGCGGACGGCGCCGATGGGTCCCTCGAAGGGGATGCCCGACACCATGAGGGCCGCCGAGGCGCCGTTGATGGCCAGCACGTCGTAGGGGTTGTGGCCATCGACGCCCATGACCGTCACTACGACCTGGGTCTCGTTCCGGTAGCCGTCGGTGAAGCTGGGCCGCAGCGGCCGGTCGATCAGCCGACAGGTGAGGATGGCCAGGTCGGTGGGCCGGCCCTCGCGGCGGAAGAAGCTGCCGGGGATCCGCCCGGCGGCGTACATCCGCTCCTCGACGTCGACCGTGAGGGGGAAGAAATCGATGCCCTCGCGCACGCTGTGCGCGGCGTTGGCGGTGACCAGCACCTGCGTCTTACCCAGGGTGGCGACGACTGCGCCTTGGCTCTGGAACGCGATCTTGCCGGTCTCGAATGTCAGTGATGTGTCGGCGCCGGAGATCGGGCCGGACACGACGATGGGATCAGCCATCGGTCGCTCTCCTTCCCGGCGGCGCTTGGGCCACCGGAGTTGGGGGCGGCGGGGCCAGTTCCCAGTCGGCAACCCCCGAGGTGTCCCGAGGGAAGGCGACTGGCAGCTGACCTCCACGCCGCCAGGGGTTCTGTTGTGTACCAGTATGCGATGAGAGCGGCCCGAGGGCCGCTCCCGAGGTGCTTTCGGCCTTACCGGCGGAGGCCGTTGCGGGCGATGATCGCCCGGTAGCGTTCGACGTCGTTGGCTCGCACGTAGTCGAGCAGCCGGCGACGCCGGCCGACCAGCTGCAGCAGCCCACGGCGGCTGTGATGGTCCTTCCGGTGCTTGCCGAGGTGGTCGTTGAGGTGGTTGATGCGTGCCGTGAGCAGCGCGATCTGCACCTCTGGCGACCCGGTGTCGCTGTCGTGGAGCTTGTGCTCGGCGATGATGCCGGGCTTTGCCGCGTCGATCTGGTCGGACACGTGTTTCCTTCGTTGCTCGGGTGACTGCTTACCCTGCCCCGATGCGCGTTCGCACGTCGCTCAGAGCGTCGGACAAGCCTACCAGCGGGTTCCGCGGATCAGCGAAGTCGGGATCAGGCCGGCTGCTCCTCTGCCGCCGGGTCCACCGTCCAGCGATAGCGGGCCCGGCGGTGGTGCTGGCGGCCGGTGCGCAGCTCGGGCGAGGGCGTGAGGCGGCGCACCAGTGCGTGGGGACCGAGGAACGCCAGCTCCATCTGCTCCGGCGTCGCTCCAGGGGCGAGCCCGGCCGCGCCGAGCACCGCGGCCCGCACCCTGGCCAACGGACCGTCGAGCAACTCGTCGATCACCGCCGGCAGGGTTTCGGGGTCCTTCAAGAGCCACGAGTGCGTCCCGCCGTGGATGGTGACGAGGGTGCCCCCGGATCGGCGGGCGGCGTCCACCGCCGTGCGGTACGGGACCGCGATGTCGCGGTCGCCGTGGATCACCACCACGGGGATGCGCTCGTCGGCCAGCTTCTCGAGCATCTCGCGACTGTCCTGCGATCGCAGCATCGACACCGCCGGCCCCAGCAACCGCCAGGGTCGGCGCGCGTGGCCCAGCAGCGTCGGCGCCACCAGGCGACCGAGCTTGATCGCCTGGGTCGGGTTCCGTAGCCACGGCAGGGTCGAGAGCGTGTCCAGGGCGAGGGCGGCGGCGACGCCCAGCAGCACCGGCGGTGCGAAGCGCGAGACGCGGATCAGCCGATCCCAGCAGTCGCCCACCACGGCGTCGATGAGCACCACGCCGATCGCGCGGTCGGGCTGTTCCGCCACCAGCTGGGTGACCAGCCGCCCGCCCATCGAATGACCGGCGAACAGCGCCCGCCGCACGCCGAGCTCGTCCAACACCCGTGCCAGTAGCCGGGTGTACGACTCCAGCTTCTCTCCCCCCGTGGGCAGGCCCTGGGTGCCGCCGTGGCCGGCCACGTCGACGGCGACGACCTTGAAACCCATGCGCACCAGCCGCGACAGGGTCTGCGCGTAGAGGATGCCCTCGGCGGTGAAGCCATGGACCAGCACGACCGGCACACCCTGACCGCACACGGCCACCCCCACCCGGTGGTCGTCGTCGAGCACGACCTCGTGGCGGGCGAGCCGCGGAACGGCGACGAGCTGGCCCGTTTCGGGTGCGGCACGGGTGGGGCCGACGATCGGATCCTGACTTCCCGACCGATCGCTCCCACGCAGTGGGATGACGGCCGCCAGGTCATCGTCGCTGGAAGGTTCGTCGTCCTTGCCCGTCATCTGTACTCCCACTTACACCATAAGCCACGCGCCGGGCGCGACAGGGCCGTCGCCAGCGACCAGGGTGCGGGGACGAAGCGTGTTTCCCGCTCTTGCTGCCTCGCAGCGGGCCGCTCGGGCCACGGCCGGGCGTCAGGCGCGCAACAGCTCCCGGGCCTGGTCGACGTCCCGCCGGATCTGCTCGACCAGGGCCTCGACCGAATCGAAGCGCACCTCGTCGCGCAGGCGGGCCACGAACCGCACCTTGACGTGCTCGTCGTAGAGGTCGCCGTCGAAGTCCAGCAGGTGCGCCTCCAGCAGGCTCACGTGGGCTTCCACGTAGAACGTGGGCCGCCGCCCAAGGGAGATGGCGCTGGCGTGCACGGATCCGTCGGGCCGCTCGAACCACCCGGCGTAGATGCCGTCCGCCGGCAACAGGATGTCGCCGGGTACGGAGACGTTGGCGGTCGGAAACCCCAGCTCCCGGCCCCGCTTGTCGCCGAGGGCAACCGCTCCTCGCACCTCGTAGTCCCGCCCGAGAAGCCCGTTGGCCAGGGCCAGTTCGCCCTCCACCAGGGCGCGGCGGATGCGGGTGGACGACACCGGCACGTCGCCGCCTCCCGGGCCGTCCTCGGCGCCGACCAGCTCGATGCCGTCGACCTCGAAGCCCAGCTCCGCACCCAGCCGGCGCAGCAGGGGCACGTTGCCCGCCCGCCGGTAGCCGAAGTGGAAGTCCTCGCCCACCACCACGTCCCCGGCGTTGAGGCAGTCGACCAGGACCTCCTTGACGAAGTCCTCGGCCGTCTCCCGGCTGCGGGCCTCGTCGAAGGCGATCACCAGGCAGTAGTCGATCCCGGTCTCGGCCAGGAGCTCGAGCTTCTGCTCGAGATCGGTGAGCAGCCGGGGCGCCGACTCCGGTCGCACGACCGAGGCGGGGTGCCGGTCGAAGGTCACGACGGCGCTGCGCAGCCCGCGCTCGGCTGCCCGTTGGCGCACCAGCCGGATCACCGACCGGTGGCCCAGGTGGACCCCGTCATAGGCGCCGATGGTGACGACCGTCCCCTCCGGGGGCGACGGGCATCGGGCCTGATCGCGAAGCACCTCCATCGGGGCGGCAGGTTACCGGTCGACGGAAACGGGGCGATCCGGTCGCACGTTCTCAGGCGAGCCTCTCAGAGACTGTCCAGGGCTTGCCGGAGGTCGGTCACCAGGTCGGCGGCGGTCTCGATCCCGACGGACAGCCGGACCAATCCCGGATCGACCGCCAGAGCCGACCCCTCGACCGATGCGTGGGTCATCCGGGCCGGATGCTCGATGAGCGATTCCACCGCCCCCAGCGACTCCGCCAGGACGAACAGGCGGGTCTGCTCGACCAGCCGCACGGCGGCGTCCTCGCCGCCCCGCACGACGAAGGAGACCATGCCCCCCGCGTCTCGCATCTGCCGCTTGGCCACGTCCGCGCCGGGGTGCTCCGGCAGCCCCGGCCACAGCACCCGCTCGACGGCCGGATGCTCCTGCAGCAGCTCGACGACGGCGCGGGCGTTGTCGCAGTGGCGGTCCATGCGGACGCCCAGCGTCCTGAGGCCCCGCAGCACCAGGTAGCAGTCGAAGGGCGACGGCACGGCACCGGCGGCGTTCTGCACGAAACCGATGCCGTCGGCGAGCTCGGCGTCGTCGGTGACCACGCAGCCTCCGACGACGTCGGAGTGGCCACCCAGGTACTTGGTGGCGCTGTGGACCACGACGTCGGCCCCCAGGGCCAGGGGCAGCTGCAGGTAGGGCGTGGCAAACGTGTTGTCCACCACCAGGCGGGCACCGCGATGGTGCGCCACCTCGGCGACCGCGGCGATGTCGACGATCGCCATGGCGGGGTTCGTGGGCGTCTCGGCCCACACCATTGCCGTGCCCTGTGGCCAGTCGCGGTCGAGGGAGGCCGGATCGGTCAGGTCGACCGCCGTCCACGGATATCCGGCCGGTCCGTAGATCTTGTCGATCAGCCGGTAGGTGCCGCCGTACGCGTCGTTGCCGAGCACGATCCGCTCCCCCGGCCGGAGCTGACGCAGCACCGCGTCCTCGGCGGCCAGCCCCGAGGCGAAGGCGAAGGCCCGCCCGCCACCCTCGAGCGACGCCAGGCAGGCCTCCAGCGAGTCACGGGTGGGGTTGCCGCTGCGCGAGTACTCCCAGCCCTTGTGTTGCGCGACCGCGGACTGGGCGAACGTGGTCGAGAGGCTGATGGGAGGCACCACGGCCCCACTGGCTGGATCGGGCTCCTGCCCGTCATGGATGGCTCGGGTCTCGAACCCGTCGAGGTCGGGCATCAGCGCTCGGCCTGGGAGAGGTGGTTGAGGACGTCGCTGCGGCCGAGCACGACGTGCGGACGCCCACCCGCCAGCACCACCAGGGCACCGGCCCGGTCCAGGAGCTCGACCGCCAGCGCGATCGGCTGGCCTATGCCGATGGTCGGGAGCCGGGCTCCCATCACCTTCTCCACCGGCTCGTCCATCACGGCCGGTTCGTGGAAGGCCCGGTCCATGAGCGCCAGCTCGTCGACGGCGCCCAGGATCTCGGCCGCTGCCAGCGGCATCTCCCCCTTCGCCACGGGCAACTGCGACACGCCGTAGCCCCGCATGACGTTGACGGCCCGGCGCACCGTCTCGTCGGGCTGGATGTACACGAGCGGCGGGATGTCACCCCTGCGGGCCTCGATGATGTCGGCGACCGTGTGCTCCCCGGCGGCGCGGAGGAACCCGTAGCCTGCCATCCAGTCCTGGTCGAAGACCCGCGACAGGTAGCCCCGTCCCGAGTCGGGGATCAACACCACCACCAGGTGCTCGGGACCGAGGCCCCGGCCTACCTCGAGCGCCGCCGCCACGGCCGTGCCGCCCGAGCCACCGATGTGCAGGCCCTCCTCGCAGGTGACCCGGCGGGCCATGAGGAAGCTGTCCTCGTCGCTGATCGGCACCACCCGGTCGACCAGCGAGGGGTCGTAGGTCGAGGGCCAGAAGTCCTCGCCGATGCCCTCGACCAGGTATGGCCGGCCGGAGCCGCCGGAGTAGACCGATCCCTCGGGGTCGGCGCCTACGATCTGGATGCTCCGGTCCTGGGCCTTGAGGTACCGGCCGACCCCGGTGATCGTGCCGCCGGTCCCCACGCCGGCGACGAAGTGGGTGACGCGGCCGGCGGTCTGGCGCCAGATCTCGGGCCCGGTCGAGTGCTCGTGGGCCCAGGGGTTCCATTCGTTGCCGTACTGGTTGGGGCGGAAGGCGCCGGGGGTCTCGCGCACCAGCCGCTCGGCGACCGAGTAGTAGGACCGGGGGTCGTCGGGCTCCACCGCCACCGGGCACACGACCACCTCGGCGCCGTAGGCCTCGAGCAGCCGGATCTTCTCGGGCGCCACCTTGTCGGTCACCACGAAGATGCAGCGGTAGCCGCGCTGGGCGGCGACGATGGCCAGCCCGACGCCGGTGTTGCCGGAGGTCGGCTCGACGATGGTGCCGCCCGGCTTCAGCGCGCCATCGCGCTCGGCCTGCTCGATCATGGCCAGGGCGGGGCGATCCTTGACGCTGCCGCCTGGGTTCAGCATCTCCAGCTTGGCGACCACGGTGCAGGCCAGCCCATCGGTCACGCGGTTCAGCCGGACAAGCGGCGTGTTGCCGATCAGGTCGATCAATGAGTCGGCGATATGTGCCTCGGGTTCGGGCTGCGCCATTGCACGCCCCTTCGGTCGGTGAACCCCGTTGACCCTATCTGCGAGCGCGCGTCCGCGCGGAAGGCCGCACTCTTTGAGGGGAAAGTGGCCCATAGGCGCCGAAAATCTTCAAAGAAGCCAAGAGGCTGCGCCGATAGGCGCAGCCGTGGCCCGAGCGGCCCGGCGCCGGAGGCGCCATGAGCGGGAAGCACGCCGCGTAGAGCCGGCGCCTTTCCGCGCCGGCTCTATGCGATCACCACGTCGGGCTTGACGGTGCCGCCCCGGTGGCGCTCGTACACCGCCAGCAGCGTGCCCCCCGCGTCGACGATCGCCCAGGGACCGGCGCCGGCCGCCCCCAACGCCCCGTCGTCGAACACGCGACCGTGGCGCACCATTGCCGCCACATCGTCGTCGACGACCACCCGGGGGTGACCCCGGAGCGCCTCGATCGGCGGGAGCAGGCGCTCGGGCGTCAGCGCCTCCAGCGGGACCGCCTCCTCGCTCCCGAACGGTCCCACGGCGGTGCGACGCAGGTGGCGCAGGTGCGCCCCACCGCCGAGCGCGGCACCGAGGTCGGCGGCGAGCGATCGCACGTAGGTCCCCGACGAGCAGGCGACCGAGACCGGGAACACCCCCGGAGCCACCGGGTCGTCCACCTCGAAGCGGTCGACGCGCACCGCCACCGGCTCGCGTTCGACCTCGACACCGGCCCGGGCCAGCTCGTGCAGCCGGCGGCCGCCGACCTGTTTGGCCGACACCATCGGAGGCACCTGCAGGAGGTCCCCGGTGAGGCGGGCCGCGGCCGACCGCACGTCGGCGACCCCGACGCCCGACATGTCCCAGGTGCCCGTCACCTCGCCCGACGCGTCGAGTGTGGATGTCGCCGTGCCCAGCACCACTTCACCCACGTACGACTTGTCGAGACCGGTGACGTAGCCGAGGAGGCGAGTGGCGCCGCCGACCCCCAGGACGAGCACCCCGGTGGCGTCGGGGTCGAGGGTGCCGGCGTGACCGACCTTGCGGGTGCCGAGCAGGCCCCGGGCCTTGGCCACGACGTCGTGTGACGTCCAGCCTGCCGGCTTGTCCACCACCGCCACGCCCGCCGGCCCCGGCCCGAGCCCGGCGGCCGGGGCCCGCCGCGCCATCAGCTGCGCTCGTCGCTGGCGATCTCGCGGATGATCTCCTCGATCCGCTCGGCCTGGCGGATCACCGTGTCCTGCCGGAACACCAGCTCCGGCGTGCGCTTGAGGTGCGCCTGGCGGCCGATGGCCGCCTGCAGGCGGCCCCGGTGCCGGGCCAGCGCCTCCGCCAGCTCGTCGCTCGCGTTGTCGGCCGTTGCGGCCGACAGGCTCGTGTAGAACACCGTGGCCCGCCGCAGGTCGGGCTCGACGTCCACCGCCACCACGGTGAACAGCCCGAGCCGATCGTCGTCGAGCCGCTCGATCTCGTCGGCGACGATCTCCTGCACGAGGTGGTTCAGCCGGGCCGTACGGGGATAATCCCGGGCGGTCCCGTGCAAACGAGAACGCTTGCTGCTCATGGCTTCTCCTCCTCTTCCTCGATCCACAAGCGATCCACCCGGAGGACCTCGACCTCCGGGAACGACCACACGAACCGCTCCACCTCGTCGAGCACCTCGTAGAGGTGCGACAACGTGGGTGCCACCGCCGCCACCCCGACGGTGCTGAGGTGCCACGCGTTCTGGTGGGCGATCTCCGATGCCGAGACCCGGTAGCGCCGCCAGAGGCCCTCGACGATGGGGCGGACCGCCGACCGCTTGGCCTTCAGCGAGCGGCACTCGCGCAGGTAGAGCTCGAAGCGGACCGCCGCGGCATGCACGGGCCCAGCGTAGAGCGGGTGCTCCCGAGGGCCGGCTCGCGCCGCCGGCCGCCGCTACGTCCGCGGGATCTCCCGCTCCTCGTAGGTCTCGATGACGTCGCCCTGCTTGAGGTCCTGGAAGTCGGACAGCCCGATGCCGCACTCGAAGCCCGAGTGCACCTCACGGACGTCGTCCTTGAAGCGCTTGAGCGACGAGACGGTGCCCTTCCAGATGACCGTGCCGTCGCGCAGGAACCGGACCTTCGACCCGCGGGTGATCACGCCGTTGGTGACGTAGCAGCCGGCCACCCGGCCGACGCGGGGCACCGAGAAGATCTCCCGCACTTCGGCCTCGCCGGTGACCACCTCTTCGAAGGTGGGCTGCAGCATGCCGAGCAGCGCGTTCTCGATGTCCTCCAGGACCTGGTAGATGATCTCGTAGGTCCGGATCTCGACGCCCTCGGCCATCGCCAGCTCTCGGGACGTGCGGTCGGGCCGCACGTTGAACCCGATGATCGTGGCGTTGGACGCCGCCGCCAGCTGCACGTCGCTCTTGGTGATGCCACCGACGCCCCGCTGGACGAACGACAGCTTGACGTCGTCGCGCTCGAGCTTGCGGAGGGCATCGGTGAGCGCCTCGAGCGAGCCGGTCACGTCGGCCTTGAGCACCAGGTTGAGCGTGGCCACCTCGCCCTGCTGGATCTGCTGGAAGATGTCCTCAAGCCTGGCGCCGCCGCCGGTGACCGCGGCCTCCCGGCCCAGGCTGGCGACCCGCTGCCAGTGCTCGCGGGTCTCGGCCACCGACCGTGCCAGCTTCTCGTCGGGAGCGACGATGAACTGGTCGCCGGCGTCGGCCACCTCGTTGAGGCCCAGCACCTGCACGGGCATGGACGGCCCGGCCTCCTTCACGTTCTCGCCGTGGTCGTCGATGAGCGCGCGGACCCGGCCCCAGGCGGCGCCCGCGACCAGCGGATCGCCGACCCGCAGCATTCCCCGCTGCACGAGCACCGAGGCCACCGGGCCCCGGCCCACGTCGAGGTTGGCTTCCAGCACCACCCCGGCGGCACGGCCGTCGGGGCTCGCGGCGATGGGCGGGTCCTGCAGGTCGGCCACCAGCAGCAGGGTCTCCAGCAGCTCGTCGATGCCCTGACCAGCCAGCGCGGACACCGGCACCATCTCGGTGTCACCGCCCCAGTCGCTGGGGATGAGACCAAGCTCGGAGAGCTGCTGCTTCACCCGATCGGGGTTGGCCTCCTCGCGATCGATCTTGTTGATGGCCACCACGATGGGGACCTCGGCCGCCTTGGCGTGGTTCAGCGCCTCGACCGTCTGGGGCATGACCCCGTCGTCCGCGGCCACCACCAGCACGACGATGTCGGTGGCCTGCGCACCCCGGGCGCGCATGGCGGTGAACGCCTCGTGCCCCGGCGTGTCGATGAACGTGATGCGCCGGCCGTTCTTCTCGGTCTGGTAGGCGCCGATGTGTTGGGTGATGCCGCCGGCCTCGCCCTCGACGACGTTGGCGTTGCGAATGCGGTCGAGCAGCTTGGTCTTGCCGTGGTCGACGTGACCCATCACCGTGATGACCGGCGGACGCGGCTCGACCTCGCCGGCGTCGTCGTCGTCGAACAGCTCCTCGACGCCGAGCTGGCGCTGGAGCTCGACCTCCTGCTCCTCGCCCGGGTCGACGAGCCGCACCTCAGCACCGATCTCGGCCGCAAACAGCTCGATCATGTCGTCGGTCAGCGACTGCGTCGCCGTGACCATCTCGCCCTGCGCCATCAGGAAGCGAACGACGTCGGCCGCCGTGCGGTTGAGCTTGGGGCCGAGGTCCTGCGGTGTCGAGGCACGTTCGAGCACGACGACACCCTCGGGCACGGGGGCGGACGCCGGCGTGTACGTCGGCACCTCCATGGGCTGCAGCTCTTCACGGCTGCGGCGGCGGCGCCCACGGCGGCGGGGCGGTGTGCGCTGCGCGCCACGGGGACCGCCACCCGGACGACCACCCGGACCACCGGGTCCGGGGCCGCCCATGGGCGGCGCGCCACCGGGGCGGCCACCGGGACCGCCACCGAAGGGACGGCCGGCGCCCCCAGCGCCGGGACCACCGGTGCCGGTGCCGACACCCGGTCGGCCGCGGCTAGGCGGACCACCCGCGCTGCGACCGGGTCCCCGCTGGGGGGTGGTGGGACCTCGGCCGCCCTGCCCAGGCGGTGGCGGGATGGGCTTGCCCGACGATGACACCGGCGGACCGGGGGGCGGCGGTATGGGCCTGCCGGACGGCGACTCGGGGGGTCGGGGCTCGCTGGGCGCGGAACGGCCGGGCGCCGGCGCAGCGGCGCGACCGCTCGGTTCCGGGGCGGCCGGGCGCACCGGCGGGGGCGCCGTGGGGCGCTGGCGGGGCGCGACCGGGGCGGGCGCACCGGCGGCTGCGGCCGGGCGGGGCGGCGCGGCGGGGGCGCCGTCGAGATCGGGCCGGCGTACCGGGCGCTCGCTGCCGGACGAGGTGACGAGCCGGCCCGGCGGCGCCGGCGGCGTCGGGCGAGTGGGCGCGGGCCTCGGGGGCGCCGGCGGCGGGATCCGCTTCGCCGGCTGGTCGGGCGGGGGCGGTGCGGCCGGGGCCACATCGGCCGCCGCGGCGGCCGGACGTTCGGCGGGAACATCGACGGGCCGGGGTTGCGCCGGGGCCTCGGCATCGGTGGACTCGGCTGGAGCGGCAGGCTCGGGCTGCGCGGCAGGCACGGCCGTCTCGGGCGCGGACTCGGCGGCGGGTGCGGCCGTCGCCGCCGCGGCCTTCTTGGTGGCAGCCGCCTTCTTGGTGCCAGCCGCCTTCTTGGTGGCGGCGGCCTTCTTGGCTGGGGCCTTCTTCGCGGCAGCCTTGGCGCCGTCCGCAGTCTCGGCGGCTTCGTCGGCACTGGTCTTGCCGCTGGGTGCCTCGGGTTGGCGGTCGCGCACCAGGCCGTCGCGCTGGGCGCGACGGCGGACGCGGTCGGCCTGCGCCTCCTCTATGCCCGAGGAGTGCGTCTTGACCCCGATGCCCAATGCCAGGCAGAGATCGAGGCATTCCTTGTTGGTGAGCCCGAGCTCCTTGGCGAGCTCGTGGACCCGGATCTTTGCTGCCAAGTTCTCTGAGACCAGCCCTTCCGTCTTCTCTTGGGCGCGATCCACGCATCGATCGGTGCGAATCGCGGTCCCCTATCCTCGCGCAGACGCTGCTACCGGCACGAACACCGGAATGCTCGGGCGAATGCGCCTCTCCGCTCGGCGCGCTCCCGGCACGCAGCGAGAGCGTCCTTGCAGAGCCAGGCTCCGCGTCCCGGCAGTGTACGGCCCTCGACGATGGATCCCTCCGGCGAGCATACGAACCTCACCAGCTCGCTCTGAGGCCGCCGCCGTCGGCACCCCACACAGGTGCGGATCGGCGTGATCGACTACTCCTCGTCGGCGCGGGGCTCGGCGCCACCCTCGGCCGGCACCTCGACCGCATCGGCGGCCGCGGCGTCGTCCGGCGGCGAGTCCGCGTGGATCTCCGCCTCGGCCTCCGCCGGGGCCTCCGCGTCGGCGTCCCCGTTCGCCTCCGCCGGGGCCTCCGCGTCCGGGTCCGCGCTGGCCCCCGCCGCCTCTGCGTCCGGGTCCGCGCTGGCCTCCACCGGGGCCTCGGCCTCCGCTCCCTCGGAGTCGCCGGCCGCCGGCTCGCCGTTGCCTCCGGGGGCCTCGGTCAGCGCCGCCTCCCACTCCTCGGCCGACACCGCGGGGCCACCCTCCGCGGGCTGCCACACCTGCTCACCGGTGTCGGGGTCAACCACCCACTCGCCCTCGGCCCAGTCCTGCTGGCCGTATGCCTCCTCCTCGACGAGCTGGGTCTCGCTCTTGATGTCGACCCGCCACCCGGTCAGGCGCGCCGCCAAGCGGGCGTTCTGCCCCTCCTTGCCTATGGCCAGCGACAGTTGGTAGTCGGGAACGATCACCTCGGCCACGCCCGTGGCCTCGTCGATGCGCACCTCCTTGACCTTGGCCGGGGACAGGGCCTTCGCCACGAACTCGTAGGGGTCGTCGGAGAAGGGGACGATGTCGATCTTCTCGCCCCGCAGCTCGTTGACCACCTGCCGCACCCGGGCGCCCCGGGCGCCGACGCAGGCACCCACGGGATCGACGTTCGGGTCGTTGGACCACACGGCGATCTTCGTGCGGTGCCCGGGCTCGCGGGCGCAGGCCTTGATCTCGACGATGCCGTCGGCGATCTCCGGAACCTCGAGCTTGAACAGCTCCAGGATGAGGCCCGGATGGGTGCGCGACACGACGATCTGGGGGCCCTTGGACGTGCGGCGGACCTCGACGATGTAGGCCTTGAGCCTGCTGTTGGGCTCGGGTCGTTCGTGGGGCACCTGCTCGGCCTGTGGCAGCAGGGCCTCCACCGGGCCGAGGCTGAGCAGCGTGTAGCGGCTGTCGCCTTGCTGCACGGTTCCGGTGACGATGTCGCCCTCGCGGCCGGCGTACTCCTCGTAGCGCAGCTCGCGCTCGGCCTCTCGGATCCGCTGGGTCATGACCTGGCGGGCGGTCTGGGCGGCGATGCGCCCGAAGTCCTTGGGGGTGACGTCGAGCTCCGGGCCGTAGGGCTCGCCGTCCTCGTCGATCTCCTGGGCGTAGACGCGGATGTCGAAGTTGGTGGGGTCGATCGTGACCCACGCGTACTCGTGGGCCCCGGGCATCCGCTTGTAGGCCGACTCGAGCGCGTCGGCCAGGGCGGCCATCAGCGTGTCGACCGAGATGCCCTTCTCGGCGGCAAGCGCCTGCAGCGCTTCCATCATTTCGCTCATCGGCGGACCTCCGGTCCGCCAATGAGCGATTGCCGCTTCGCGGCAAGCAACACACTGTGCTTGCGATTCGCTCGCTGACGCTCGCTCATTGCCTGCGTTCCCTCTTCTCGTCACTCTTGCGCTTGGGGGAGGGGGGCGCGGCGGGGCCCCACTCGAACACGGTGCGCGCCCGCTCGATGTCGTGGTAGGCGAGCCGTTGCTCCAACACCGTCCCGTCGTCGGCGACTCCCGTCCGCACGACCACGCCCGTGTCGTCGGCCACGACGAGCTGACCCTCCATGCGGCGCTCGTCGCCCGAGCCCGCCACGGTGCGAATCTTCACGGTCTCACCCACCGCCCGCTCGAAGTGCTCGGGGCGTCGCAGCGTGCGCTCGAGCCCCGGGCTGGTGACCTCGAGCGTGTAGCGGCCGGTGATCGGATCGGCCTCGTCGAGCGCCCGCGACACCGCCCGGGTGGTGTCGGCCAGCACGTCGAGGTCGAGGCCCCCGCCACTGCCCGGGGGGCTGTCGACGACGACCCGCAGGACGGGCCCCTGCATCTCGACGTCGTACAGGTCGAGATGACGATCGTCGAGGAGCGGTAGCACGAGGTCACGCACACGGTCTGTGACGCTCATCTGCTGCTACACCTCCTCTTGTCATACGAAAGGCGTGGGCCCAAGCCCACGCCTTCGCTCGATGGGATCGAACGGAACGGACCCCGAAGTATAGCCGGCTCGGACTCGTCAGCGGAGAGTAGGGGCCGATCACGGCCCGCGCGCGGGGGCGCGGACGCCGACCGATCCGTCGTCGATCTGGCGCGCTCAGTAGGCGCGGCCGACGAAGGCGACCAGGTCGTCCTCGTTCTCGGACCGCGGCAACGACCCGTCCGGCCGCTGCAGGCACCGGACGCTGACGCCATCGGCGGCCAGCCGGGCCTCGCCCTCACCCCGGACCAGCCGCCACGGAAGCCGCGCGAAGCCGCTCTTGCTGGCTGCGGCGGCCTCTTCGAGGTCGGACGCGTCGGCGATGTTGGCGGCGCGCCGGCTCACGGCATCGGCGAGCATGTCCCGCTGGATGTCGGTGATCAGGCTCTCGACCCGCTCCCGCAGCGAGGCCAACGGCACCTGCTCCTTGGTTCCGGTGTCGCGCCGCACGAGCGTGGCGGCGTCGGCCGCCAGGTCGCGGGGCCCGATCTCCACCCGCACCGGCACCCCCTTGAGCTCCCAGTCGGTGACCCGGCGGCCGAAGGTCTGCCCCACGCGATCGTCGAGCCGGGTGCGGACGCCTGCGGCGCCCAGCTCACCGGCCAGCGCCGCCGCCCGCTCCCCGGTACCGCCCTCGTCCTTCACCACCAGCACCAGCGCCTGGATCGGGGCCAGCGCCGGCGGCACCACCAAGCCGTCGTCGTCGCCATGGGTCATGATCAGGCCGCCGACCATCCGGGTCGTCGACCCCCACGAGGTCGTCCAGCAGTGCTGCAAGCCGCCGTCGACATCGGAATAGGTGATGTCGAAGGCCTTGGCGAAGTTCTGCCCCAGCTCGTGGCTGGTGCCCATCTGCAGGGCCTTGCCGTCGGCCATCACGCCCTCGCAGGTGTAGGTGGCGTCGGCCCCGGCGAACTTCTCGTCGTCGGGCTTGCGTCCCACCAGCACCGGCACGCCCAGCACGTTGCGCATCGTGTCGACGTAGACGTCGTTCAGGATCTGCAGCGCGTAGCT
>DASSDL010000246.1:0-5655 GCA_035697145.1 Acidimicrobiales bacterium
GGGCCGGGAGCGCTCGATGATCGTGCCGAGATCGAGCCCCGGCGGCAGCGTGCCCAGCACCAGGCCCTCCTCGCCGGTCAGGCGGGAGGCGCAGAAGGCGTCGGCGACTGCGGGGTGCCCGTAGCGCACCAGCAGGCTGCCCTGGAAGGCCAAGGCCATGGCCTCCACGGCCCGCCGGGCCCGGGACTCGATGCCCACCAGATCCCCGAGCTCATGGCGCACGCGCGCCACGGCGTCGTCGAGCCGGCGGTCCGCACCGCGGGTGGCGTCGACCTCGGACAGGAACGCCTCCAGCGCCACCGGCTCCCGGGCCATCGCCCGCAGCACGTCCAGGCAGATCACGTTGCCCGAGCCTTCCCAGATCCCGTTGAGCGGGCTCTCCCGGAACAGCCTGGGCATGATCGATTCCTCGACGTAGCCGTTCCCACCGAGGCATTCGAGCGCCTCGCCGATGTGTGTGGGCTGGCGCTTGCAGATCCAGTACTTGCCCACGGCGGTAGCGATGCGCCGCAGCGCGTCCGCGTCCTCGTCACCGCGGGCGGCCTCGTCGAAGGCACGCGCCAGGCGCATCGCCGTCACCGTCGCCGCCTCGGACTCAACCGCCAGGTCGGCCAGCACCACCCGCATGAGCGCGTGGTCGACCAGCGTCGAACCGAAGGTCGAGCGGTGGGCCGCATGGTGGAGCGCCTGGGCCGTGGCCTGGCGCATGGTGGCGGTCGCCCCGAGCACGCAGTCCAGCCGGGTGTGGGCGACCATCTCGATGATCGTGCGGACGCCACGGCCCTCCTCGCCGACCAACCAGGCGAGGGCTCCGTCCAGCTCGATCTCGCTGGACGCGTTGGACCGGTTGCCGAGCTTGTCCTTCAGGCGCATGATCCGGAACCCCGAGTTGCGCTCGCTCTCGGGGAGCCAGCGGGGCACGAGGAAGCAGGTGAGCCCGGCCGGAGCCTGCGCCAGCATCAGGAACACGTCGGACATCGGCGCCGAGCAGAACCACTTGTGCCCGGTCAGCCGCCACATGCCGTCGTCGGTGTCGACGTCGCCAGCCGCGGCGATCCGCTCGGCACGGGTGCTGTTGGCCCGCACGTCGGAGCCCCCCTGCTTCTCGGTCATGCCCATGCCGGCGAGGACGCCGGGCTTCTCACGGGCGGCCACGTTGCGCGGGTCGTAGGCCCGTGCCACCAGCCGCGGCTCCCACTCGGCGGCGAGGTCGGGCTGGGTCCGCAGGGCAGGCACGATCGAATAGGTCATCGAGATCGGACAGCCGTGCCCGGTGTCGACCTGGGACCAGGCCACGAAGCCGGCTGCCCGCGCCACGTGGGCGCCCGGCTGGTCGACGGCCCATGGGGCGCCGTGGAGGCCGTGGGACACCGCAACCTGCATGAGCTCGTGGTAGGCGGGGTGGTAGGCGACCTCGTCGACGCGATGCCCGTAGCGGTCGTGGGTGCGCAGCTCGGGCGGGTAGCGATTGGCGTCGAACCCCCAGCCGATGGCCTCCGGCGAGCCCGCCAGGCGGCCGAGAGCGTGCAGGTCGTCGACGGCCCAGCCGGCGCCCTCCCGCTCGACCGCTTCGACCAGGGCGGTGTCGGCTCCGAATACGTCGTAGCCCTCGAGCGGGGGCGGCTGGTTGGTGACCTCGTGGGTGGCGGGCATGTCCCCATGGTGCCCGCAGACGGCGGAAAACGACGCCTCAGGAACGTCGGGGCTGGCGCAGCGCCCTCGGCAGGTCGACGAAGGCGGCGTACAAGACGACCACGGCCAGCACGCTCAGCCCACCGACCAACAACCCCTCGCCGGGCGCGTCGGCGATGGCGTCGAGCGGCGCACCCACGTCACGGACTGCGGCGGCGGCGGCCGTTGCTGCCAGGGCGACGTCGATCACGACGTGGAGGGGGTGGGGCGGCGTGTCCTCGCGCCCGAAGCAGCCGCACGAGCCCAGCATCGTTCCGGCCCGCAGGGCGGCCACGACGAAGGCCGCGAACGCCAGGTAGCTGGCCGCGACGAGCCACCAGACCGCAACCCAGCCGGCGATCACCGCCAGCAGGCCGAGCAGCAGCTCGGCCGCGGCGCCCAGTCGCACCAGGATCTTTGACGACGGTAACCCCAGCGCCCGCAGCGCCCCCGCAGTCATCGCCGGGTCGACAGCTTTCGTCGCGCCCGCGAACACCAGGAGCAGGGCGGCGGTGAGGGCGGGTCCGGTCAGGGTGGGCATCAGGCCGGATCGAATCTACCGAGCCGGTGGAAGGCGACCGCGGCCGCAGTGGCCACGTTCAGTGAGTCGACGCCCGGCGCGATGGGGATGCGTACCTGCCGGTCGCACGTCGCCAGTGCGGCGTCGCTGAGCCCGGGGCCCTCGGCGCCGACGAGCAGCGCCACCCTGGGCTTGCGGGCTTCGACGTCGAGGGCGACGGCGTCGATGGCTTCGGCCTGGGGCGCCGGGGTCAGGGCCAGGAGCTCGAACCCGCGGCGCCTCAGTTCGCCGAGTCCAGCCGGCCAGGCGGGAAGCCGAGTCCACGGCACCCGCAGGACGTGGCCCAGCGACACCCGCACGCTGCGCCGGTAGAGCGGATCGGCGGTGGCGGGATCGAGCAACACCGCGTCCACACCGAAGGCCGCGGCGTTGCGGAACAGCCCCCCGACGTTCTCGTGGTCGGTCAGCCCCTCGGCGACGACTACCAGCTCGGCGCCCTTCAGCACAGCGGCGACCCCAGGCAGCGGTCGCCGGGCGGCGGCCGCCAGCACGCCCCGGTGGAAGGGGAAGCCTGCGATCGCTTCGACCTCGTCGTCCGACCGCACCACCAGCGGCGCCCGGCTGCCGACCAGGGATCGCACGCTCTCCGCCTTGCGCTCCGCGGCGAGCACCGAGCGGATGGGGAACTCCGAATCGAGCAGCGCCTCCAGCGCCAGCGCACCCTCCACCACGAAGAACCCGCCCCGTCGCTCCAGCTCCCGCCGCCGCTCGGGGTCGTTGAGCGCCCGGTAGTCCTCGAGCAAGGTGTCGTCGCTTGCGGTCACGGCGCCAGTTTGCGTGGCGCGAGCCACCTAATGTCCGGGCATGCCGAGCGATCTTTTCCTGAAGGGGATGAACACCTTCCACCGGACCGTGCAGAGGATCAGCGGGGGACGGTTGGGGTGGGAAACGGCCAACATGACAGTGGTCGAGCTCACCACGACAGGGCGGAAGAGCGGCCGGCCGCACACGGTGCTGTTGACCTCGCCGGTGCGGGACGGTGACGCCATCGTGGTAGTCGCCTCGCGTGGCGGCGCCGACCACCATCCGGCCTGGTTCCTCAACCTCCGCGACGCACCCGATGTCGAGGTGGCAGTCGGGGGCAAGCCGAAGCGGCCCATGCGGGCGCGCGTCGCCGATCCCGACGAGCGGGCCCGGCTCTGGCCCCAGGTCGTCGCCAAGTACAAGGGCTACGGCAACTACCAGGCCAAGACCGACCGCGAGATCCCGCTGGTGCTGTTGGAGCCGGTGTCCTGACGCATGGGCGGTTTCTGAAAGCCGCGGCCCCTTTCACCCAGGTGAAACCGGGCTGTGCCCCGGGGATATAGCTGAGTTTCGTGACACGATGCGCGCTGTGAGCGCCAGGTGCGCTCACCCAGCCGAACTGACCACGCCCGCCCGGTTTGGCTGACGCCGGCCCGCAGGCGGCTTCCCCCGTCTGGGGGCCGGTGGGCGTCTGGACCGCCGCCTGCTCGGGTCGGCGTCGACGATCGGCCGGCACGAACCGACGTCAGGTTGCCGTCGTACTACTGAGGGAGTAGTCGTAATTCAGCCGAGTGGCCGATGCTGCCACCGCTACGTTCGTCTTAAGGTGATTCCGATGGCTGAGAACCGCTTGCACACGAAGAGTGACAGCCCGAGCTGGACAGATGTCTTGCTGGCGGTCGCTGCGCGCAAGCGGCGCGAAGAGACAGAAGATGAGTCGTCCAGGTCTCTCGTAGCCCCGGGCTAATCCTCAGCGCGTTCGTAGCGGCCGTCCCAGTAGAAGTTGCGGCTCCGCTGTGCCGCGAACGCGTGGGGCAAACTCCTTGCCGGTGACGTTCAGCCGCTCGCAGAGCTCGTCGAACGTCTCGTCCGGCTCGTCAGATCGTGTGACACCATGCGCGCATGACGGGGATCTGCGAGGGCCGAGTCGTCATCGTCACCGGTGCGGCACGCGGGATCGGCCGGGCGCACGCGCTCGAGTTCGCCCGTCAGGGCGCCAAGCTCGTGGTCAACGACATCGGCGCCGAGGTTGACGGCACCGGCGGCTCGCCCACTGCGATCCGGGAGGTGGCCGACGAGATCGCCAGCAGCGGCGGCGAGGCCACGGTCAACGGTGACGACGTGGCCGACTGGGATGGTGCCCGGCGCCTCGTCCGCGCCGCGGTGGAGGCGTTCGGCCGGCTCGACGTCGTGGTCAACAACGCCGGGTTCGTGCGCGACCGCATGTTCGTGTCCTGCGGCGAGGAGGAGTGGGACGCGGTCGTCCGGGTCCACCTCAAGGGCCACTTCGCCGTCTCCCGCTTCGCGGCCGAGCACTGGCGGGAGCGCGCCAAGGCGGGAGAGACGGTCGACGCCCGCATCGTCAACACGTCCTCGGGCGCCGGCCTGCACGGCTCGGTGGGCCAGGCCGCGTACAGCGCCGCCAAGGCCGGGATCGCCGCACTGACGCTCGTCCAGGCCTCCGAGCTGGGGCGCTACGGCGTGACCGCCAACGCCATCGCCCCCTCGGCCCGCACCCGCATGACCGAGACGGTCTTCGCCGACATGATGGCGGCGCCCGACGATCCCGCGGCGTTCGACGCCATGGCCCCGGAGAACGTGGCGCCGTTGGTGGTGTGGCTCGGCTCGGCGCGGTCGGCGCACGTCACGGGCCGGGTGTTCGAGGTCGAGGCCGGCAGGGTTGCGGTGGCCGACGGATGGCAGCACGGCGTCCCCATCGACAAGGGGGCACGCTGGGACCCGGCCGAGCTGGGCCCCATCGTCGACGACCTGCTGGCCAAAGCGCCGGCACCGGCGCCGGTCTACGGCAGCCAGTAGCCCGCCCGGCGATTTCCCCGCGGGATCGGCTACCCCGGCGACCGTTCTCGCGTGGAAACGCCCGGGGACTACCGTCCCAGCCCATGGGTGACCGCTCGTTCGCAACCTTGGCCGACGGCGGCGGGTTCTTCGAGGGCCCGCGTTGGCACGACAACCGCTGGTGGGTGTCCGACTTCTACCGGCACACGGTGTTCGCCATCGACCCCGACGGCACCTACCAGGAGATCCTCACCGTGGACGCCCAGCCGTCGGGCCTCGGCTGGATGCCCGATGGCTCGCTGCTGGTGGTGTCGATGAAGGACCGGCGCGTGCTTCGCCGTTGGCCGGACGGCTCGATCACCACCCACGCCGACATCGACGACCACTGCGGCGGGCACGCCAACGACATCGTGGTCGACGCCCGCGGCCACGCCTACGTCGGCAACTTCGGGTTCGACATCATGGCCGGCGCCGCTCCCTGCGGGGCGACGCTCGTGCACGTTGCCCCTGACGGCACCGTGGACAGGGCGGCCGACGACCTCGCCTTCCCCAACGGCGCGGTCATCACGCCCGACGGGTCGACGCTGATCGTCGGCGAGACCACAGGTGGGCGCTACACCGCCTTCACCATCGGCGAGGACGGT
>DASSDL010000247.1:0-2571 GCA_035697145.1 Acidimicrobiales bacterium
CCCGGTCCCGTCGGGGCCGTGGCAGTTCTCGCACTGCGAGCCCTCCGTGTACGTCCGTTCGCCGCGGCTGACGAACTTGCGCTGGAACCCCTCGACCGCGCCCGACTGCCGGCTCGGCTCGTTCAGCCAGTAGAGCGGCAGGCCAACGCTGACGATCACCAGGGAGATCAGCGCCCACCGCAGCGTCCTGTTGAGCTTGCTGGTCTCGAGCTCCTCGTCGTCCATGTAGGGCTTGCGGTTGGGCGCCAGCTCGACCTCGGCACCGGCCTCGGCCCGGCCCCCATAGACGTTGACGATGACGTAGACGACGAAGCCGATGACGATGATCGAGGCGATGACGGCGCCGACCACGGTGACCGTGCTGGCGGCGAGCACGGTCACGCCCGCGAGCAGGGGATGCATCTACTCGGAGCCTCCGCTGACGCAGTGGGGCCCCTCGGCCTCCTGGCCGGTGGTGTTGGTGCCGATCGGCGGGCCCTGGATCTGCCCGGAAGTGCCGGTGTCGACGGTCACCACGCCGCCGTCGATGGTCGCCGCGAAGCGGTCCATGCCCCGCGGTGCGGGGCCGCCCCGCTTCTCGCCCACTCGGTTGTACTGCGAGCCGTGGCAGGGGCACTCGAACCACTGCGACGTCGGGCAGTCGGGCACCCGGCAACCCAGGTGGGGGCACTTCTGCCACAGGGTGACGATCCCCTCCCGCATGGCCACCAGCTCCGGCTCGGAGTACACGGCCTCGGCCTTCGGCAGCGCCTCGGACGGGTAGGCGGTGACCCACATCCGGGCCTCGGGGTAGTACGCGAACCCGTCGCCGTCCGCGATCGCCTTGTTGATGTCGTCCAGGGTGCCGACGCGGATCTTGCCGCCGAACCCGCCGGTTCCCGAGGGCCACAGCTGGGCCAGCATCGCCCCGCCGAGGCCCAGGCTGCTGAAGGCGAAGAGCGACACGATCGAGCGGTTGAAGAACTGGCGCCGGGTGACCCCCAGCGTCTCCTCGTCGGGGGGCACCCACTCGACCGGTGCCTCCTCGACCCTGCGCTCCGGCACTGACTCCTCGCGGCGGGCGAGAGCGGCCGCGCGCTCGACGTCGCGGCCGGTCGTGGGGGCGTCGTCGTCGTCGAGCGACACCGGGCCCCGGTCGCGTTTGGTCGTCTCGTGGCTGATCGTCCCGGTGGCGGAGCCGGTGTCGCGGCGGCGCGCGGTGGCGAACAGCAACACACCGGCGGCCACGACCAGCGCGGGGATGGCGATGGCGAGAACGGTGGTGGCACTCACAACCGCACCTCGTCGCTCACAGATCGAAGAACAGGCCGGCGTTCCACGGGAAAACGAAATTCTGGCCCGGGCCCCGGAAGAACGAGCCGATCATCACCAGCACGGTCCACGACATGAGGAAGATCGTGAAGATGGAGATGGCGAACTTGCGGTCCTCGGGCTTGTGGGACGGATTGCGGTCGGTGTACGGGGCCAGGATCAGGCCGATCAACCCCAGGCCGGGAATGGTCACGCCCGCCACCATCGGATGGAACATGGTCAGCAGTTCCTGGAGGCCCAGGAAGTACCACGGCGCCTTCGAGGGGTTGGGCGTCTGGTTGGAGTTGGCCAGCTCGAGCAACGGGGCGTTCACGAACGTCGAGAACACCAGCAGGAACGCGGTGCACGCGAGTGCCGCCACGAACTCGACGCTCAGGAGGTGGGGCCAGACGTGCACCTTGTCCTGGGGCACGGCCTTGACGTCCTGGATCGAACCCGACTTGACGACCGTCAGCAGGCGCTGGGTGTGGCCCCCGGGCCCGGTGGCCAGTGGCGGGGCCACGGGGGCCGCAGCCGCAGCGGCTGCCGCCGGCGCCGTGGCGACCGCGGTCCCTCCCCCGCCGCCCTCGTCGGCCCCGGCGTCGGCGCCACCGCCGGCCTTGGCCTTGGCGGCCCGGGAGCGCTCGAGCAGGTGCGCCGGGATGCGGCTGGCGGCCTCGCTCTGCGGCGCCTCGCCGCCGGTGGCCCCAGCGCCGGCGTCCGCTGCCCCGGCACCCGCACCCGCATCGGCGGCGGGCGCGTCGGCACCCTTGGCCGCCTGGGCCTTCCTGCGGGCCTCCTCCGCACGCTTGCGCAGGTGTTCGGGGATCTCGGTCATGTCAGTCCCTCGCGCGGATCACACATCACAGCGGCCCCGAGATGCCGCCATCCTTGCGGACCCGCCAGAAGTGGATGGCCAAGAAGATCACCAGGACGAACGGCAACAACAGCACGTGGAGCACGTACCAGCGCAACAGCGTGTCGGTGCCGATCTCGGCCCCGCCCAGGAGGACGAAGCGCACCTGGTCGCCGAACACGGGGGTGTAGCCCATCATGTTCGTCCCCACCGTGACCGCCCATAGGGCGAGCTGGTCCCAGGGCAGCAGGTAGCCGGTGAAGCTGAGCAGCAGCGTGAGCGTGAGCAGGATGACGCCGATGACCCAGTTGAACTCGCGGGGCGGCTTGTAGGCGCCGTGGTAGAAGACCCGCGCCATGTGCAGGAACACGGAGATCACCATCAGGTGCGCGGCCCAGCGGTGCAGGTTGCGCACCAACAGGCCG
>DASSDL010000248.1:0-10003 GCA_035697145.1 Acidimicrobiales bacterium
CGAGCCGGGGGAGATGCGACAAGCCGACGTCGTCGCCGCCCAAGCGATGGCCGACGTCGCCACCATCGGCGTCCTCCAGCACCGCGCCGCACTCGAGGCCCAGGTCCTCAACGAACAGCTCAACCATGCGCTCAACAGCCGCATCGTCATCGAGCAAGCCAAAGGAATCATCGCCGAGCGGGAGGGCCTCAACATGGAACAGGCCTTCTCCACACTGCGCAACCACGCCCGCTACCACAACCTTCGGCTCGTGGACGTCGCCGGCGACGTGATCGGCGGCACCCTGGCTGCGTCAGCGCTCAACCGTCCCCCTCCCGCGAAGACGTCCTGACAGTGAGCAGTTGATAGCCGCCTGTGCCAACGCGGCGTTCGTGGGCGCCCGACTGATGCGTGGCGGACGTTTCTGGACTCGCCGAGCTGGTCAGATCTCCACTTCGTTCGCCGACGACATGCTCGTGGGTAGTCGGCCCCTCCGCAGCTGACACGGCGTCAGATGCTTGAGGAGATCTGCTCGCTCCGCGACCGGTGTCGCGCACCTCGGTCGCTCTCGACCGTGAGCGTCGTCAGTCCGGTGTCACGGCGTACGCGCGCAGGGCCCCGTTCGGCTCAATCGCGGTCGCGAGGCCCTCCGAGCGAGCGGTGCGAACCGAGTCCGACACCGTCAGGACGACACCCGTGCAGGTGATTGCCCAAGCGGCGACGGTGGCGGTTCCGACGAACACTGCCGTGGGGACCGTCAAAAGCAGAGTGAGGCTGACGGCGGCGGCCGACGCGTTCACCGCAGCCCACAGGTAGGTGAGTCGTCGAAACAGCTGCACGATGCCCGGCCTCGCCAGGACGTCGGGGCTGAGGGGACAGAAGTCGGCCGCGAACTTGGCGATGAGCGGCCGGCCGATCACGACCGAGAGTCCGAACGTGGCGGCCGTGACGAGCGTACGCAGGATCGGCTGCATGAAGTAGACGAAGGCGTTGGCGCTCAACAGATAGATCATGGTCCGCACGCTGATACCGAGACATCCGAGCACAAGAAGACCCGGAATCGGCCGGCCATGGAAGATCCGCCGAGCGACCATCGTGTAGCACCAAACGAGGGCAGCGACGAACGCCCACCGCAGGTCCACTGTGATCAAGAATGCGTAGAACAGCAGAGTGGGGATGAGAGTCGCTTCGATCAAAAAGGGCAGGAGCCGTCGGGTCACGGCCGCGACCACCGAAAGCTTCGAGGGATGCATCCGCCACGCCAGCTCGGGGGGTGCCTCGGGAATGATCGTTGCCACCGTCAATCCCCCTGGTTCGCAGATTCGACGCGCTACCAGGGTCTCGAGCAACGCTCGCGGAGCCTGTCGGGCTGGCTCCGACACGGTCGGGCTTCGCCGTGTCGTGAGTCACCGTACAACAGTTCGCGCCATCAGCGGAGCCCAGGCCGGGCGAGCGCAGCGTCCTCGCGAGCCAGGTGGACCCCGACGTGCTCACATCGGTGGAGCTCAACGAGGAGCGGGTGCCGGCCCTCGACGCACTGATCGCGACCCGCGGCCTCAGCGATCGGGTGCACGTGCACTACGGCGTAGACCAGGCCCACGGGCCCACGCCCCGCCATATCGTCGACGATCACCTCGGAGGGCGGCCCCTCGAAGTAGCTAGTGGTGCTCTAGTCCCGGTCGATCGCGGCGGCGTCCTCGGCTTCGGCATCCGCCTCGAACAGCGCCGGCAGCACCTCGTCGTGCCGGGTGAACAGCCCGCTCGCAGGCGAGCCTGCTGCGAAGGCGTCGGCGGCCAGCACCACCGCCGAGGCGGTGTAGGTCGACCGCTCGCCCACCGGGAACCGGGCCTCGTCGGGGAACACGGTGCCGGTCCAGTAGCGCCCGTCGTCGGTGCGATAGCGCTGAGCCCAGCGGAACAGCTCCGCCCCCAGCTCGTGGTTGCCGACTGCGAGGTTGGCCAGGGCGTACTCGCAGGTCTCGGCCACCGTTATCCAGGGTCGGTCCGACACGCAGCGCACGCCGCAGCCGTCCATGACGAACGCGGTGTGTCGCTCGGCCAACCGCTCGCGGCCCTCGTCGCCGGCGATCACCCCGGTGAGCACCGGGTAGTACCAGTCCATGGCCCAGCGGTGCTTGGGTGCGAAGGCGTCTGGCACGTGTCGGATGACATGCGTCATGCGGGCCGCCGACAGCTCCCAGTCGGGGCGCTCGTGGCCCAGCAGCTCGGCCAGGGCGATGGCGCAGCGCAGGCTGTGGCACATGGACGACGAGCCGGTCAGCAGGGCGAACGACCAGGGTGTGCCGTCGGCGTGGCGGGCCCACAGGATCTCACCCCGCGGGGTCTGCAGGTCGAGCACGAAGTCGATCGCCTTCTCGACCACCGGCCACATGGTCTCGACGAACCCGCGGTCGGCGGTGCACAGCCAGCGGTGCCACACGCCTGTGGCGACGTAGGCGCAGACGTTGGCGTCCAGCTTGTCCTGCTCGACCCGGTCGGACAGGTAGTACTGGTGCCAGGCACCGTCGGGTCGCTGCAGGTCGGCCAGCCACTGGTACGCCCGCTCCGCCTCGGCGTGCCGGCCGCCCAGCGTGAGGGCCATGGCCGCCTCGACGTGGTTCCAGGGGTCGGCGTGGCCGCCGGGGAACCAGGGGACCATCCCGGAGGGCAGCTGCCACTCGGCGATGGCGTCGACCGTGTGACGCAGCTCGCGGGCCGTGACGATGTCGGGCACCTCGGCCAGGTTCATGCGGCTGCCTCCGCCGACGCGGCAGCGGCGACCGGCTTGCGGGCATAGATGACGATGCTCTTGCCGATCACCGGCGTCAGCACCCGGTCGGCCAGCCGGGTGACCCGCTGCCACGGCTGCGTGCCGCCGATGTCCCACACGAGCACCTGGTGATAGGCACGCACGAGCCGGTGGTCGTCGTTGGCGGGCCCGACGGCGCAACGCAGCCACCAGTAGGGCGCGTGGATGCCGTGCGCATGATGGGCGCCGCGGGGCTCGAGTCCTGCGCCGCGCAACTTGGCCCGCAGGTCGGACGCCCTGTAGATCCGCACGTGGCCGCCCTCGACGAATGGGGCGTGGTACTCGTCCGACAGCGCCCAGCAGATGCGTTCGGCCAGCCACGCCGGCACGGTGACCGCCATGGTGCCGCCGGGGCGGAGCACCCGGGCGAGCTCGCGGATGGCGGCCTCGTCGTCGGGGATGTGCTCCAGGACCTCGGCTGCGATGATCCGGTCGAAGGACCCGTCGGGGAACGGCAACCGGGCGGCGTCGCCGCGGGTGGTGGCGCTGCCGCCTTGCGCCGGGATGTCCCCGGCCTGGTCCATGGCCGCCGCCATGGCGGCCACGTCCTTGAGCTCGGCCTCGTCGTAGTCGAAGGCGACCACACGGGCGCCGCGGCGCAGCGCCTCGAATGCGTGCCGCCCGGCGCCGCAGCCCAGATCGAGCAAGCGGTCTCCGGGCGCGAGCCCGAGACGGTCGTAGTCGACGGTGAGCATCAGGCGGTCCGCCGACCGGCCGCCGGCGCCCCCATGGCTGCCCGCTCGTCGAGGAGGATCCGGTACTGCTCGACGGTTCGCTCGGCGGTGTGTCGCCACGACCACTGGTCGACGACCCGCTGCCGGCCGGCAGCGCCGACCGTTGCCCGCAGGCCCGGCTGGTCCAGCGCCCAACGCAGCTTGGCCGCCAGCGCCTCGCCGTCGCCCGGCGGCACCACGAGGGCGGTCTCGCCATCGCGCCCGACGACCTCGGGCAGGGCACCCCCGGAGGTGGCCACCAATGGGGTGCCGCACGACATCGCCTCGATCGCCGGCAGCGAGAATCCCTCGTACAGCGACGGCACCACGGCCAGCTGCGCCTCGCCGTAGAGCTCGATGATGCGATCGTCGGGTACGCCGGTGACGAACTCGACGTGGTCGTCGAGGCCGAGTTGGCGGATCACCTCGTCAGACCGGCCACCCGGCTTGCGCTTGCCGATGACCACCAGGTGGGCGTCGTCGCGATCGGTGCGGACCTTGGCCACCGCCTCCAGCAGGTAGCTCAGGCCCTTCATCGTGACGTCGGCGCTGGCGGTGGTGATGAGTCGCCCGGGAACCGGCTCGACGCTGGGCAGGGGCCGGAACAGATCGACGTCCACGCCGACCGGCACGATGGCCATGCAGGCCGGATCGACCTCATGGTCGGCGACGATGTCGTTGAACGAGTTCTCCGACACCGTGATGACCCGCGGCAGGCGCTTGGCCACGCGGGTCTGCATGGCCGTGAACGAGTACCAGCGGCGCAGCGTCAGCCGCTGGTACCAGCCCTGGGCGTGCTCGATCTCCAGCCGCCTGTCGACGGTGATGGGGTGGTGGATGGTGCCCAGCACCGGAAACCCGTCGCGCTGCATCCCCAGCAGGCCGTATCCGAGGCACTGGTTGTCGTGCACCAGATCGAACTCGCCGCGGCGCCCGTGCAGGTGCTGCCAGGCGCGCAGGCTGAAGGCCAAGGGCTCGGGAAACTGGCCGGCCGAGAATGCCGCCACCTCGACGAAGTCGGTCCAACGCTTTAGCTCCCACAGGCCGGGCATCCGCATGGGGAAGTAGTCGTTGTAGATGTCGAGGCTGGGCATTTCGACCAGCCGCACCCGCGGATCGATGACGGGGTAGGGCTGACCGCCCAGGACCTCGACGTGGTGCCCCAGGTCGACCAGGGCCTTCGAGAGGTGGCGCACGTAGACGCCTTGCCCGCCGACGTGGGGCTTGCCCCGATAGGCGAGGAGAGCGATACGCAACCGACGTTCCTCGGCATGCATTCCTGCAACCTTTCCGTCCAACTGACCGTGCGGTCAAGACCGCCGCCCGTCACCGCGGTCATCCACCACGGCCGCGGATCACCCAGCCGGAGGGAGCGTCGTGGTTACCGGCGGGTAAGGGTACCGTCGACTCGGCGCGTATCCCTACCTCGTGCGGGTATGGGTGAGGGCCGGGTCCGGGGTGTCACCTAGCCACAGCCAATCGTGGTCGTGGTTGTCGTCGGCGGCTTGGCTTGCCCCGGTGGTCCATGACACGTCGTGGTGGTTGTCGCCGCTGTCGTCGTGGTGGTCGGCGGCGCTGTCGTCGTCGTCGGCGGGGGCGCTGTCGTCGTCGTGGCCGTGGTCGTCGGCTCGGTCGGGGGCGGTGGGGGTGGCTCCGACTCTTCAACGGGCTCGGGCTCGGTGGTGGTCGTGGTGGTCGACGTCGCCGTCGTGCTCGGCGGCTCTGTCGTGGTTGCAATAGTGCTGGTCGTGGTCGTGATGGCCGACCGAGCCGGGTCGGCCAGGGTGATCTGGGGATCGTCGGGGCCACCCATCCCGGTGGCCAGCGCCGCGCCGGCGATGCCGACGACAGCCAACGCCCCGCCGATGATGGCCGCGATCAGGCGGGTGTTCGTGCCTTCGGCCTGGTCCTTGCCAGACGGCGCAGCCGATCCGTCGTCGGCCTCGTCGCCCTCCGACCCTCGCCGGCGACGCCCGCGGGACGGCGGTCCCCACAGGTCGGTCTCTCCGGTTGTTGGGCCGGCGACCCGCCGGCTGACCGCGGCGGCGGCGACCCCGGCGGCGACCCCGGGGTCGTCGCCCCAGGGTCCGACCGACTCGCTCCATTCGCCGCCCTCCCAGCGGGTGGCGTCGCCCTCGTCGGCGCTGTCGCCGGCGTCCCACTCGGGGCCCCAGGCGTCGTCGCTCTCGTCGGCGTCCCACTCGTCGGCGTCCCATTCGTCGGCGTCCCAGGCTTCGTCGTCCACACCGCCGTTCCCACCGGTGGCGGCCCACGCGTCGGAGCTCGCCGACCCGTTGTTCACCGGCGGGCCCTCGGGAAGGTCGTCCCACGGCATCGCCGGGCCTGGCACCGGCGCCCGCGCGGCGACGTGCGACGGGGCCGCCGCAGGGTCGGCGAACCAGGCCGCAAGGGCCCCGACATCGTCGCCGGCTCCGGCGCCGGGCTCGTCGCGGGCTCCCGCGTCAGGCTCGCCGCGGGCACCGGCCGCAACGGGCGGAGGGGGCGGCGGTGGGCCGTCGTCACCGAACAACGCCGCGCCGAGCGCCACGGTGAGCTCGGGAAACGGGTCGGCGACGATCGGTAGCCCCAGGCGACTGGAGACAAGCTCGCCGAACAGCGGGATGCGCGACGACCCGCCCACCAACAGTGCGACGTGGACGTCTGCCGGAGCGAGCTCGGCAGCGGCGATCGTCTGGGCAACGACGTCTACGGCAGCCATCAACGACGGGCGGATGTCGTTCTCCAGGTCGGCGCGCCGGATCGGCACCCACGTCGACAGGTGGGGCAGCGTCACCTCGACGGTCGTGTCGGGGCTGGACGAGAGCCATTCCTTGGCCGCCCGGCAGGCGACCCGCAGGCGCCGGAGCGCGGCCATGCCCTCGACGTCGTCGCGAGGCACGGTCTGGAGCGCGTGGTCGAGTTCGGCGTCCACGCGGGCGAAGACGGCGTCGTCGAACTCCACACCGCCGAGGTCGGCCAGCCCTCCGGGCGGTCCGACGACGTCGAAGCCCTCGTTCGTTCGGCGCACGATCGTGGCCTCGAACGTGCCGCCCCCCAGGTCGAGGACGGCCACCGTCGTCCCCACGGCGATGTCGACGTCATGTGCGAGCTTGGCCACGGCGGCCACGGGATGGGGGATCAGCAGCGCACCGCCCACCGTGGCCGCGCCCACCCGCTCGAGCAGCGAGGGAGATCCGCCGGGAGGAAACAGCGGATAGGTCAGGACCACGTCGTGCGGCCGATCGCCGTGGAGGCGGCGGACGCGGTCGATGACGGTCTCGAGCAGGGCCTGGGTCAGCAGCACCGGATCGTGGGGCCGCCCATCGAGCACGATGGGCTCACCATCGGCGAGATGGGCCGTGACGTGACGCGCCACGAGCGTGGTGTCGTAGCGGGCGCGATCGGCGGCGGCCTCACCGACGAGCAGCGAGCCGTCGGCACGCTCCAACGCCACCGATGGCATCGTCGCAGTGAGATCACCCAGGGCGCAGACCTCGAGACGGGAACCGCGCCGTAGCGCGGCCGCGCTCGTGGTCGTGCCGAGATCGACCCCCAAGCTGTATGTCATTGCCTCTCCCAGCCTGCCTCGACACCAAACCGTAACAAGTACGACGACGCCGCGAGAGCCAATCCGCGGCGTTCGACCAGGGATCTGCTAGGGCAGTGCCGTGCGAGCGGTGGTGCAGCGGGTGACGAGCGCCAGCGTCACGGTCGACGGGTCACCCGTCGGCGCCATCGGGCCCGGCCTCTGCGTGCTGCTGGCGGTCACCCACGCCGACGACGCCGACCGGGCGCACCGCATGGCCGACAAGCTTTGGCACCTGCGCATCCTTGCCGACGACGCGGGGGCGATGAACCGCTCGGCCAGTGAGACGGGCGGGGAGATCCTGGTGGTCAGCCAGTTCACGCTCTACGGCGACACCTCGCGGGGCCGCAGGCCTTCGTGGGTCGCCGCCGCCCGCCCCGACCAGGCCGAGCCGCTCGTCGAGGCCGTCGTCGGCGAGCTCCGGGCTCTGGGCGCCACCGTGGCAACCGGTCGCTTCGGCGCCGACATGCAGCTGGCGCTGGTCAACGACGGGCCGGTGACCCTCATCATCGACCTGTGACAGTTATCGCCGGAGGCCGACGCCGCCACGGGGTGGCGGGTGGGGGTCGGGCCGGAGTGACCGCCGGCGGCGTGGCGGCGTCGGTCGAGCCCGCCGTGACGGTCGCCTCGTCGACGTCGAACAGGCCGACGGCGCGTGGCTCCCGTCGGCCCTGCCGCCGCTGCCGCCACGCCGCACCCCAGCCGAGCGCCAGGCTGGCGAGCGCGAGGATCCAGGCCGGCAGCAGCCCCACGCGCGTGTACAGGGTGGTCCCCTCCCGCACCCCCACGGTCTGCTGGAGCACTGTCGGGTCGGATATGGAGCTGCGCTGGTGGACGGTGCCGTCGGGCCCGACGATCGCAGAGAAGCCGGTCGGAGCCACCTGGAGGACCCAGCGGTCGTTCTCGATGGCGCGCATGCGCGAGGTGGCGACCTGCTGCGTCTGCACCAACGTGCCGGTGAACGACGAGCCGTTGGTGGGGTTGATGACGATCTCCGCGCCGTCGTCGACGCCCTCCCGCACCCGGTCGCCGAAGAAGATCTCCCAGGAGATCGCGACCGACAGCCGTCCGGCCGGGGTGTCGAGCTCCGCAGGATGGTCGCCGACGAGTGCGTCGCGGCTCGACAGGTCGTCGCCCGCGAACCGTTCGATCAACGACCGCAGGGGGACGTACTCGCCGAACGGGACGCGATGCACCTTGTCGTACCGGTCGACGATCACGCCGTCGGCGTCGTAGGCCACGGCGGCATTGCGGAAGTGATCGGGACCGGCGTCCTCGACCACGCCCACGACGAGCGGGGCGTCGAGCCGGCGGGCAAGGCCACGCAGTTCCCGACCCTCGCGCGTCTCCGCCACCGGGTCGTCGACGTCGACCACGTCCTCGGGCCAGACGACGAGGTCGACCGGAGTGCCGACATCGGCGCTGGCCGTCAGGTGACGCTCGAACACCACCCGCTCGTCGGTGTCGGACGCCCTGGTGCCCTGGGGCCCCCCGCCCTGCACCAGTGCCACTCTCCGGGTCCCGACCTGCTCGCCGCGGGGGCCGGCGATGCCGCCGAGGACGATGCCGAGCGCCACGGCCGCGCCCACCCCGGTTGCGACCCAGCGACGGTTCAGCGCCGCCGCCAAGGTCACCCCGACGATCACGGCCACCTCGACCAGCAGCAGCGCGCCACCGATCCGCAGTACCGGCGCCAGCGGGCCCGCCACTTGGCCGACGGCCAGGCTCGACAGCGGCACCCCGCCGAACGGCCACGACCAGCGCAGCAGCTCGGTCAGGGCGATGGCCCCAGGCAGTGCCAGCCACCGCCCCGGGGCCGCCGCCGGCACCACCGCGGCCGCCACCGCCAGCAACGTCGCGTAGAAGGCGGCGGCGACGACGTAACCCGGGGCGGTCATGTCGATCATCCAGGCCAGCGAGGGAACGTACAGCCCCAGCCCGACCAGCAGCCCCCGCCGGAAGCGGGTCCTCCGGTCGGCGTCGGCGATCAGCCGGTCCAGCCCGACCAGCCCGACGAAGGCCAGCGGCCACCAGCCCCACGGCGGCAGTGCGAAGGCGGTGACGACGCCGGTGGCTACGGCGGCGATATCGGGAATTCGCTCGCGGCGGAAGATGGCCTGGACGAACCGGGGCATGGCACGGCGATGATCGCGCGCCCCGGATACATTTCGGGAACTGGAGCAGCCTCCCGTGTCGATCGAGACCGAGCCGCGTACCGCTTACCCCGCGGGTTCCCGGCTCGCCCGTGCCGCCGCAGTCGGCCTCGTGGCGGGGTTCCTGTCCGGGTTGTTCGGCGTCGGCGGCGGCATCCTCATCGTGCCGGCGCTGGTGCTCGTCATGGCGATGGACCAACGGCTGGCCCACGGCACGTCGCTGGCGGCCGTGCTGCCGATCGCGGTGTCGTCGACGCTCGGCTATGCCCTCGAGGACAAGGTCGACTGGCCGGTGGCGGCGTTGCTGGCCGCCGCGGCGGTGGGGGGAGCGGTCGTGGGCACCCACGCGCTGCAGCGGTTGCCCCAGCGGGCGTTGGCGTTCGCGTTCGCCGGCCTGCTGGTCGCGACGGCGTTGCGTCTGCTCGTCGACCACTCCGACGCAGGCGGCCGCGGCGGCCTCGACACCTTCGCCGTCGTCGGCTTGCTGGTGCTCGGGCTGACCAGCGGGATCCTCGCCGGTCTGCTGGGTGTCGGCGGCGGCATCATCATGGTGCCGGCCATGGTCGTGCTGTGGGGGATCCCGCCGGCGGTCGCCAAGGGCACCTCACTGGCGGTCATCGTCCCAACCTCGATCATCGGCACGTGGCGCAACCGCCATCACGGCAACGCCGACATGCCGATCGCCGTGGCCGTGGGCCTGGCCGGCGTCGTTTCGGCGTTCGTGGCGTCGAAGATCTCGGTGGGCATGTCGGAGACGACGTCG
>DASSDL010000249.1:0-30401 GCA_035697145.1 Acidimicrobiales bacterium
CCCGGTGCCGACCTGGCCACCGCCCTCGAGGCGGCGACCGGAGCGGATCAGCGACGCGCCAACGGGCTGCACGTCACGCCCCGCTGGCTGGCGGACCGGCTGGTGGCCCGCGCGCTCGATGGCCTGGGAGCGACGCCGGCGGTCACGGTCTGCGATCCGGCGTGTGGCGGCGGTGCCTTCCTGGTGGCCGCGGCCCGGCGGCTGCATCGCCGGGGCGCCGACCGTCGCCGCGTGGTCCGCCACCTGCTGTGGGGGGCGGACATCGATCCCGTGGGCTTGGCGGCGGCCGAGGCGGCACTGGCCCTCTGGGCGGGGGAGGCGCCGCCGCCCGGACGGCTGGTGGTCGCCGACGCGCTGGCCGACGGCGGCGCGGTCTGGCCCGATCGGCCCGCCGTCGGCTTTCACGTGGTGGTGGGCAACCCGCCGTTCCAGAACCAACTCGGACGCGCCACCGCGCGCACGCCCGACCAACAGGCGCGCCTGCGCGACCGCTACGGGCCTGCGGTCCGGGCGTACACCGACGCCGCCTGGCTGTTCCTCCTGGCGGGATGCGACCTGGCCCGCCCGGGGGGCCGGGTGGCCTTGGTCGAGCCCCAGTCGCTGGCCGGTGCTCGCGATGCCGCGGCCGTCCGTTCCGCGATCGACGAACGGGCCCGGCTGCTCGACCTGTGGGTCGACGAGCGGCCCGTGTTCGCGGCTTCGGTGCGCGTCTGCGCACCCGTGCTGGACGTGCGTCCCGACCGTCGAGGTGGCGAGCCCAATGCCTGGTCCGAGCGCTTCGCCGATGCGATGGGCGTCCCCCGGGTGCACACGACCTCGGCCGGCACGCTCGGCGACCTCGCGGACGTGATCGCCGGCTTCCGGGACGAGTACTACGGCCTCGTCGACGTGGTGCGCGAGCACGCTGCGGGCGACGGCGCGGTGTCGCCTCTGGTCACCAGCGGGCTCATCGACTGGCTGGGCTGCTCGTGGGGATGCCGGCCGGCGCGGTTCGCCAAGCGCACCTGGCGGGCCCCGGTGGTCGACCTCGCCGAGCTGGAGGGCGCCGGCGGGCGTGCCGCCCGGCGGTGGGTGGCACGCACCCGGGTCCCCAAGCTCGTGGTCGCCACGCAGACCCGGGTGGTCGAGGCCGCGGTCGACGCGGAGGGGTCGTGGGTCCCGTCGGTCCCGGTCGTCTCCGTGGTGCCGCACGATCCCGCCGACCTCTGGAGACTGGTGGCGGCCGCCGCATCGCCGGCGGCCACAGCATGGCTACTGGGCCGGGCCCCGGGTACGGCTCTCGCCCGGGGCGCCCTCAAGGTGGCCGCGCCCGACCTCCAGGCCCTGCCGCTGCCGATCGACCGCGGCGCCTGGGACGAGGCGGCCGACGCCGTCCGTGTACTCACGTCCGGGCCCCCGTCGCCGGCGGGGCGCGACCGGTTCCTGGAGGCCGTGGCGGCCGCCTACGACACGCCGCCGTCCCTGACGGCCTGGTGGCGGGAGCGTGTGGGCACGATGGCCTCGCAGCCGCGGCCGGGCGACTGACGGCCGCAGAGCTCCGGGGGCGACGCCCGGTCGAGGGACGACCCATTCGACTGGACCCCGCCCGCCAGCCCCCGGCTAGATTGACTCGAGACATCAGGAGCGGTTCCGCTCTCCGGAGCGGGGCCCGGCAACCTGGTTCGGACAGCCAAGGTGCCATCCCGGGACACCGGGGATGCGGCTCTCTCGGGAGCAACCAAGTGTCCGTGCCCCTCCGGGGGACGCACCGCTCGCTGTCCGGCCCGACGAACCGGCAGGCAGACGGCGATGGCGCGATCCGTACACTCCACCAATGCGGCAGGAACCGCGGCCGTACCGCGGCCGATGACCGAGCCCGACATCGGGTTCCGGCGGGCGCACCCCAGCGCCCTTCCGGTGACCGGTGCGTGGCGTCTGGGCGACCCGGTCGGACACCGCCGCTTCGTTTCCTACCCGGCCCACCGGCCCTTCGCCCTCGAGGGCGGCGGCCTGCTCCAGGGCATGTCCGTCGCCTACGAGACGTGGGGCGAGTTGTCGCCCCGCAACGACAACGCCGTGCTGGCGTGCCACGCCCTCACCGGCGACAGCCACGCCGCCGGCGGCCTCGCCGACGGTCACCCCACGCCGGGGTGGTGGGGCGGCTTCATCGGTCCGGGCTGTCCCCTGGACACCGACCGCTGGTTCGTGGTGTGCGTCAACGTCCTCGGCGGTTGCCAGGGAACGACCGGTCCGGCGTCGCCCCATCCCGATGACGGCCGGCCCTGGGGCCCGCGCTTCCCGGTGGTGTCGATCAGGGACATGGTGCGCACCCAGGCGGCCGTGGCCGACCACCTCGGGATCGACCGCTGGGCGGCGGTGATCGGCGGGTCGATGGGCGGCATGCAGGTGCTCGAGTGGGGTGTGATGTACCCGGACCGGGTCGGAGCCATGGTGCCGATCGCCACCGCTGCGGCCGCCAGCGCGCAGCAGATCGGATGGTGGAGCAGCGGCCGGCGAGCGATCCGGATGGACCCACGCTGGCGCGGCGGTGACTACTACGACGCGGCGCCCGGCGACGGCCCGCACGAGGGGCTGGCCACGGCCCGGATGATGTCGATGATGACGTTCCGCAGCGACGACGTGTTCAGCGCCCGCTTCGGGCGCGAGACCGTGGAGCCGGTCGACGGCTTCACTCTCTGGCAGCGGTTCCAGGTCGAGCGCTACCTCGAGTATCAGGGCGACAAGCTCGTGCGTCGCTTCGACGCCAACAGCTACCTCATCCTCACCAAGGCCATGGACCTTCACGACCTGGCGCGGCGGAGGGGCGGCTACGCACCGGCGTTCGCCCGCCTGCGGGCGCCGCTCCTGTCGATCGGCATCGACAGCGACATCCTCTATCCGCCCCGCCAGTCGCGACAGATCGTCGAACTGGCGAAGGCCCAGGGCGTCGACGCGCGCTACGCCGAGCTGGAGAGTCTGCACGGACACGATGCCTTCCTGATCGAGAGCGACCAGCTGTCGGTGATCATCGGGGAGTTCCTGGCCAACCTGGAGATCACGAATGGCTGACAACGCGCCCCCCGACGATTCCGGCGACTCGCCCGAATGGCGGCTGGAGACCCGAGCGATCAGGGCGGGTCGCACCTTCGGCGGACCGTCCCTGGCGCCGGTTCTGTTCCCCTCGACCACCTACGAGGTGCCCGCCATCGACGACCACCTGGAGATGGCCGGCACGCCCCGGGTGACCCACTACTACTCGCGCTTCGGCAGCCCCACGGCCCGCGACTTCGAGGAGGCGGTCGCCGCCCTCGAGGGTGCCGAGGCGGCGCTGGCGTTCGCCTCGGGGATGGCAGCCGTGACGACGACGGTCCTCGGCTTGTGTTCGACGGGTGACCACGTGGTGGCTCAGCGGCACACGTTCTCGGCCACGTCCACGTTCTTCGGCGCCCACTGTCCCCGCCTGGGCATCGACGTGACCTTCGTCGACGGCACCGATCCGCAGCAGTTCGTCGACGCCGTGCGGCCAGGCAAGACGCAGCTCGTGTTCGTCGAGACACCCGCCAACCCGGCGCTCACGCTCACCGACATCGAGGCGGTCGCGGCGATTCCCGGTCCCTTCACCGTGGTCGACTCGACGTTCGCGACCCCGGTGGTGCAGCAGCCTCTGGCGCTCGGCGCCGACCTGGTCCTCCATGCGGCCACCAAGGGCATCGCCGGCCACAACGACGCCCTGCTGGGCGTGATCGCCGGCAGTCGCGATCTGGTGGACGCCGTGTGGAACTGGCACCTAATGCACGGCGCCCAGGCGTCGCCGTTCGATGCCTGGAACGGGTTGCGCGGCATCCGGACGCTGGCCGCACGGGTTCACCAGCAGAGCACGACCGCCCAACGGCTCGCCGAACACCTCGCCGAGCACCCCGGCGTCGACGTTGTGAACTACCCGGGGCTCGACAGCCATCCGCAGCGCGACCTGGCCAAGCGCCAGATGGCATCGGGCGGCACCGTGCTGTCGATCGAGGTGGCCGGCGGCGCCGAGGCGGCCAAGAGGTTCTGTGGCGCCTGCCGCGTGGCCCGCATCGCCATTTCCCTCGGGGGACCGGAGACGCTGCTGTCACACGCGGCCACCATCGCGGCGTTGTTGTCCCCGGCAGAGCGGGCGGACCTCGGGATCACCGACGGGCTGGTGCGCGTCTCGGTCGGGCTCGAGCACGTCGACGACCTCATCGCCGACTTCGATCAGGCACTGGAGGCCGCTAGCGGCTGACATCCCGTCCGGTCAGCGGGCGGCGGCACCACCGCGACGGAGGTCGGCCCCGAGGGTCCCTACGCTGCTCCGGTGCCAGAGATGCTCGAGGTGGAGACGTACCGGCGCCAAGCCGAGGCGGTCGTCGGCCGGACGGTGGCGCACGTCGACGCGCCCGATGCCTGGTACGTCAAGCGGAGCTCGCCCGGCGAGCTGGTGGCCGCTGTCACCCACCGCACCATCGATGGCGTCCGCCGCACCGGCAAGCTGCTGGTCCTCGACCTCGACGACGGCACGCGATTGGGCTTGCGCTTCGGGATGAGCGGCCGGCTGCTGGTCGACGGAGGCGCCGCCATCGACCGACTGCAGTACGCCAGCGGGCGGAACAACCCCGATTGGGATCGGTTCGGGCTCCGCTTCGCCGACGGCAGCGACCTGCGGATCCGGGATCCCCGTCGGCTGGGCGGCGTCGAGCTGGAGCCCGACGAGGGCCGCCTGGGTGTCGACGCCCAGCAGGCGAGGCTCCGCGACGTGGAGGCGGCGCTGCGGGGCAGCCGGGCACCGCTCAAGGCTCGGTTGCTCGACCAGGCGCGAATCGCCGGCATCGGCAACCTGCTGGCCGACGAGATCCTGTTCCGCGCCGGCCTCGACCCGGCCCGGCCGGGCGGCAGCCTGACCCCCCCGGAGCTGCGCCGGCTGCACCGGGCGATCGGTCAGGTGGTCGTCGCGCTGACGGCGCGTGGGGGCAGCCATACGGGCGACGCCCGCCAGGCCATGGCGCTCGATGGTCTGTGCCCGCGGGACGGGGCCGCCTTGCAGGTCCGGCGGATCGGTGGACGCACGACTGTGAGCTGCCCCGTCCACCAGATGTGATGCGCGGGGAGAGCAGTGCGTTCGACTGGTTCACACCGCGTTCATTTGCTCAGATGTAGCGTCCATCGTCCGGATGATGGGCACGGGTACGATCTCCCCGGCTGGGGGCCGGCAAGGTGGAGTACATGAGCGCAGGTAGACCATCACGCGGCGGGCGGGCGGCGTCCTGTCGCGTCGCCATGGCGGCGCTGGCGGCGCTGGTGGGGCTGGGGGTGCTCGTGGCGGGGGCGTCTACCGCGTTCGCGCAGAGTCGACCAGGCCAGCAGCCGACCACGACCACCACCTCGCCCCCCACGACGACCACGCGGCCCGCGCCCCCGACCACTACCACGAGCCCGCCCACGACGGCGCCACCGACGAGCCAGGAGACGGCCCCGCCCGCGACCGCAGAGCCGCCGCCTCCGCCCGCCAATGACAGCGAGCCGGTCGTCGAGGAAGAGCCCGCCGAGGAGGCGGCCGCCGCCGTGGCTTACGACGCCCAAGGCATCACGTTCACCACGGTCGCCAACCTGCTCGTGCCCGGCGATGGCACCGACGGCGCGCAGGCCACCACGACGACCACGGCGCCGGCGCCGGACGAGGGCAGCAGCGCCGACGACGAGAACCGGCTGATCTGGATGATCATCGCCGGGCTTGCCGGCATTGCCGTCCTTGTTGCCGTGCTCACCTGGCGTTACTGGCTGCTGACCCGCCCCGGCCTGGTCGTGGAGGGCGACGCTGCCGAAGACGTCCGGCGTGGGGCCGGCGGCCCCGGCTATGGCGGTGCGGCTCCACCGGGCCGGGGTCCGTCCGGCGGTCGGGGCGGTCCCGACGCGTTCTGGGACGAGCCCCGGGATCCTCGCCGCACGTTCGTGGGACCACCCGACGCCGGTGGTGCACCGGGTGGATCGCCTGCGCCCGGCGCACCGATCCCGGGCCGCCAGGGTGCGGACGCGGGGCCCGAAGGCGCCCGGAGGCGCCGCGGTGGCCCCGGTGCCCCGGGCAGCCAGGGCGGCCCAGGCGGCCCAGGCGGCCAGGGTGGCCGCGGCGCCACGCCGCCGCCCGGCCGTCGTGGCCCGTTGCCGGGCTCGTCGGGCGATGAGCCCAGCCGTCGGCGGCGGGACCCGGGATCCGGGCCGACCCGGGCGCAGGGCGGGCCGCCGGCATCGGGCGGTCGTCGCGGGAGCCAATCCGGCGAGCGCGATCCGCGTGGTGGCGACGCGTGGTTCCGGCGGGCGCAGCCCGAAGGGGGCGGCGCCCGGGCGGCCAACACCACGGGGCCTACGCCAGCCCGCCGGGCCGCGGGTCGGCCTCCCGGTGGCGGCCGGGCACAACCGCCGGGGCGTCCTCAGCCGCTGGCCGACGGGCGGTCGATGCGCGACACCGACATCTGGGCCCCCGGCCGTCGCCGCTGAGCCGGGGGACTGCCCGGGGGTACGGTGCTGACCCATGGGTGACACGCTCGATGTCGAGGCGATGATCCAGCGCTTTCGGGACCGGGCGCACGCGGTGCGGAACCGCACGCTGCCCCCCGTCGCCGGCGAGGAACGCATGCAGTTCGTACGCCAAGCGGAGATCGACTACCAGGACTTCGCCATGGTCGGCGACGCCGAAGGCACGATCGAGGACGGCGTGCTGGTCCTCCGGGTCGACCTCCGACCCAAGGACTCCGACTCGACGTAGGAGCGAGCAGGTTCCACGAACGCTAGTTCGTCGGGGCGACGCTAGCCTGGCGCGGTGGCACTGGTCTGGCAGCCCTCGATCCTCGGCGACGTCCCGCCCGACTTCGACGCCGACTTTGCGCGTGCCGGGCGCCGGGACCTCGGCTCGGGGGCATGGCTCGAGGAGGTGCCGGGGTGGGCGCAGGGGAGCGATGCGCTGTTCGAGGCGTTGCTGGAGGGGGCGCCGTGGGCATCGCACGAGCGCCACATGTATGACCGGATGGTCGTCGAGCCCCGGCTCACAACCCGGCAATGGGACGATCCGGCACCCCCGCTGCCGGCGATGGCCCGGGCGTTGTCCGAGCGCTTCGGCGCCGACCTGTCGGTGATCTCGGCCAACCTCTACCGCGACGGCAAGGACAGTGTCGCCTGGCACGGCGACCGCGTGGCCCGCACCCGCGCCGAGACGGTCGTCGCCATCCTCTCGCTCGGCAGCCCCCGACGCTTCCTCCTGCGCGCCAAGGGCGGCGGCCGGTCGCTGCGCCTCGAGCCGGCGCCGGGAGACCTGCTCGTCCTGGGCGGCACATGCCAGCGCACCTGGGAGCATTCGGTGCCCAAGCGGGCACAGGCGGGGCCCCGCATCAGCGTGATGTTCCGCGAGGAGTACTGACCATGGAGAGGCTCGCTGCCGCGCTCGCCGCGATCGACGCCGCCAACGCCGACGACCCTTACGTCCTGATGGTGGACGGCATCGAGCGGCCGAAGGAGCTGGCCCACGCCGAGCTCATGACGCGCTGGGTGCGCACCCTCGATCCGCAATGCTCCGAGGAGCAGATCCTGGCCGCCCGCGCCCACCATCTGCGGCGCTGGACGATCCCGCGTGACAGCTACCCCGAGGGCCGGTCGGGCTACCTCAAGTGGCGCACGGCGCTCAAGCGCCAGCACGCCGACGAGGTGGGCGCGATCCTGCGGAAGGCCGGATACGACGACGAGTCCGTCGCCCGGGTCCAGGCGATCGTGCGCAAGCAGGGGCTCGGCCACGACCATGCCGTGCAGGTCCACGAGGATGCGCTGTGCCTAGTCTTCCTCGAGACCCAGTTCGACGAGTTGGCCCGCAAGATGGGTGACGACAAGACCGTCGACATCCTGCACAAGACGGCCAAGAAGATGAGCACGGCCGGCCTCGACGCCGCCCGGACACTGCGCTTCTCGCCGTCGGCGACAGCGCTGCTGGAACGGGCGCTCGCCTCCTCGTAGCCGCTCGGATCTCATGGCCGGAGGGCGCCCGGGGCGGGATTGCTAAGGTTGTGCCTCCCACGCGGACGTGGCTCAGTTGGTAGAGCATCACCTTGCCAAGGTGAGGGTCGCGGGTTCGAGTCCCGTCGTCCGCTCCACCGAAACCCCTGGCCAGGCCAGGGGTTTCGTGCGTTTGACCTGGGGTTTTAGGTTCTGGGCAGTCCCTCTCGCTCTACCGAGCCGTCCCGGGCAATTCGGTGCCGTGGCGGCGTGTACCCGCCTATTTTGTGCCCGAATTGTGCCCACGGCCAGCATTCGGCAACGGGCCGCGGCGGGCCGATCGGCCCCGTTGCCCCCGTTGGTCGCTGACTGCGTGTCCAACACGGCGTCGCTGCAAGCGGGAGGCGGGTGGGGACAAGGGACATTGAGGTCTTGTCTGGCTTCGTACCGACATGAGTCTTGGCTGGGTCCCGAAGCCCGGAACGAGAACTACAATGCTGTGATTCGAAACCGGCACCTTGGAAACCCGAGGGATGATGAGTTCGTGGTGCAGAAGCCGTTGATCTCCCCGAACGTGCGCCGCGAAGCACGTGAGTTCCTGGTGGGGTGGACGCTGCGCGAAATCTGCGATCTGTTCCACGACCACGGGTTCAGCGCGGACTACGGCCACGAACCCGCCACCTCGGGCGAACGGCGCTCTCTGGTCCAGCAGTTCTACGCGACCGTCGACTGGTGCAACCGTGAACACGTGGAGGGGATGCTCGGCGTGTTTGAGGCCCTCATCGACGCGGCGGAGAGCTTCGAGCAGATCGACGCCAGCGCCGCCAGCGCTAATTGGTCTGAGAAGTTCAGCAGGATGCTCGCTCGCGACGGGTTCGACCGTGATGAGGTCGGTCGTCTTCAGGCGCGGCCGGCGGAGGTGTTCGGCATCGAGGGAGCAGCCCCGGCTGCGGCCGGCGCCGACGACGCCCTACGACGTGCCGATCTACACGACGGCCAAGGTGCACCGCGACCACCACATCGAAGTCGCCAAGGCGCTCTACTCGATCCCGGGGAATCTGATCGGCCAGCGCGTCGAGGTGCGGGCTGACCGGTCGCTGGTGCGGGTCGTCGCCGGGGGGCACCTGGTGAAGGTCCATCCCCGCCAGCAGCCCGGGGGCGCAGTACCGACCCGGCCGATCTGCCCTCGGAGCGGACCGCGTACGCGTTGCGGGATCTCGACCATCTCCGCCGGCTTGCCACCGGCCACGGCCCGGCCATCGGCGCGTTCGCCGCGGCGTTGTTGGACACGCCGTTGCCGTGGACCCGGATGCGCCAGGTCTACGCGCTGTTGGGTCTGGTCAAGAAGTGGGGTGTCGCCCGCGTCGAGGTGGCGTGTGCCAGCGCCCTGGAGCACGAAGCGGTCAACGTCGGGCTCATCGGTCGCATGCTCGAGCGCGGCACCGAGAACACCACGACGCAGCCGGCGTTGCCCGGCGTCGTTGTGGCGGCCCGGTTCGCCCGTGACCCCGAGCACTTCGCCACCCGCGCCACCGGTGGTGCGCGACGACCGCACCGACAGTCACTCCCGAGCTCCGCGCGCTGCTGCGGCGGGTGAAGCTCGGCCGTTGCCTCGACACGCTCCCCGAACGGCTCGCCCTCGCACAGACCGGCGGCATGGGACATGCCGAGTTCCTCGAGCTCGTCTTGGCCGATGAGGTCACCCGCCGGGAGACCACCTCCGCCGATCGGCGCGCCCGAGCCGCCGGCCTCGACCCGACCATGACCCTCGACCGCTGGGACGACACCGCCAAGATCACCTACGACCACGCCGTCTGGAACGAGCTGTGCTCGCTGCGCTTCGTCGAGTCGGGCCACAACGCCGTCATCATGGGACCCGTCGGGGTCGGCAAGACGTTCCTGGCCACCGCTCTGGGGCACGCGGCAGTCCGCCGTCGGCACAGCGTGCACTTCGAGCGCTGCGACCGCATGCTCAAGCGGCTGCGCGCCAGCCGGCTCGACAACAGCCACGACGCCGAGATGCGCAAGCTGCTGCGCGTCGACCTGTTGATCCTCGACGACTTCGCCCTCCAACCGTTCGACGCGCTCGACACCGCCGACATCTACGAACTCATCGTCGAACGCCACCGCGCCGCCGCCACCGTCGTCACCTCCAACCGTGAACCCATCGAGTGGCTCGGCGTCATGGCCGACCCGCTGCTCGCCCAGTCCGCCATCGACCGGCTCCAGTCCGCCGCCCACGAACTTGTCCTCGACGGCGAGTCCTACCGGCAACGCCAGAAGCCGACCGTCGCCGACGCCAACGGCCTTGACGCTCAACCGCCAGCCCGGCGAACATCACGACGCCGACGCTAAGGACCCCGACAGATGGTCCCATGCCACTGGCGAACCGGTGGTCCCATCACGCTGGCGAGCGACATTGCGCGGCTTGCGGCCCCTGGGGATAGTGGCGCAGATGGCGACGACGCTTAGCGATCGCGGCTGTTGACCCCGCGAGCGCACATCAGTGGTATCTCTGTCAAGCCAGGTAGCGAGGTGCGCGATCGCGCGCTCACGACTTCGACGAGCGGCGCCAGTTCGTCAACGGCCACCCCGTACGACCTGTTCTCACGTTTGCGGGACCCGGCGAACACCATCCCGACGAGTCGCCCGTGCGCATCGAGTATTGGCGCTCCGGAGTGTCCTGCGGCCACCCGGGCGTCGAGTTCCAGGGTGGCTCGCTCGGACGGCGCCGCGTCGAGCGGCTCGTGCACCCGAGCGACGATGCGGCGCCGGATGTCGACAGGCGAGACCTCCGCTGCGGCCGCTCGACCCGATCCGGAGTCGACGCTCCGTCGGGCTAACCAGGCGACGCCGGGGGCGGCGTTCTCGGCCAGGCCGACCGGGGACCTGCGGAGCCCGGTGACGGCGAGGACCGCGGCGTCGTGCTCTCGATCGACGACGATCGCGCATGCCGGCCGCGAGTCGACCTGGATCGCGCGGGCATCACCCAGCGCGTGGGCCACCGTGAGCACCAGCCCGTCACCCACCACCACCCCGGTCGCGACCTGCGTGCGGTGCGGCCCGATTGCCCGGACATCGAGCACCGTGACGGTCCCCGGCCCGGCGGCCGGCTCGGAGCGAGGCACGCCTGAGGGGACAACAGTGAGAGACGCGACCACGCCGGTCAGTAGGGCGTGGGCCGTCCTCATCACGACGCGGCCGGCCCAGTGGTCCGCCGGGCCACGAGCGTCGGGGTGGTGAGGTGCACCACCCGTTCACGGCGCTCGTCCTCGATCCGCTCGTGCAGCATCGTGAGCGCGACCCGCCCCATCTCCTCGCGGGGCTGGTCGATGGTCGAAAGGGCCACGTGGTGCAGCTGAGCGAGCGAGGTGTTGTCGTACCCGATGATCGAGACGTCGTCGGGGATGCGCAGGCCGGCGTCCTCCAGCGCATCCATCGCGCCAGCCGCAACGAGGTCGTTCGCCGCGAAGATGGCGGTGGGGAGGTCACCGTCGTCGAGCAGCGCCTCGGCGGCCCGCACCCCGGCAACCTCGGTGAACTCGCCCGGGATCACCTTCGTGTGCTCCGCCAAGCCGATCCGTTGCATCGCCTTCACGTAGCCGGAGCGACGCGGCTTCGCTGCGGCCCCGGATCCGCCGTCCACGTGGACGATCCGACGGTGACCGAGCCCGGCCAGATGCTCGACCGCGAGCGTGGCCCCGTGCGCCTCGTCGGTCATGACGCAATCGAGCGACGTCCCCCGGACGAGCCGGCTGATGACGACCACCGGGACCGTGTCGGCCAGCTCGACGATCAGGGACGACGCCAGGCTGGGGCTGACGAGGACGAAGCCGTCGGGCCGGTACTCGAGGATCGCCTCGACCGCGGCGCGCTCACCCGGCGAGCGACGTCCACCGGTGGCGAGCAGGAGCCGGTACCCGAGCGGTTCGGCCTCGGCGCTGATGCCGTCGAAGATCTCGACGAAGAACGGGTTGTGGAGGTCGTTCAGCAGCACACCGATCGTTGCCGTTCGGCGGCTGGCCAGGCTGCGGGCCATCGCGTTCGGCCGGTAACCGAGGCGAGCCGCGGCGTCCATGACACGCGCCCGTCGCTCGTCGCTGACTTTGGAGCTCCCGCGCATCACCAGCGACACGAGTGCACGGGAGACTGCGGCCTCCCGAGCGACGTCGTCCATCGTCGGATTTCGCAACCAGACCCCTTGACAGGTTGATCCCGCGCGCTGGAGAGTATCTGACCACGACCGTTAGAGCGCTCCAACACCACTCGTAACACAGTTTAGAGCGCTCCAAGAAAGCAAAGACACGACCAGGACCAGCGGCTCCGGGGGTGCAACGTGGGGCTCTTGGATCGTCTCGCCGGTGCCCCGATCTCATGGGGCGTCTGCGAGGTGCCCGGATGGGGACGGATGCTGCCGGTCGACCGCGTGCTCGCCGAGATGGCATCGCTCGGGCTGTCGGCCACCGAGCTCGGTGCCCCCGGGTTCCTTCCCGACGACGCCGCCCTCCTGCGGGCCAAGCTCGACCAGTTCGGGCTGGGCCTCGTCGGCGGCTTCGTCCCGCTCGTCCTCCATGACCGAGCTCAGGCCGAGGCCACCCTCGATCAGGCCCGAGCCACGGCCGCGCTGTTCGAGCAGGCCGGCGGGGGTGTCTTCGTGACGGCTGCCGTGGTCGACCAGGCGTGGGCGCCACGGGTTCCGCTCGACGGCGCGCAGTGGCGCCACATCGGCCACATGCTGGCGCGCCTCGATGACCTCGTGGGCGACCGGGGGCTCGTCCACGTCCTCCACGCCCACGTCGGCACACTCGTCGAGACCGCTGACGACGTCGAGCGAGTCACCGAGCAGTACGAGGTTCGCTGGTGCCTCGACACGGGTCACCTCGCTATCGGCGGCGTCGATCCCGTCACGTTCGCCCATCTTGCCGGCGACCGGGTCGGACACGTCCACCTGAAGGACGTGGACTTTTCGATCGGCGACCGCGTCAACTCGGGCGAAATGTCGCTGCTGCACGGCGTACAACGAGGGCTATTCCGCCCACTCGGCCAGGGCGACCTGGCGATCGCCGAGGTCGTCGCTGCGCTCGAGGCATCGGGTTACGACGGCCGCTACGTCCTCGAACAGGACACCGCCATCACCGGAGACGAGCCCCCCGAGGGTACCGGTCCGATCGACGACGTTCGGCAGAGCGTCGACCACCTCCGGACCGCCATCGCCCCGCGCGACGGCGGCATCACAGCTCCTACATAGGAAGGGAGAAACTCAGGATGAGGGGACACAGAATGAGGGGACTTCGGTTCCCCGCGCTGTTGGCGGTCACCGCGCTGCTGATGGGTGCGTGTAGCGACGACGACGACAGTGGCTCGGCCGGCGGCAACGGCAGCGAGGACACAGTCGAGCTCACCCAGGAGACCGACGTCACGATCGCGGTCGTGACGCACGGCGACGGAGGATCCTTCTGGTCGGTCGCCAAGACGGGCGCGGAGGACGCGGCCCGTGATCTCGGGATCACGGTGCAGTACTCCGAGTCGAACAACGACCCGGAGGAGCAGGCCCAGCTGATCGAGGCCGCTGTAACTGCCGGTGTCGACGGGCTCGCCGTCTCGGCGCCCAACCCCGACGCCATCGCCGACGCCATCCAGCAGGCCGTCGACGCGGGCATCCCGGTGATCACACTGAACTCGGGGGCCGACCAGTTCGGCGAGCTGGGCGCGTACACCCACGTCGGCCAGACCGAGTTCGTGGCCGGCCAGGGCGCGGGCGAGCAGCTGGCCGAGGCCGGGGCTACGAAGCTGCTGTGCGTCGTCCACGAGCAGGGCAACATCGGGCTCGAGCAGCGGTGCGAGGGTGCGGCCGACACCTTCGGCGGCGAGGTCGAGAACTTCCAGGTGACCGGCACCGGCGACATCCAGACGACGCTCAACGAGATCCAGTCGAAGCTCCAGGGGGATACGTCGATCGACGCCGTGCTGTCGCTCAACCCGGACATCGCGATCGCGGCACGCGACGCCGTGGCCGGCGCAGGCTCGTCGGCCCAGGTTGCGACCTTCGACCTGTCTGGCGACGTGGTCGCGGCGATCGAGGACGGCGAGATCCTGTTCGCCGTCGACCAGCAGCAGTACCTCCAGGGCTACCTCCCGGTGGTGTTCCTGTACCTCAACAACACCAACGCCAACACGGTGGGCGGCGGTCTACCGGTCCTCACCGGGCCCGGGTTCGTGACGGCCGACAACGCCGCGGAGGTCGCAGACCTCGCCGAGGCGGGTACCCGGTGATAACGCAGGAGGCCGCCGAGGTGAGGGAACCGGGGCATGGCTGAGCCCCTGACCGAGGCGCGGGCGGAACCGGCTCCGGATCCGCCCGCCGGCCAGGACGAGCGGCTCGGGCGGGTCAGCCCGCTGACGCGCCTGCTCCGGCGCCCCGAGCTGGGTGCCTTGCTGGGGGCGATCGCGGTCTTCGTCATCTTCACGATCGCCGACCAATCCGGTCAGTTCGCGGACGTGGCGGGCGCCGCTCGGTGGCTCGACGTCGCGTCGACGATCGGGATCCCCTCCGTGGCCGTGGCGTTGCTGATGATCGGCGGCGAGTTCGACCTGTCGGCCGGCGTCATGACGGCGTCGGCCGGCATCCTGCTCGGGCTGCTCACCGTGGAGTGGGGCTGGAACATGTGGCCGGCCCTGGCCGTGGTCATCGTGTTCGCCGCCGCCATCGGCTTCATGAACGGCTACCTGGTGGTGCGTACGAAGCTGCCGAGCTTCATCGTCACGCTCGCCACGTTCTTCGTCCTGCGCGGCACGAACGTGGGCTTCACCAAGCAGATCACCGGCCAGGTGCGGGTGGCGGACATCGACGAGGCGGGTGGGTACGAATCGGTCCGCAAGATCTTCGGGTCGGAGATCGGGACCGCCCCGGAGAACTTCAACATCCGCATCTTCTGGTGGATCGCCCTCGTGATCGTGGCGACCTGGGTTCTGACCCGCACGCGGGTGGGGAACTGGATCTTCGGCGTCGGCGGCGACCAGATCGCCGCCCGCAACGTGGGCGTACCCGTCACCCGGACGAAGATCGGTCTGTTCATGGCCACGTCGATTGCGTGCGCGCTGGCCGGGGTCATGACCGCCGTCCAGCTCACCTCGGTGCAGGCCGACCAAGGCGTTGGCGAGGAGTTCAACTTCATCGTCGCTGCCGTCGTGGGGGGGTGCCTGCTGACGGGCGGCTACGGCTCCGCCATCGGCGCCGCGCTCGGTGCGCTGATCATCGGCATGGCCTTCATCGGCATCGCCTTCGCGGGGTGGAATACCGACTGGCGCTACCTGTTCCTCGGCGTGATCTTGTTCCTGGCGGTGCTGGTCAACACCTTCGTCCGTCGTCAAGCGGAAGGGGCCCGCAGATGACCGCTTCCACCGCCACCCCCGCCCCGGAGGTGACGCCGCTGTTGGAGGTGCGGAGCGTCTCGAAGTTCTTCGGGAGTGTCATAGCGCTGAAGGACATCTCCGCAGTGGTCGACGGTGGACAGGTGACCTGCGTCCTCGGCGACAACGGCGCCGGCAAGTCGACGTTCATCAAGATCCTCTCGGGCGTCCACCAGCACGACGAGGGGGAGTTCCTGATCGAGGGGAGCCCGGTCCGGTTCAGTTCGCCGCGCGAGGCGAAGCTCAGCGGCATCGCAACCGTCTTCCAGGACCTCGCCACGGTGCCGCTCATGTCGATCTGGCGCAACTTCTTCATGGGCTCGGAGCCCACCAAGGGATGGGGCCCGTTCCGGCGCTTCGACATCGACTTCGCCAAGCAGACCGTACGGGAGGAGATGGCGAAGATGGGCATCGACGTGCGCGACCCCGACCAGCCCGTCGGCACGCTGTCGGGTGGTGAGCGCCAGTCGATGGCCATCGCCCGGGCCGTGTACTTCGGCGCCAAGGTGCTGATCCTCGACGAGCCGACGTCGGCTCTGGGAGTCAAGCAATCGGGCGTGGTCCTCAAGTACATCGTCCAGGCCCGCGAGCGGGGTGTCGGCGTGATCTTCATCACCCACAACCCGCACCACGCCTTCCCGGTCGGTGATCGCTACGTCCTGCTCAACCGCGGCCGGATGTTCGGCACCTACGAGAAGGGCGAGATCGATCGCGACGAGATCATCCAGGCCATGGCGGGCGGCGCCGAGCTGGCGCAGCTCACCCACGAGCTGGAACGGGTCATGGCCGAAACCGAGACCGCGTCCGACCGTTGAGCGCCGTGCCGGCCGACCTCGAGCTGCTGACCGTCGGGCGAGTCAGCGTCGACCTCTATGCCCGGGAGGTCGGCGTCGGCTTCGGCGGCCCACAGACGTTCGAGAAGTCGGTGGGCGGCAGCGCTACCAACGTCGCCGTCGCCGCTGCCCGGCTCGGGCACCGGGCGGCGGTGCTGACCAAGGTCGGGCGTGACCCGTTCGGAGAATACGTGCGGCGCAAGCTCGACGGCTTCGGCGTCGACACCCGCTTCGTTGGCGTGCACCCGAACCTGCGCACGCCCCTGGCCTTCGCGGCGATGGACCCTCCGGAGGACCCGCCGCTGCTCTTCTACCGCGAGCCGCTGGCGCCCGACCTCACCATCGAGGCGGACGACACGGTGCGCGCGGCCGCGGCCGTCGCACCGGTCCTCTGGGTGACCGGATCGGCATTCTCCCACCCGGTGTCCGCGGCCACGGTGAGCAGCCTGCTCGCGGCCCGGAAACGGCGAATCCACACCGTTCTCGACCTCGACTACCGACCCACCTTCTGGCAGTCGGTCGCCGACGCTCGCCGTCTCATCGGCGGCGCCGTGGCCTCTGCCACCGTCGCCGTGGGCAACCGGGCCGAATGCGACGTGGCCGTCGGCACGCCGGACCCCGACGAGGCAGCGACGCGCCTACTCGACCGCGGGGTGGAGCTGGCGATCGTCAAGATGGGAGGCGACGGGGTCTTGGTGGCGTCGGCCGACCAGACCGTCACGATCCCGCCCCGGCCGGTCGACGTGGTCTGCGGACTCGGTGCCGGCGACGCCTTCGGCGGCGCCCTCGTCCATGGCCTGCTGGAAGGGTGGACCCCCGGCCAGGCGGTCGAGTTCGCCAACGCGGCCGGCGCCATCGTGGCCTCGCGCCTGCTGTGTGCCGATGCCATGCCCACCGCCGACGAGGTGGTCGCGCTGCTGGAGAAGTCTCGTGCGGCTCGATGACAAGGCCTACGCCGAGCTCCTCGAGGTGCGCGTGCGCGAACCGAGCCGCATCGCGCTGGCCCTCACCGGGCGGCGGCGCCGGCCCACGCTGGCCCCCGACGGGATGCTGTTCATCGTCGCCGCCGACCACACCGCCCGCGGCATGCTGGGCGCCGGCGGTGACGCGCTGGCGATGGTCGACCGGCGCCGCATCCTCGAGCGGCTCGCGCTTGCCCTCGAGCACGCGCGGGTGGACGGCGTCCTCGCCAGCGCCGACATCCTCGAGGACCTGGTCGTGCTCGGCCTGCTCGACGACAAGGTGGCCGTCGGCACCATGAACCGCGGCGGCCTGTCCGGTGCGCGCTGGGAGCTCGACGACCGTATGACGGCCTACGACGTCCAGCACCTTGCCGCCGCGCATCTCGACGGCGGCAAGATGCTCCTCCGCCTCGACGACGACGATCCGGCCACCGTCACCACGCTCGAGACCTGCGCCCGGACCGTCACCGAGCTCGCCGACCACGGTCTCATGGCGATGGTCGAGCCGCTGCCCTACACCCGCGATACCCAGTGCCGGGCCGTGTTGGACCACGATCCCATCAAGCTCCTGCGGGTGGTGGTCGTGTCGTCAGGCCTCGCGGGCACCTCGGCGCACACGTGGCTCAAGATCCTTGCGTCGGCCGACATCGGTCGGGTGGCGAGCGCGACCACGCTCCCGCTGCTGCTGCTCGGCGGTCCGATCGGCGCGGATCCCCCGGCGACCTTCGCCGCGTGGGAGCGCGGGCTCCAGGAGCCGGCGGTGCGTGGCCTCGTCGCGGGCCGCGCGCTGCTCTACCCGCCCGACGGCGACGTGGTCGCCGCGATCGACGCCACCGGCGCGCTGGTGCAGCGAGCTGCGGAGGCGAGACGATGACGGGCACCGACAACCCTGTCGGTGTCGACTGGCACCGGCCGGCGGGCTCGACCAGCCGGGAACGCGACGCCGTGGTCATCACGCCGGAGGACGCGGGCTGGGCCTACTGCGGGCTACGGGTCGTGCAGCTCGCGCCCGGGGAGGCTCGCCAGTTTTCGACCGGGCCGGACGAGGTCGCGGTGCTCCCGCTCACCGGTGGCCTGCGCGTGGAGACCGAAGGCCGGTCGTTCCGGCTCGCCGGCCGTGACTCAGTGTTCGCCCGGGTGACCGACTGGGCCTATGTGCCGGTCGACGCCGAGGTCCGCCTGTCCAGCGACGCGGGCGTCGCGGTGGCGCTGGCGTCGGCGAGGGCGACCCGCCGCCTCGACCCGGCGCGGGTGGACGCCGAGGCGGTCCCCGTGGAGGTCCGCGGCGCCGGGCCGGCCACCCGCCAGGTCACCAACTTCATGGCGCCCGATGTGTTCGACGGCGCCGACAAGCTCATGTGCGTCGAGCTGCTCACTCCCGACGGGAACTGGTCAAGCTACCCGCCCCACAAGCACGACGGAACCGACGGCTGCCCCGTGACCAACGAGGAGATCTACTACTTCCGCGTCGGCAGTCTCCGGGACACCGGGTTTGCCCCCGACGGCTTCGCGCTGCACCGCACCTACACGACCGACGGCGCCGTCGACGTGAACGTCGCGGTGCACGACGGCGACGTTTTCCTCATCCCCCGGGGCTACCACGGGCCGTGCGTCGCCGCCCCGGGCCACCCGCTCTACTACCTCAACGTGCTCGCCGGCCCCGGGCCCGAGCGGACGATGGCGTTCTGCGACGATCCGACCCACCACTGGGTGCGCGCGAGCTGGGAGGGCATGGCACCCGACCCGCGCTGTCCCCTGACCTCCGCCGAAGGAGTCGTTCGCCCGTGAGTACCGTGAGCGACCGCACGCGCCTCGGTGTAGGCGTCATCGGTCTCGGCTGGATGGGCCATGCCCACAGCCGCTCGCTGCGCCGGATCCCCACCCACTTCCCCGACCGCACGTTCGACCCCGAGCTTGTCGTCTGTTGCGATCCCGTGGCCGACCGAGTCGACGATGGCGTCGTGAGCTTCGGCTTTCGGGGGGGCACCGCCGACTGGCGCCAGGTCACCGAGCACGCCGACGTCGACATCGTCGTAGTGACGGCGCCCAACATGGTCCACCTCGAGATCATCGAGGCCGCGGCCGCAGCATCCAAGCACGTGCTCTGCGAGAAGCCCGTCGGGGGCACGCCCGACCAGACCGTGCGCGCCGAGTTGGCGGCGCGCAAGGCCGGTGTCATCACCGCGGTCGGTTACAACTACCGGTGGGTCCCGCTCGTTGTGGAAGCCAAGCGGCTCATAGACGACGGCGTCCTCGGGACGATCACCAACTACCGGGGCCGGTTCTTCTCCATGTACGGCGCCGACCCGCTGGGGCTGCTCACGTGGCGCTACCTCGTCGACGAAGGGGGCCACGGCGTCTCGACCGACATCCTCTCGCACGTCGTCGACCTCGCGACCTTCCTCATCGGTCCGATCAGCAGCCTGGTCGGCACGACCGAGACATTCATCCGCGAGCGACCGCTGCCCGTGGCCGGCCGGGGCGGCCACTACGAGCGGGGCGAGCACGGCGACCCGAAAGGGGCGGTAACCAACGAGGACTACGCCGGCATGCTCGCCCGCTTCGCGAGTGGCGCCGTTGGCACTTTCGAGGTGAGCCGCTCGCTCGTCGGGCCCGAGAGCCAGATGGCCTTCGATGTCTACGGCACCGAGGGGGCCTTGTCCTGGAACCTCGAGCGCATGAACGAGCTCCAGCTCCATTTGCGGGCCGACGGGCGGCACGCCGGGTACCGCACAGTATTCGCGGGCGACCGCTTTCCGTATCACGGGCGTTTCGTCCCCGGCCAAGCCAACGGCATCGGCTTCGAGGACCTGGTGGTCATCGAGGACTTTGAGTTCTGCCGGTCGGTCGCCGAAGGGCGACCGCACCATCCCGGGTTCGACGACGCCGTCGACTACGTGAGCGTGCAGGCGGCGTTGCTGCGGTCGCGGGAGTCGGGGCGGTGGGAACCCGTCCAGACGCTGAGGGCTGCCTGATGCGCACCGAGCGGCTCTCGACGGCCCACGCCCTGGTGCGCTGGCTGGTGGCCCAGCGCACCGTCGTCGACGGTGCCGAGGTGCCGCTGTTCCCGGGTGTCTTCGCCATCTTCGGGCACGGCAACGTGACCTGCCTCGGACAGGCGCTCGAGGAGGCGCGCGGCGAGCTGCCCACGTGGCGGGGCCAGAACGAGCAGGGAATGGCGCTGGCCGCGGTCGCCTACGCCAAGGCGACGCGGCGCCGGCAGATCATGGTGGCCACGTCGTCGATCGGCCCGGGTGCCACGAACATGGTCACCGCCGCCGGCGTCGCCCTCGCGAACCGGCTCCCGGTACTGCTCCTGTCGGGCGACACGTTCGCCAGCCGTATCCCCGACCCGGTGCTACAACAGGTCGAGCACTTCGGGTCGCCGTCGACCTCCGTCAACGACGCCTTCCGGGCCGTCGTCCGCTACTGGGATCGCGTGACGCGTCCCGAGCAGCTCGTGCAGACCCTGCCGCAGGCACTGGCGACGATGCTCGACCCGGCCGACTGCGGCCCGGCGTTCCTCGGCCTGCCGCAGGACATCCAAGCCGAGGCCTACGACTACCCGGCGCGGTTCTTCGAGCCGGTGGTACACGAGATCGCCCGACTGCGCCCGGACCGCGCCCAGCTCGAGGCCGCGGCACGCGCGTTGTCGGCGGCCCAGACGCCGCTCGTGGTGGCGGGTGGCGGGGTGCGTTACTCCGGCGCCGAGGCCGAGCTCGCCCGGTTCGCCGACGCCCACGGCCTGCCCGTCGTCGAGACGGTGGCCGGCAAGTCGAGCCTCCCGGCCGCGCATCCCTGTTACGTGGGCCCCATCGGGGTCACCGGCTCCGACGCCGCCAACCGCCTGGCGGCCGACGCCGACCTGGTGCTCGCCGTTGGAACGCGCCTGCAGGACTTCACCACAGGCTCCTGGACGGTCTTCCGGAACGAGGAGCTGCGTATGGTCGCGATCAACGCGGCCCGCTTCGACGCCGTCAAGCACCGGGCCGTTCCCGTGGTGGGCGACGCCCGTGAGGCGCTGACCGAGCTGAGCGGGCTGCTCGGTGGGTGGCAGGCGGCGCCGACGTGGGTCGAGCGGGCGAGCAGCGAAGCGGCCGACTACCGCGACCTCGTGGGCAAGGTGACCGTCGAGGGCGACGGCACCGGGCTGCCGACCTACGCCCAGGTGATCGGGGCGGTCAACCGGCTCGCCGCCGAGGACGACTACGTCGTCGCCGCGGCCGGCGGGTTCCCCGGTGAGTTGAACGTCAACTGGCTCGCCAAGGGCGTGGGCACCTTCGACTGCGAGTACGGCTTCTCGTGCATGGGATATGAGATCGCCGGCGGGTGGGGCGCCCGGATGGCCCGCCGCGACGGGAACGTCATCGTCTTCGTCGGTGACGGCTCCTACATGATGATGAACAGCGATCTCTACAGCTCGATCCTGTCCGGGCACCGGCTGATCGTGATCGTGTGCGACAACGGCGGCTTCGCGGTCATCGATCGCCTGCAGGTCGATCAGGGCGGCGCATCCTACGCCAACCTCCTCACCGACAGCCGCATCGAGCGATTCGTGCCTGTGGACTTCGCAGCCCACGCGGCCGCAATGGGGTGCCACGCGGAGACCGTGCCGTCGATCGGCGAGCTGGAGGCGGCGTTCGAGCGGGCGCACCGGGCCGACCGGACGACCGTGATCGTGCTCCGCACCGACCCCCACGCCTGGACGCCGGGCGGCGCGTTCTGGGAGGTCGGCGTGCCGACGGTGAGCGAGCGACCCGGGGTACGGGCGGCGCGGTCTCGCCTCGACGAGGGCAAGAGCACCCAACGGGTGGGCTGGTGAGCGAGATGGACGAGCTGCGCGTGGCGGTGCTCGGCGTGGGGCGCATCGGTACCATGCACGCCGACGTCGTCGCGCACGACGTGCCCGGCGCCACGTTGGTCGGGGTGGCGGACGCGGTGCCGGAGATCGCCGAGACGGTGGCCGCCAAGCTCGGGGTGCCCGCGGTCGACCTCGACAAGGTGCTCGAACGCGACGACGTCGACGCCGTCGCCATCTGTTCGTCCACCGACACCCATGCCGACCTCATGATCAGCGCAGCGCAGGCTGGCAAGGCGATCCTGTGCGAGAAGCCGATCTCCCTCGATCTCCCCGAGGTCGATCACGCGCTCGCCGAGGTCGACGCGGCCGGCGTCCCGCTCATGATCGGCTTCAACCGTCGGTTCGATCCCGCGCACCTCTCGGTGCGCGACGCCGTCGCCACGGGCTCCGTCGGGGAGCCCCACCTCGTCCGCATCTCCAGCCGCGACCCGGCGCCACCGCCACTCGACTACGTGCGCGTGTCGGGCGGGATGTTCCTCGACATGACGATCCACGACTTCGACATGGCCAGGTTCGTGACCGGGAGCGACGTCGCGAAGGTCTACGCCGACGCTGGAGTCCGGATCGTGCCGGGCTTTTCCGAGGTCGGCGACGTCGACACGGCCGTCGTCACCCTTCGGCACGAGAACGGCTGCCTGACCGTCATCGACAACAGCCGCCAAGCCGTGTACGGGTTCGACCAGCGGGTCGAGGTCTTCGGCGCGAAGGGGATGGCCGCCTCGGAGAACCCGGCGGCGCACACCGGCATCCTGCGCACCTCCGACGGCACGCACGCGAGCCCTCTCCCGAACTTCTTCCTCGAGCGCTACTCGCTGTCCTACCAGCGCGAGTGGGCAGCCTTCGTGGACGCCGTGAGACGGCGGACGCCCCCCCCGGTGACCGGCGCCGACGGGCGCGCCCCGCTCCTCATCGGCCTGGCCGCCCGGCGCTCGCTGCGCGAGCACCGCCCCGTGCGTGTGGCCGAGATCGAGGCGGCGTGATGCGCATCTTCGTCACCGGCGGCTCGGGGTTCGTGGGCAGCAACGTCGTGAAGGTGTTCGCCGAGCGCCACGGAGTCGACGTCCACGCACCGTCGCACCACACAGTCGACCTGACCGACCGCACCCGCGTGCACCACAGCGTCGCCGAGGCTCGCCCCGACGCGATCGTGCACTGCGCCATCCTCAACGATCTCGGCCGCCTGTACGCCGATCGCCGGGCGGCCTGGGACGCCTACGTCGATGCGACCCGCAACGTGGTCGATGCCGCCAACGCCGCACACGCCAAGGTGGTGCTGGTCTCGACCGACTGGGTCTTCGACGGCACGCAGTCAGGGGCTGACGAGCGGACGCCGCCCAACCCGATCAACCTGTACGGCGTGCTGAAGGTGGCGAGCGAGCTCGTCGTGGCCGAGCGGGCCGGCGACGGCGCGGTGGCTCGGATCTCCGGCGTCAACGGCGTGCACTGGGCCCGCCCCACGGCCCCTCGGTCGCAGGACGCCGGCTTCGGCTACTTCGTGGCCTCGATCGTCGACGCGCTCTCGGCCGGCCGGACGTTCGGGGTGTTGGTGAGCGAGGACATCAACATGATCGCAACACCGAGCCTCGCCAGCACCTGCGCAGAGCTCATGTGGCGGATCATCGACCGTGACCGGCAGGGGGTGTTCCACTGCTGCGGCGGCGAGTCCGTCGGCCGGTGGCGTCTTGCCGAGCAGACGGCCGAGGTCTTCGGGCTCGACCGTTCGCTGCTCCGTGAGGGTCGGCCCAATCCCGCCGTCGTGCCGTTCGCGTCGGTCCCCTACGACACGAGCATCACCGCGACGGCCACGGCCGCGGCGCTCGACGTGGCGTTGCCCTCGCTGCGGGAGCTGCTCGTCGAGCTGCGGAACGAGCGCGAGACCGGCTCGCTCGCCGCGGCCGCGGCCTGACGACACGTGTGCTACTGGAGGTAGCGATGAAGCGGATCAGCCATTGGATCGACGGTCGGGTGGTGCCGGGGACGTCGGGGCGTGAGGGCCCGGTCTTCAACCCCGCGCTCGGTGAGCAGACGGCGGTCATGGACCTGGCGTCGGCGGCCGAGGTCGACGCCGCGATCGCGAGCGCCACGGCGGCCTTCCCCGGTTGGCGCGCCACCTCGCTGGCAAAGCGAGCCGAGATCCTGTTTAACCTCTACGGGCTCATCGACGGCAACCGCAAAGAGATCGCCGCGCTCATCACCGCCGAGCACGGCAAGGTGCTCTCCGACGCCGCCGGTGAGGTGGCCCGCGGCCTCGAGAACGTCGAGTTCGCGTGCGGCGTGCCCCACCTGTTGAAGGGCGGGTATTCCGAGCAGGCGGCCACCGCGGTCGACGTGTACTCGATCCTCCAGCCCCTGGGAGTGGTCGCGGGGATCACGCCATTCAACTTCCCGGCGATGGTGCCCATGTGGATGTTCGCCAGCGCCATCGCCTGCGGGAACACGTTCGTGCTCAAGCCGTCGGAGAAGGACCCGTCGCCGTCGCTCCTCCTCGCCGATCTCTGGAAGCAAGCCGGCCTCCCGGACGGCGTGTTCTCGGTCGTGCAGGGCGACAAGGAGGCGGTCGACCGGATCCTCGTCCACCCGGACATCGCCGCTGTGTCGTTCGTGGGCTCGACACCGATCGCCCGCCACGTCTACGAGACCGGAACGCGGTACGGCAAGCGGGTGCAGGCCCTCGGCGGGGCCAAGAACCACATGGTCGTGCTGCCCGACGCCGACATCGAGATGGCGGCCGACGCGGCGGTCTCGGCGGCCTACGGCTCGGCGGGGGAGCGGTGCATGGCGATCTCGGTCGTCGTGGCCGTCGCTGGCGTGGGCGATCGGCTCGTCGACGCGATCACCGCGCGCATCCCCCAGGTGAAGGTGGGCGCGGGCGACGACCCGAGCTCCGAGATGGGGCCCCTGGTCACGAGCCAGCACCGCGACAAGGTGCTGTCCTACCTTGACGGCGACTCGCTCGGCGGTGCCCGGATCGTGATCGACGGACGGGAGACGGCGCCGGAAGGCGACGGCTTCTTCCTCGGCGCCACCCTCGTGGACGACGTGCGGCCCGGGACCAGGGTCTACGACGAGGAGATCTTCGGGCCCGTGCTGTCCGTGGTTCGTGTCGATAGCTACGACGACGCCGTCGGGCTCGTCAACGACAACCCCTATGGGAACGGGGTCGCGATCTTCACCCGCGACGGCGGCGCCGCCCGCCGGTTCCAGTACGACGCCCAGGTCGGCATGGTGGGTGTCAATGTGCCCATCCCCGTGCCGGTCGCCTACTACAGCTTCGGCGGGTGGAAGGCGTCATTGTTCGGTGACACCCATATGTACGGCCCCGAGGGCATCCACTTCTACACCCGGACGAAGGTCGTCACGTCCCGCTGGCCCGACCCCAGCACGAGCACCGTCGATCTGGGGTTCCCACAAAACCGTTAGTCCGCATCGCCCGGAGTCTATGAATGGTCCCGGAGACGAGAATCCCCAGCGCGGGCGATGGGTTGGCGCGTTGGGGTGTGGGGCGGAGCCCCGCTCCGGGCGTGAGCCCCCGACCCGTCCATCGTTGTGGCAGGCGGCGGTGATCCGGGTCTTCGTCGACTTCACCCGACTGCTCGCTCCCGGTGTCGACGGTGGGCTTCCTCTGCCGGGGGAGGAGCCGAGACCGTCGAACGCTTCGACCCTGGCCCTGGTCGGACTCAGTCGCCGCTCGTCGCTCGGTCGCCGGGCAACTACCGGTCGAGGTAGCGACGCAGGCCGGTGGGATCGGTGCCGGCGGCCCGGTAGGCGATGTGGGGCCCGTGGCGGATAAAGAGTAGTGGGCGGCGTGGTCGGTTCTGTCGAGTCCGAGCCGATAGCCGGGGTTGTCGGGCTCGAGCCGGCGTTGTTCTGACGCGGCGTTCTCTGTGCGGTCGTCGCCGGCGAGGACGGACGCCGATCGCCGAATCGGAGCACTTGCCACGCGACCAGATGGACCGTGTGGTGGGAAGGGCGAAGGTCGGACGTGGCTCTCGGTCGACAACGGGGCTACCGAGTTGCGATATCGGGTTCGGCCGCGGTCATCGTCCGAGTCGTTCGGTGAGATGGATGGTGACGGTGTCGCCTTCGTTCTTGTTGATCAGGCGGCGTAGGTCGGCCTTGATGGGCAGCTTGTGGCTGCCGTCGCCGAGGGCCATGAAGGAACTGCGGAAGGGCTGCCCGTCGACGGTTCCGGCGACCTTGACGAGGCCGCGGGTGCCGAAGAACTCGGCGGTCCAGTCGGTGACGACGAAGGTCCAGCCGCCTTTGGCGCCGCTCTTCTGCAAGGCGGCAGTGAAGGTCTTGTCGAGCGAGCTGCGGTCGGTGGTGGTGTGAGTGGCCGTGCGCGTCGTCATGGGGACGCCTCGACGATGTAGAACCGGTTCCCGTCGGGGTCGTCGAAGGTGTACATCGGCGGGACGCCGTCCCAGCGCAAGACCTCGCCGACGTTCACGCCGCGTTGGCGCATCGCGGCGTGCTCGGCTTCGGCGTCGGGCACCGAGAAACGAATGCCGGTGTCTGCCGCGACATCCGTGGTGCCTTCGTTGGCGTTGAGGGCGATCGAGGTGGTCGCTCCTGGGGGTGCGACTTCGATCCATCGCATGGTGGGGCTGACTGGGGCGTCGAGCCGCTTCTCGAAGCCGAGGGTGTCGACGTAGAACGCGACGGCGTCGTCTTGGTCGGTGACATTGACCCCGATCGTGCGGACGTCAGTGATGGTGGTCGGTTGCATGGTGTGTCTCCTTGGTCCGGTTCAGGGCTCGCCGTACATCAGCGAGCCTGGGGTGGTGAGGGTCTGGCCGGTTTCGAGCCAGGTCTTCAACCCGGACAGGATCATCGGCCACCCGCCGTACAGCTCCGGTGGTGCTGTGTCGCTGAGCTGGTCGTGGATCACCGTCAGCCGACACGAGTCACCGACGGGTTCGATCTCCCAGGTCACTCGTGACGTGGCTTCACGTTCGGCGTCTTCGCTCCACAAGGTGCGCATGGTCTGCACCAGCCGTCGCGGTGATTCGACGACGAGGTTCTCGCCTTCGGCGAGTGGGCCGTCAGCGCCGGGATGGATCAGCGCGTAGTGCGATCCCGGTGTCCAGTCGGAGTCGATGCCGGCACCGAAGTTGTACTTGGCCCGGATCGTCGGGTCGGTGATCGCTTCCCACAGACGTTCGGCGGTCGTGCGGATGTAGATCTCGAAGACCTTCTCCATTGGATGCTCCAGTTCGGATTTCAGGCCGGCCAGACCGGCAGCCCATGGCTCGGTGTACTTGCTCACCCAGCGGTCATGGATGAGACGGATCGGGACCGTGTTGAGGTAGTGCAACTTCTCCCGACCCCGGCGCCGGCTCACCACGAGGCCGGCATCCTCGAGCACCCGCAGATGCTTCGCCACCGCGATCCTCGTCATCTCGTGTGGCGCCGTCAGTGCCACCAAGGTCTGGCCGTCCCGCTCGAAAAGCGCATCGAGCAGCGCTCGTCGGGTCGGATCCGCAAGCGCCCGGAACACCGTCTCCACACCCGCACAATAGGAAACCAAACGGTTTCCTGTCAAACCTTGTTACTTCGACGCGCTGCCGCCGACGTCCCGCCTCGCTGCGCTCGGGCAAGCAAGCATCCCGCGGACCGGACGGAGTGGGCGAGCCGGACCGGAGCGCTCTAGCGAGGCGGAGCAGTCCCGTCGGGCGGAGCCGGTTGGACGGATGGTACCTACATGGTGGACGTCGACATCGCGCCGGGCCAGCAGCGGGTGTCGCCTGCTGGGTGCATGACCTACTGGGTGGCTCGACGCCGGCCACGAGATCATCGACAACAATGCGAGCGACGGGTAGTTGATCGTGATCGTGCAGCCCGGCGTGCTCGAGCACCGCATGCGCCAGCTCCTCGCTGCATTCGAGGGCATTGCCGTCGGCCGTCCCACGGGCTGGGGCGGCTACGTTGTGGCCCCCGACGAGATCGAGTTCTGGCAGGGTCGCCCGACCAACTTCACGACCGGCTGCGCTACGGACGTGACGCGGGCGGCTGGCGCATCGAACGGCTCGCGCCGTGCGGCGCCGAATCCGAGCCGGGAGCCGGAGATCGGCCGCGATGTCGAGGGTTGTGGCCTCGCTGCAATGGAGCGCATGCTCGGTTTCGTGGGGGCTCTTCGGGCCGGGGTGAGCCTCGGGCTGACCGGCCACTACGCGGTGCAGTCGGCCCAGGTGCGCGCAGGGCTCGACCTGTGGGCCGCTGATCAGCCCGTCGAGCTGGTCATCATCGATGACCGGGGCTCACCGAGCCGAGCGATGGCCGCCTACCAGGTTCTGCTGGCGGACGGGACCGAACTCCTGCTGGGCCCCTATGGCAGCGGGACGGTGCGGCATGTCGCCCCGGTCGTATGCGGGTCGGGGCGGTTGCTGTGGAACCACGGGGGCGCCGCCGACGACCTCGCCTCGCCGCTGCTCGCCACGGTGGTCGCCCCGGCGTCGACCTACCTCGCCGGCCTGCTGGTGCTGGCCCGGGACGCCGGGCTCGACAACGTGCTCGTGGCCCCAGGCAGGGGGCGGTTCGCCGAGCAGGTGGCCACCGGCGGTCGACGGGCTGCCGAGAGCCTGGGGTTGCGCACTCGACGGATCGAGGCGGGCAACGTGGGCGCCCTGGTGGAAGCGGCGGCCTCGCGCCGGTCGGCGTCGCTCGCCGACGCGGCGCTGTTGGTCGTCGGGACATTCGAGGACGATCTGGCCGTCGTACGGCGGGTCCGGGAGGCGCGCCTGGAGGTCGGGCTCTTGGGCTGTGTGGCCGCCGGCATCGACGAGTTCGGTCGCCGGCTCGGCGGATTGGCGGACGGGGTCGTGGGGCCCACCCAGTGGTGGTGCCGCCACCACGCTGTGGACGTGGGACCGTCCGGCCCGGAGTTCGTCCACCGTTTCGAGGCGCGCCTCGGCCACCCGCCCGACTACCTGGCCGCCCAGGCGGCGGCCGCGGGTTACCTAGCCGCCGAGGCAGCAGTCCGGGGCTACGGTGCCGACGAAGTCCGGGGATGGCAAGCTGACACCTTGCTGGGCCCGTTTCGCCTGGACGGCTCCTGGAGGCAGGCCGGCTATGTCCCGGTTGCCGTGCAATGGCGCCGAGGCAGACGAGTGCTCGCCGCCGAGCCGAGGCCCTGAACGGCGACGATCCTCGGCTGGGTAGGCTCGAACGTGGCCGAGAAGAGGAGGTGGAACGACGGTCTCCGCCTACGTGCTCGTCTCCGTCGAGGCCGGCAAGAACCAGGATGTGGTCGCCGCACTCCGACAGGTTGCCGGCGTCACACAGGCCCACGCCTGCTGGAGCCAGCCCGACATCTTCGACGTCGAAGTCGACGACATGGCCGGCACGGTGCTCGTGACGACACACGCCATCCCGGGCGTCCCGACGACCGAAAACCACCTCGTGGCGCCGGTGTAGAGACCTCCGAACGCCGACCAGCGGTGATCGGACCCCGGAGAGAGGCATCGATGACCTGGGTAATCACCCGCTTGTGTCAGGACTGCCTCGACACGTCGTGCATCGAAGTCTGCCCCGTCGACTGCATCTACGAATACGTCGGACCGGCGTCCGACCAGTTCCCTAACCAGCTCTACATCGACCCCGAAGAGTGCATCGACTGCCAGGCGTGCGAGCCCGTCTGCCCCTGGGAGGCGCCACTGTGCGACACCGACGTGCCCGCAGTGCTCGAGGACGACATCGCCCTCAACGCGTCCATCGTCGAGTGCAAGGACAAGTTCCGAGTACCCCGGCACACCGACAAGCCCCAGCCCACGACCAGCGACGTCGCCGCCAACAAGGACAAGTGGGGATGGACCGGCTGAAGCTGCGATGCGGGCCCAGGAGGCCAGCACCAACGTCTGTGGCGCCAGTACCGGCCCAAGGCGCCAGGACGCCGCGACAGGTCGGTGCGCGTCAGCCGCCGCCCGTGAGTCGAATCACCGCCTGTGCGCTCGGCCTCACGTTGCCGGGTGCATGCGGTTTCGTGTTGACGTCAGTTCCCTCCGAGCAGCTCAGCGATCATCTTGGCCGCCAGCGGGTCCTCCCGGTGGGTGACAAGCAACCGGGCGGCGGACTCGTCCACACCGCGCTGGACGAGCCGTGCCCGCATCTCGTCGTCTGAGAGCTCGGACCACCACGTGCTCACGGCTGGCCCCGGTACGGCATGCCCCGCTCCATCTCCGGCAATAGCTCAGGGTAGGCGGAACCCTTGTCGCCCCGGCCGATCCGGGAAAGACTGGGATTCCGGCTGCGCCACCGGCGCGGCCGGTCGGAAGGGGGGAACATGCGGAAGCTGTTCGCTGTCCTATTCCTGGGCGTGACCGTGTTGGCACTCGCCGCCCCGGTCGACGCCGGCGACCGGAACTT
>DASSDL010000250.1:0-18513 GCA_035697145.1 Acidimicrobiales bacterium
CCCCCACACCCACTTCGAAGCCCAGGTGTATGTCCTCACCAAAGAAGAAGGTGGCCGCCACAAGCCGTTCTTCACCAACTACCGGCCCCAGTTCTACTTCCGGACCACCGACGTCACCGGCACCATCGAACTCCCCGACGGTGTCGAGATGTGCATGCCCGGCGATAACACCACCATCACCGTCGAACTCATCGCCCCCATCGCCATGGACGAAGGACTCCTCTTCGCCATCCGCGAAGGCGGCCGCACCGTCGGCTCCGGCCGCGTCACCAAAATCATCAAGTAGGAGATCACGATGGCCAAGGCCAGCGAGAAGCGGGTGCACGTCACGCTCGAGTGCACGTCGTGCAAGCGCCGCAACTACATCACCACCAAGAACAAGGTCAACGACCGCGAGCGCATCGAGATGAAGAAGTACTGCCGCTGGGAGCGGCAGCACACGCTCCACAAGGAGACGCGCTAGGCGTCCGCCAGGAGGCGATCCGACGCCGGCGGCCCCCACCGGAGCCCGCGTCCTGCTCATTCCGTCATGAAACCGCCACGTAACAAACTCGCTCACGGGGAGTCTGAACGGCCGATGCCACAGGACGTGGCCGAACTCGTCGCTGCTGCCAAACACGGCGATCGGGAAGCGTTCGACGAGCTTGTCCGTGTGACCTACGCCGACACCTACACGCTCGCCTACCGGCTGACAGGTAACGAGGAAGATGCGCGAGACGTGGTACAGGAGGCATATCTCCGGGCCTTTCGGGGTCTTCGGCGCTTCCGTGGTGATGCGCAGTTCTCCACGTGGATGTACCGCATCACCGCCAACTGCGCGGCCACGCAGCTCGGCAAGCGGGCCCGGCATCGGCACGACGAGCTCGACGACGGCGCTCCCGTCGCCGATCCCCGGCTCGACAACGATCCGCAGCTCCGGGCCGACGCCGACGATCTCCGGAGCCGCCTGCGCGCCGCGCTCGACGCCCTACCGCCCCGGCTGCGCGCGGTCGTCGTGCTGCGCGACGTCTACGAGCTGTCGCACGAATCGATTGCCGCTGAGCTCGGCATCTCCGAGTCGGCGGCCAAGGTGCGCCTCCATCGGGCGCGCCACAAGCTGCGCGACCAGCTGTTTCCCCGCCGTGACGGGGAGGCCTCCCGTGCGGTGTGAGCACACACGCCCGGGCGGCCCCAGGCTGGGAGCGGCCACAGGAGGTGGGCACTGTGCAGTGTGAGGACATCGCCGAGGACCTGGCGGCAGCCGCAGAGGGCGACGTGCTCCTCGGCCGCTCGCAGCGCCGCCACGTCGAACGCTGCCTGCGCTGCCAGGCCGAGGTCGTGCAGTACCGCCGTCTGCTGCGGGCTATGCGTTCGCTGCGCACCGAGGTGCTCGAACCGACACCCGGCCTTTTGGCAGACATCCTCGCCCACATCGAGGGCGCCGGGGAGCGGCATGCCGTTCGCTCGCTGCTTTCGGGTCGGCGCGTCGCCTATCTCGGTGGGCTCGCAGCGGCCACGGCCGCCGGCGCCGCCGGAGCCATCGTCTTCGCCACGCGCACCCGGCGCGCCCGCCTGGCGGGCTGACGGCGGCGCCGAAAGGCGCGATGGTGGTCGCATGTTCGACATCGACGCGTTCCTGGCGGAGTGCCGACAGGCTCGGAGCGAGACCGAGCCGCGGCGGGCCACGCGGGAAGTGCTCAACCGGGCCCTCGACCGCCCCGCCGAGGTCGCCGCTGCCCTTCGTCCCACCGAGGGTGGCATCACCCTCCTTCACCATGAACCCGACCTCACCGTGATCCACGTTGTGTGGGCGCCGGGCATGCGCCTTTTCCCCCACGACCACCGCATGTGGGCCGCCATCGGCATCTACGAGGGCCAGGAGGACAACACCTTCTACCGCAGATCGGGAGCCGATCGCCGCGCGCTCACCGAGTCGGGCGGGAAGGAGCTGGCGACCGGCGACGTCCTGGTCCTCGGCGACGACGCCATCCATGCCGTCGCCAATCCCAAGAACCATCTCACCGGGGCCGTGCACGTCTACGGGGGCGACTTCGTCAACGAGCCGCGCAGCCAATGGGGTCCCGGCCCCATCGAGGAACGCCCCTACGATCTCGATGTGGCGCGCGAGCAGTTCGCCGAGGCCAATCAGCGCTGGCGCGAGTCGTCATAACGCAGGCTGACCTGGCATAGTGAGGCCCCCGCGGGCTCGCGCCTGCCTTGTCGTGCCGCGTCGGCCAAGGGATAGGCTGTCACGGTTCACCCCCAAGGGCAGTAGCTCAACTGGCAGAGCAGCGGTCTCCAAAACCGCAGGTTGGGGGTTCGAGTCCCTCCTGCCCTGCACGCCTCCTGCTCCTACCACCACCCCATTTCGAGGGTCTCGCCATGGCGATGAACCGACAGACCAAGCGGCAGCTCCAACGCCAGGGGCAGCTCGGCACCGACGGCGCACCGGCCGCCCGCAAGCGGCCCGCGCCGCAAGCGCCGCGCCCGACCGAGGAGCGCACCAGCCCGGCGCAGTTCCTCCGTGAGGTGAGGGGTGAGCTGCGCAAGGTGGCGTGGCCCACGCGCAGCGAGGTCATCCACTACTCGATCATCGTGCTCTTCACCGTGGTGATCCTGACCACATACATCGCGCTCCTGGACTTCGCGTTCGGGGACGCCATCTTCCGTTTGTTCCAACGATGAGTGACACCGACACCAACGAACCGCAGATCGAATCCGCAGATGTCTCCGAGGACGACGTGAGCCGCGAAGCGGAGACCGACGTCGCCGCCGCCGAGGCCGACGCCGTGGCCGGCGACGCATCCGAGGTCGCCGAGGTGCCCGACGAGGTGCTGGCCACCCCTGCCGACGAGTTCGCCGAAGCCGACGCCGACGACATCGAGCTGACCGACGACACGCAGACCGACGACACGGTGACGGACGAGACCGTGACGGACGACACCGCGACGGCCGGCACGGCGCAAGCGGCGGAGACTGCGGCCGATGGCCAAGCCCAGGCCGAGGCCGACGAGTCCGCCGACAGCGAAGTGGTCACCGACGAAGAGCTGCTCGAGCGGCCGCCCGCCGAGAGCCCGTACGACCGTCCCGGTCGCTGGTTCGTCGTCCACACCCAGTCGGGCTACGAGAAGAAGGTCAAGCAGAACCTCGAGGCGCGCATCGTGTCGATGAACGCCGAGGACGCCATCTATGAAGTGGTCATCCCCATGGAGGACTACGTCGACTTCCGCAACGGCAAGCGCATCGTGGCGCAGCGGAAGATGTTCCCCGGCTACCTGTTGGTCCGGGCCGAGCTCGACGACCAGGCGTGGTTCGTCATCCGCAACACGCCGGGCGTGACCGGCTTCGTGGGCCAGGGCGCCAAGCCGTCGCCGCTGCCCCGCCGCGACGTGGAGTCGTTCCTCATGCCCAAGGGCGGCACCGAGGAGCAGGTCGCCCAGCGTGCCAAGCCCCGCCTCGAGTACGAGATCGGCGAGACCGTACGGGTCAAGGAAGGCCCCTTCGCCGACTTCTCGGGCGAGGTCATCGAGCTCAACGAGGACCAGCTCAAGCTCAAGGTGCTGGTCAACATCTTCGGCCGCGAGACGCCGGTCGAGCTCGAGTTCAGCAAGGTCGCCAAGCTCTAGCCAGAGAGACGAGGAACCACCCCCATGGCCAAGAAGAAGGTGCTGGCCGTCGTGAAGATCCAGATCCCCGCCGGCCAGGCCACTCCCGCGCCCCCGGTCGGAACGGCGCTCGGCCCCCACGGCGTGGCCATCATGGATTTCTGCAAGGCCTACAACGCCCAAACCGAGTCGCAGCGGGGCACGATCGTGCCCGTCGAGATCACGATCTTCGAGGACCGGAGCTTCACGTTCATCCTCAAGACGCCGCCCACCCCGGTGCTCCTGCGGGAAGCGGCCGGGCTCGAGAAGGGTTCAGGCGCCGCGGGGCGGGAGCGCGTCGGCACCGTGAACGACGCTCAGCTCGAAGAGATCGCCAAGATCAAGATGCCCGACCTCAACGCATACGACCTCGACGCCGCCAAGCTGCAGATCGCCGGCACCGCCCGCTCGATGGGCATCGAGGTCTCCTGAGCACCTGATCGAGACCTGACCACCGACCAAGACCTGACCAACGGCTGGTCCGGGACCACCTCGCCCGGCCGCCTCGACCACATGAGGGAGCCACGATGGCGCAAGGCAAGAAGTACCGCGACGCGTTGAAGCGCTTCGACCGGGAGCGGCAGCACACGCCGCCGGAGGCCGTCGAGCTCGTTCGCTCGCTGGCCAAGGCCAACTTCGACGAGACCGTCGAGCTGGCGGCCCGGCTCGGCGTCGACCCCCGCAAGGCCGACCAGATCGTCCGGGGCACCGTCGGCCTGCCGGCGGGCACCGGCAAGGACGTGCGCGTCGCAGTGTTCGCCGCCGGCGAGGCCGCCAACGCCGCCCGCGAGGCCGGTGCCGCCATCGTCGGGTCCGACGACCTGGCCGCGCAGATCGAGGGTGGCATGCTCGACTTCGACGTCACCATCGCCACGCCCGACCTCATGCCGGTAGTCGGCCGCCTGGGCCGGGTGCTCGGCCCCCGGGGCCTGATGCCCAACCCCAAGTCCGGAACGGTCACGCCCGACGTGGCCAAGGCCGTCGCCGACTTCAAGGGCGGCAAGGTCGAGTACCGCACCGACCGCTACGGCAACATCCACGTGCCCATCGGCAAGGCGTCGTTCACCGCCGAGGCGCTGCTCGAGAACTTCCGGGCCGTCATCGATGAGCTCAACCGAGCCAAGCCGGCGTCGGCCAAGGGTCGCTACATGCGCCGGGTGGCCCTGTCGTCGACGATGGGCCCCGGCATCAAGATCGACCCCACCCGGCTGCGGGCGGGGGTCGACGAGGCGGCGTGATCCGCTGGGCTTGAGGCCAGCGACTTCGCCGTTTGCATGGCTGGCTCGCTACGCTGATCCATTCACAAGCAAGCTTCGCTCGCCAGAGACCTCCGGTGCCCCTCGGGGCTCAAAGGGCCGACAGCCCGCCTGAGTAGGCGAACTCCGCGACACCTCGCCGCTCCCGGCGGCGCCGTGCCAGGACGTTCGCTGCCGCGAGCGTCCGAGCACAGGAGAGGAGGTGTCGATGGAGAATCCGAGACCGGAGAAGGTTGCCGTGGTGGACGAGGTGCAGGAGCGCCTCACGAACGCCAGTGCCGCATTGCTGACCGAGTACCGCGGGCTGGACGTGTCTGCGCTGGGCGAGCTGCGCCGGGCGCTGCGCCAAGCCGGCGGCGACTACAAGGTCTACAAGAACACGCTCGTGCGGTTCGCGGCCCGCAACGCGGGGCTCGAGCTGGACGAGTTGCTCCTCGGCCCGACGGCCATCGCCTTCGTCGGCGAGCGTCCCGACGGGGAGCCCGGCGACGCGGTGCTGGTGGCCAAGGCCCTGCGCGACTTCGCCCGCACCAACCCGGCGTTGGTGGTCAAGGGCGGTGTCATGGCCGACAAGGCGCTCAGCGCCGATGAGGCCCGCGCCTTGGCCGACATCGAACCCCGCGAGGTGTTGCTGGCCCGGCTCGCCGGTGCGTTCGCCGCCCCCATGCAGCAGTTCGCCGGCCTGCTCCAGGCCCTGCCACGCAACCTCGCCTACGGGCTCCTGGCCCTCATCGAGCAACGAGGGCCCGACGACCCGGCTGGCGCCCCTGGGCCCGAGCGGCCCAGCGCCGAAGGCGCCGAGAGCGGGGAACAAGGCGCCGTAGCACCGGCCCCCGCCCCCGACACTGACGACACCAGCACTGAGGAGAGCTGACATATGGCAACCAAGGAAGAGATCCTCGAGTCGATCTCAAACATGACGGTCCTCGAGCTGAGCGAGCTGCTCAAGGACTTCGAGGAGCGCTTCGGTGTGACCGCCGCCGCGCCCGTCGCCGTCGCCGCGCCCGCCGCCGGTGGCGGTGGTGCAGAGGCCGAGGCCGAGGAGGAGAAGGACGAGTTCGACGTCGTCCTCACCGCGGCCGGCGGCCAGAAGATCGCGGTCATCAAGGAGGTGCGTTCCCTCACCAGCCTGGGCCTCAAGGAGGCAAAGGACCTGGTCGAGTCCGCCCCCAAGGCCGTGCTCGAGAAGGTCAACAAGGAAGAGGCCGAGAAGGCCAAGGCGGCCCTCGAGGGCGCCGGCGCCACGGTGCAGCTGCAATAGGCCGCTGTACCAACTCTTTGAAGATCTTTCGGGGCACAGGCCCCGAAGGTCTTCAAGGAAGCGATTGGGCCGCCGACGTCGCTTCGCGTATGCCCTCGGCGGGGTCGAAGTCGTGGTCGGCCAGCCAGCCGACCTCGGCGACGAGGCGCAGCGCCCGGTAGACGGGCCACGCGTTGGCCACCCAGGCGCGGAGGTTGTGGTCTGCCCGGTAGCCGTCGAGCACCGCCGGCAGCCGCTCAGGGGAACGCATGGTGAGGACGGCGAGATCCCATGCGGGGTCGCCCCGGCAGGCGTCGCCGAGGTCGAGCAGTCCGACGACTTCGTTGTCGTCGTTCACGCGCACGTGGATCGGCACGCAGTCGCCGTGGAGCGTGACGGACCGAGGCTCGCCCGGCCGCAGGCGCGCAAGCCGATCTGCGGCCGCGCGCACGGCATCGACGACACGGCCGTCCAGCCCCGCGGTGCGGGTGCGCGGTGCCCAATAAGCGGTCAGCTCGCTGAGCCCTGCGGCCCAGCCGTCGCGGCCGGCGAACCCGGCCAAGCCCTCGACGGCGACCCAGTGCAGGCGCCGGATGGCCTCTCCCGTGGCCGCCCAAGCCGGCATCGGTCGGTCCGGCGACAGCCAGTCGCCGCCCAGCCGCTCCAGGACCAGCACCGGCGGCGACCCGGCGACCCGAGCCAGGAGCCGCGGCACCGGCACGCCCGCGCCGGTGGCCGCGTCCAGCACTTTGGCCTCGGCGTCGGCCCGGTGGGGGTCAACCACGCACTTGGCCACGGCCGGGCGACCGTCGGGCAACACCAGCTCCAGCACACACCGCTCGTCGTGGTCTACCAGGGTGTCCATCACCCGCACCGGCCCGCCGAGCAGCCCCGTCAGCCGGTCGACGATCCCCTCGCGAAGCCCCATCAAACCCTCCACCCTTGACCAAAGCGTCCCAGGGGCTTACCCTGCCCGCAGCCTTTCGGCCCGTCCGGGGTGACGCTCATGGCACCCCCGGTCCGGCGTGCCGTGTCGCGGGTTGTGTTAACGCCCATCGTGCCCTAGCATGGTGAGTCGCCGTGCGTCTTCGGTTCCGCTTTCGCGACTCTGAGAGTGGCTGGGGCGCGCCCGCGCACGGTTCATCGTCGTCACCGGCTTGGTTATGGCTCCGTGGTGCCCTGGCGGGCCGTGCCGACCGAACCCATTGAGGAGTGATTCGTTGTCCACTCGCATCCGGGATCGGTATTCGTTCGCGAACATCGAGGAGGCCCTCCCCCTCCCCGATCTGATCGCGATCCAGCGGAAGTCCTTCGACTGGTTCCTCCAAGAGGGCCTCAAGGAGACGTTCGCCGATATCTCCCCCATCAAGGACTTCACCGAGACCCTGCAGCTCGAGCTGGAGTTCGACCCCGACGACGAGGACCTGCGCCCGCCGCCCAAGTTTTCCGTCGAGGAGTGCAAGGAAAAGGACATGACGTACTCGGCGCCCATCTTCGTGCGCGCCCGGTTCGTCAACGCCTCGACCGGTGAGATCAAGGAGCAGACGGTCTTCATGGGCGACTTCCCCATGATGACCGACAAGGGCACGTTCGTGATCAACGGCACCGAGCGCGTCGTGGTGAGCCAGCTCGTCCGGTCGCCGGGCGTCATCTTCGAGCCCGGCGAGCGCTACCGGCTTCGCAACCTGGCCAAGCACCAGCTGGTCAAGGGCACCATCCACCCCTACCGGGGCGAGTGGATCGAGTTCGACGTCGAGCAGAAGCCGGGCAAGGACGTGACCGCCGGCACCCGCGTGGCCCGAAAGCGCCGCCTGAGCCTGTTCGTGCTGCTCCGCGCCCTCGGCTACGACGAGGAGAACGCCCCCGGGTTCCTCGACGCCTTCGTGCGCCAGTTCCCCTTCCTCGAGGGCCAGTGGGAGAAGGACCGCGACGTCGCACCCACCCAGGACGAGGCGCTGGTCGAGATCTACAAGCGTGCCCGTCCCGGTGAGCCGCCGTCGGTGGAGTCGGCGCGCGTCTACTTCCGCAATGCCTTCTTCGAGTCGCGCCGCTACGACCTGTCGCGGGTCGGGCGCTACAAGCTCGACCGCAAGCTCGGCCCCGAGGTCGGGAAGCTGGCCGAGCTGTTCCCCATGCTCGAGGAGCGGGGCCTGATCGACCGGCCCGAGCCCGGCCAGTCGGTGCTCAGCCGCTGCGAGGTCCTCGCCACCCTCACGTACCTGCTCCACCTGGTCAACGCCGAGCCGGGCTACCGCCTCGACGACCAGGACCACTTCGCCAACCGCCGCATCCGCTCTGTGGGCGAGCTGATCCAGAACCAGGTGCGCATCGGCCTGTCCCGCATGGAGCGGGTCGTCCGCGAGCGCATGACCACCCAGGACGTCGAGGCCATCACGCCGCAGACGCTCATCAACATCCGGCCGGTCGTGGCCGCCATCAAGGAGTTCTTCGGCACCAGCCAGCTCTCCCAGTTCATGGACCAGGTCAACCCGCTGTCCGGCCTCACCCACCGGCGCCGCCTGTCGGCGCTGGGCCCGGGTGGTCTGTCCCGGGAGCGGGCCGGGTTCGAGGTCCGCGACGTCCACTTCAGCCACTACGGCCGCATGTGCCCCATCGAGACGCCCGAGGGCCCGAACATCGGGCTGATCGGCGCGCTGTCGACCTTCGCCCGGGTCAACGACTTCGGGTTCATCGAGTCGCCCTACCGCAAGGTCATCAAGGGCAAGGTCACCGACGACGTCGTCTACCTCACCGCCGACGAGGAAGAGGACTACGTCGTCGCCCAGGCCAACGAGCCGCTCAACGCCAACAACACGTTCCGCAACAACCGGGTTCTGGTGCGGCGGTCGCCGCAGGCGGCCACCCTCGAGAACCTGCGGGCCCAGCTCGAGCGCGAGACCTACTTCGCCGCCACCACCGAGATCTCGGCGGTGCCGCCCGAAGAGGTCCAGCTCATGGATGTCTCGCCCAAGCAGATCGTCTCGGTGGGCACCGCGCTCATCCCGTTCCTCGAACACGACGACGCCAATCGGGCGCTCATGGGCGCCAACATGCAGAAGCAGGCCGTGCCGCTGGTCCGGGCCGAGGCCCCCTACATCGGCACGGGCGTCGAGGTCCGGGCCGCCCGCGACGCCGCCGACATGATCGTGGCCGAGGACGACGGCGTGGCCACCGAGGTGTCGGGCGACCTGATCACGGTCGAGTACCGCAAGCTCGGTCGCCGCGTCTACAGGCTGCTCAAGTTCGAGCGGTCCAACCAGGACACCTGCATCAACCAGAAGCCGCGCGTCAGCGAGGGCGATTCCTTCAAGAAGGACGACATCCTCGCCGAGGGGCCGTCCACCGACAACGGCGAGCTGGCGCTGGGCAAGAACCTGCTCACGGCGTTCATGCCGTGGGAGGGCTACAACTTCGAGGACGCCATCATCATCTCGGAGCGGCTGGTCCGCGACGACGTGCTCACGTCGATCCACATCCACGAGCACGAGATCGACGCCCGCGACACCAAGCTGGGCCCCGAGGAGATCACCCGCGACATCCCCAACCTGTCCGAGGACATCCTCAAGGACCTCGACGAGCGCGGCATCATCCGCATCGGCGCCGAGGTCGACGCCGGCGACGTGCTGGTGGGCAAGGTCACGCCCAAGGGCGAGACCGAGCTCACGCCCGAGGAGCGCCTGCTGCGGGCCATCTTCGGGGAGAAGGCCCGCGAGGTGCGCGACACCTCGCTCAAGGTGCCCCACGGCGAACAGGGCAAGGTGATCGACGTCAAGGTGTTCACCCGCGAGGACGGCCACGAGCTGCCCCCCGGCGTCAACCAGTTGGTACGGGTCTACGTCGCCCAGAAGCGCAAGATCTCGGTGGGCGACAAGCTCGCCGGGCGGCACGGCAACAAGGGCGTCATCTCCAAGATCCTGCCGGTCGAGGACATGCCGCACCTGGCTGACGGCACCCCCGTCGACATCATCCAGAACCCGCTGGGCGTGCCGTCCCGCATGAACGTGGGCCAGGTGCTCGAGGCGCACCTCGGCTACGCGGCCCGCTGGGGCTGGCAGGTCGACGGCCACGCCGTGGGCGACGAGCCCATCCGCGGCACGGAGGCCAAGACCCGTCCGGCCACGCCGCCCTCGACCCTCATCGCCACGCCGGTGTTCGACGGCGCCCACTGGGACGAGCAGGAAGAGGCCGGCAAGCACCCGACGATCCGATCGATCTTCGAGAACCTGCGGCCCGAGACCGACGACGGCCAGCGGCTCATCCAGCCCGACGGCAAGACGACGCTCTACAACGGCCGCACCGGGGAGCCATACGACCAGCCCATCACCGTGGGCTACGTCTACATCCTCAAGCTGGCGCACCTGGTCGACGACAAGATCCACGCCCGCTCGACCGGCCCGTACTCGATGATCACCCAGCAGCCGCTGGGCGGTAAGGCGCAGTTCGGCGGCCAGCGCTTCGGCGAGATGGAGGTGTGGGCCCTCGAGGCCTACGGCTCCGCCTACTGCCTGCAGGAGCTGCTGACCATCAAGTCCGACGACGTGCTCGGCCGGGTCAAGGTCTACGAGGCCATCGTCAAGGGCGAGAACATCCCGGAGCCCGGCATCCCCGAGAGCTTCAAGGTGCTCATCAAGGAGATGCAGGCGCTGTGCCTCAACGTCGAGGTCCTGGCGCAGACCGGCGAGGAGATCGAGATGCGGGAGCTCGACGAGGACGTGTTCCGCGCCGCCGAGGAGCTCGGCATCGACCTCAGCCGGCCCGAGCGGGGCAGCGACGAGGAAGACGAGCGCCGCCGTCAGCGGACGAGCTTCTGACCGTGCCCGCCCTCACCACAGTTCCACCGACATCGACACCGAACGACGACGACAGCACCCCCTCGAACCGCCGCGACGCAGCGGCGAACGGAGCAACCCATGCTTGACGTGAACGACTTCAGTCAGCTCCGCATCGGACTGGCCACCGCGGACACCATCCGCATGTGGTCGAACGGCGAGGTCAAGAAGCCGGAAACCATCAACTACCGCACGCTCAAGCCCGAGAAGGATGGGCTGTTCTGCGAGAAGATCTTCGGTCCGACCAAGGACTGGGAGTGCTACTGCGGGAAGTACAAGCGCGTGCGCTTCAAGGGCATCATCTGCGAGCGCTGCGGCGTCGAGGTGACGCGCTCCAAGGTCCGCCGCGAGCGCATGGGCCACATCGAGCTGGCGGCGCCGGTCGTCCACATCTGGTACCTGCGCGGCACCCGGTCGTGGCTGGCGTACCTGCTCTCGGGCACCGACGTCCGTGAGGAGCTCAAGGCCAAGCAGCTGGAGAAGGTCATCTACTTCGCCGCCAACCTGGTCACCTGGGTCGACGTCGACAAGCGTCACGAGGACCTGCCCAACCTCGAGAACGAGCTCAACGCCGAGAAGGACGAGATCGTGCGCGAGCGCGAGCTCGAGCTGGCCAAGCGCATGGAGGAGCTCGAGAACGAGATCGCCGCGCTGGAGGCAGAGGGCGCCAAGGAGTCCGACATCCGCAGCCGCCAGAAGGCCGTCGACAAGGACCTGACCGCCATCCGCGAGCGCTACGACGAGGAGCTCGACCTCGTGCAGCGCAGCTTCGACGAGTTCCGGGACCTGCACCCGCGCAAGATCATCGAAGACGAGATGCTGTGGCGCGAGCTCAAGGACCGCTACGGCGACTACTTCGACGGCGGGATGGGCGCCGACGCACTCAAGCAGCTCATCAATCGCATCGACCTCGACGACGAAGAGGCCAAGCTCAAGGACCAGATCGACCCCACCACCGGTGGGCGTCCGCTGTCGGCCCAGCGCAAGCAGAAGGCCATCAAGCGGCTCAAGATCGTCTCGGCCTTCAACCGTCGCGACGACCACGACAAGCGCGTCAACGACCCGCGGGCGATGATCCTCGACGTCGTGCCGGTCATCCCGCCCGAGCTGCGGCCGATGGTGCAGCTCGACGGCGGCCGCTTCGCCACGTCCGACCTCAACGACCTCTACCGCCGGGTCATCAACCGCAACAACCGCCTGAAGCGGCTGCTCGACCTCGGTGCCCCCGAGATCATCGTCAACAACGAGAAGCGCATGCTGCAGGAGGCCGTCGACGCGCTGTTCGACAACGGCCGGCGCGGCCGGCCGGTCACCGGGCCGGGCAACCGCCCGCTCAAGTCGCTGTCCGACATGCTCAAGGGCAAGCAGGGCCGGTTCCGCCAGAACCTGCTGGGCAAGCGCGTCGACTACTCGGGCCGTTCGGTCATCGTGGTCGGCCCCACGCTCAAGCTGCACCAGTGCGGCCTGCCCAAGCTCATGGCCCTCGAGCTGTTCAAGCCGTTCGTGATGAAGGCACTCGTCGACCGCGAGCTGGCGCAGAACATCAAGTCGGCCAAGCGCATGGTCGAGCGCCGGCGTCCCCAGGTGTGGGATGTGCTCGAGGAGGTCATCAAGGAGCACCCGGTGCTCCTCAACCGTGCGCCCACGCTGCACCGCCTCGGCATCCAGGCGTTCGAGCCGGTGCTCGTGGAGGGCAAGGCCATCCAGATCCACCCGCTGGTGTGCACCGCTTTCAACGCCGACTTCGACGGCGACCAGATGGCGGTGCACCTGCCCCTGTCCTCGGAGGCCCAGGCCGAGAGCCGGGTGCTCATGCTGTCGGCCAACAACGTGTTGTCGCCGGCGCACGGCCGCCCGCTGGTCACGCCCACGCAGGACATGGTGATCGGCGCCTACTACCTCACCGAGGAGGTGGCGGGTGCCAAGGGCGAGGGCCGGGTGTTCGGCAACCGGGCCCAGATGGAGCGGGCCTACGACGCCGGCGACATCGACCTGCACGCCAGGATCAAGGTGCGGCTGTCGAAGCGCGAGATCCGCGAGGAGATCGAGGCGGGCCTGCGCGATCCCGTGGACCTCGACTCCGTCAAGCCGCTCTACCGCGAGAGCACGGTCGGGCGCTTCATCTTCAACCGGGCGCTGCCTCTCGGCTTCGGCTTCGTCGACGAGCCCGTCAAGAAGAAGAACATGGGCGACATCGTCGACCACCTGGCTCGCGACTACCCCAAGTCCGTGGTGCAGAACAGCCTCGACCAGGTCAAGGACCTGTGCTTCAACTACGCCGCCCGCTCGGGCCTCACGATCTCGGTGGAGGACGTCCGGACCCCGGCCGAGAAGAAGAGCATCCTCGAGCGCTACGAGAAGGAAGCCGAGAAGGTCGAGACCCAGTTCCGCCGCGGCATCATCACCGACGGCGAGCGGCGCCAGAAGGAAGTGGAGATCTGGACCAACGCCACCGACGAGGTGCGCGCCGCCATGGAGCAGGGCCTGCAGGCCGAGCAGTTCAACCCCATCGACATGATGGTGGGCTCGGGTGCACGCGGGAACATGATGCAGGTGCGCCAGATCGCCGGCATGCGCGGCTTGGTGGCCAACCCCCGCGGCGACATGATCCCTCGGCCGATCAAGTCCAACTTCCGTGAGGGCCTGTCGATGCTCGAGTACTTCATCGCCACGCCCGGCGCCCGGAAGGGCCTGGTCGACACCGCACTGCGGACGGCTGACTCGGGTTACCTGACCCGAAGGCTGGTCGATGTCGCGCAGGAGCTGATCGTCCGCGGGGACGACTGCCAGCGTGAGGGCGAACCCGTCCGCGGCCTGTGGGTCGAGGGCGTCGAGCCCGACCAGGCAGGGCGGCGCTCCTACCTGGAGACCCGCCTCTTCGGCCGCACCCTGGCGGTCGACGTCGACCTGTCGCCCGAGAACCCGCACGAGGAGCTCGCCGGCAAGACCCTCGCGGCCGGCACCGAGGTCGGCGAGGACGAGATGGTCGCACTGCGCGACGATCCCAAGCTCGACCGCGTGCGGGTGCGCTCGGTGCTCACCTGCCAGGCCGACTTCGGGGTCTGCGCCAAGTGCTACGGCCGGTCGCTGGCCACGGGCCGCACCATCGAGCTCGGCGAGGCCGTGGGCGTCATCGCCGCCCAGTCGATCGGCGAGCCCGGCACGCAGCTCACGATGCGGACGTTCCACACCGGCGGCATCGCCGGGTCCGACATCGCCGGCGGTCTGCCCCGCGTGGTCGAGCTGTTCGAGGCCCGGTCGCCGAAGGGCAAGGCCACGCTGTCGCACATCTCGGGTGTGGTCCGCATCGCCGAGGACGAAGGCCGGGGCCGGGTCATCACCGTGGTCGCCGACGACGGTGGCGAGCACTCCTACACGGTTCCCACGCTGGCTCGCCTCGAGGTGAGCGACGGCCAGGAGATCTCGGCCGGCGACCCCATCGTCGAGGGCCCGCGTGACCCCAAGGAGCTGCTGGAGATCAAGGGCGTGCGCGAGACCCAGCAGTACCTGGTCACCGAGGTCCAGCGGGTGTACCGCGACCAGGGCGTGTCGATCCACGACAAGCACATCGAGCTGATCGTGCGCCAGATGACCCGCCGGGTCGTGGTGCAGGAGCCGGGCGACAGCCGGTTCCTGCCGGGCGAGGCGGTGGACGCCAAGGCCTACACCGACGAGAACAAGCGGTTGGTGCAGGAGTCCCAGGTGCCCGCCGAGGGTCGCCCGGTGATGATGGGCATCACCAAGGCGTCGCTGGCCACGGACTCGTGGCTGTCGGCGGCGTCGTTCCAGGAGACCACGCGGGTGCTCACGGAGGCGGCCATCGAGAGCCGCTCCGACGGCCTCAACGGTCTCAAGGAGAACATCATCATCGGCAAGCTCATCCCCGCCGGCACCGGCATGGAGGAGTACCGCGACATCGCCACCGAGGCGCCCGAGTACCAGCCCATGGAGTTCTGGTCATCCGAGCGCGAGGACCAGGGCATCGCCGAGTGGCTGACGGGCACCTACGAGGCCAGCGTGGGCGAGGGCGTCGGCGAGGGCGGTCCGGCCGACTCCGACCTTGCCGCCGTCGTGGGCCTGCCGTCGCCGGACGACAGGGCCGAGGCCCCGGCCGGCGAGGAAGGCCCGGAGGCCGGCGCCGGCAGTTGACATCTGCTTCTGGCGTCTCTCACACCGAGCTCTCGGCGTGAGAGACGCCAGAACCGGGGCTGACCAGGTTGTCGTCGTGGTATGTCAGGCCGTAGGCTGTCCTGTCGGTCTTTGACGCGCGTGCGCGTCGACCAACGTTCCACCCCAGACCTACCCCGTTCGTCCGCCGCGAGGTTACGAGTGCCCACGATCCAGCAGCTGGTCCGCAAGGGCCGCCAGTCAAAGACGTCGAAGATGAAGACGCCGGCGCTCAAGGGCGCGCCCCAGCGCCGTGGCGTGTGCACGCGCGTGTTCACCCACACGCCCAAGAAGCCCAACTCGGCGCTCCGCAAGGTCGCCCGCGTGCGGCTGTCGAGCGGCATCGAGGTCACCGCGTACATCCCCGGTGAGGGGCACAACCTCCAGGAGCACTCGATCGTGCTCGTCCGTGGCGGCCGCGTGAAGGACCTGCCGGGCGTTCGCTACAAGATCATCCGCGGCACCCTCGACACCGCCGGGGTGCGCGACCGCAAGCAAGCTCGTAGCCGCTACGGCGCCAAGAAGGAAGGCTGATCCCATGCCGCGCAGGGGCCCCGCGTCGCGCCGTGACCTGATGCCCGACCCGGTCTACCGGTCGGTGCTCGTCACACAGATCGTCAACAAGATCCTGCAGCGCGGCAAGAAGTCCACGGCCGAGCGCATCGTCTACGACGCGCTCGACATGGTCGGCAAGCGCACCGACGGCGACGCCCTGGCGGCGCTCAAGCGGGCGGTCGACAACGTCAAGCCCCAGCTCGAGGTGAAGAGCCGCCGCGTCGGTGGCGCCACCTACCAGGTGCCGGTCGAGGTCCGCCCGCGCCGCGCCAGCACGTTGGCCATCCGTTGGATCGTCGGGTACTCCCGCCAGCGCCGCGAGCGCACGATGGCCGAGCGGCTGGCCGCCGAGCTGGTCGACGCCAACAACGGCATCGGCACGTCGGTGAAGCGCAAGGAAGACACCCACAAGATGGCCGAATCCAACCGGGCCTTCGCGCACTACCGCTGGTAATCCCCCTACCAACTCGGGGGGACGACGCCCCCTGACGGGCGTGGTTCCCTCGACGACCGGGCTTCCGAGCTCGGTCGTCTGCATGTCGAGCGAGAAGACAAAGCTCATGGCAACTCGAACCCACCCCCTCGAACGGGTCCGCAACATCGGGATCATGGCCCACATCGACGCGGGCAAGACCACCACGACCGAGCGGATCCTCTACTACACCGGGCGCACCTACAAGATCGGCGAGGTCCACGAGGGTGCCGCCACCATGGACTGGATGGTCCAGGAGCAGGAGCGCGGCATCACCATCACCTCCGCCGCGACCACCACCTTCTGGGACGACTACCAGATCAACATCATCGACACGCCCGGCCACGTCGACTTCACCGTCGAGGTCGAGCGCTCGCTGCGCGTGCTCGACGGCGCCGTTGCCGTGTTCGATGCCGTGGCCGGCGTCGAGCCCCAGACCGAGACCGTGTGGCGCCAGGCCAACAAGTACAACGTGCCGCGCATGTGCTTCGTCAACAAGATGGACCGGCTGGGCGCCGACTTCTTCGCTGCGCTCGACTCCATCCGCGATCGGCTCGAGGCCAACATCGCCGTGATCCAGCTGCCCCTCGGCGCCGAGGGCCACTACCGCGGCGTCATCGACCTTCTCGGCATGAAGGCCCTCGTCTGGCTGGATGAGGAGCTGGGGGCGAAGTGGGAGATCCAGGAGATCCCGGCCGAGCTACGGGCGCAGGCCGAGGACTATCGGCACCAACTGATCGACGTCCTGTCGTCGTTCGACGAGGTCATCCTCGAGAAGTACGTCACCGAGGAGGAGATCACCGTCGGCGATCTGCAGCGCGCCATCCGCATGGGCACGCTGTCGGGTGAGATCGTGCCGGTGCTGAACGGCAGCGCCTTCAAGAACAAGGGCGTGCAGCCGCTGCTCGACGCCATCGTGGCCTACCTGCCCAGCCCCATCGACCTGCTGCCGGTCACCGGCGTCAGCATGAAGGGCAACGAGGAGCTCGAGCGCAAGCCCGCCGACGACCAGCCGTTCGCAGCGCTGGCGTTCAAGATCATGTCCGACCCTCACGTCGGCAAGCTGACCTACTTCCGCGTCTACTCGGGCACCCTCGAGAAGGGCCGTCAGGTCGTCAACACGACCACCGGGCGGAAGGAGCGCGTCGGGCGCATCCTGCGGATGCACGCCAACCACCGCGAAGATGTCGACGCGGTGTTCACCGGCGACATCGTCGCCGGCATCGGCCTCAAGAACACGGGCACGGGCGACACGCTCTCGGCGCCGGGGGCCGAGATCCAGCTCGAGCAGCTCGAGTTCCCCGAGCCGGTCATCCACGTGGCCGTCGAGCCCAGGACCAAGGCCGACCAGGAGAAGATGGGGAGGGCGCTGCAGGCGCTGTCCGAGGAGGACCCCACCTTCCAGGTCCGCACCGACGAGGACACCGGCCAGACCGTCATCTCGGGCATGGGCGAGTTGCACCTCGAGGTGCTCGTCGACCGCATGCTCCGGGAGTTCCGGGTCGATGCCACGGTGGGCAAGCCCCAGGTCGCCTACCGCGAGACCATCACGCAGCCGGTCACCAAGGTCACCTACACCCACAGGAAGCAGACGGGTGGCCGCGGCCAGTTCGCCGAGGTCTCCATCAACCTCGAGCCGCTGGGCCCCGGCGGTGGCTACGAGTTCGTCGACAAGATCACCGGCGGGCGCGTGCCCAAGGAGTACATCCCTGCGGTCGACGCTGGCATCCAGCAATCTCTCGATGCCGGGGTGCTCGCCGGCTATCCGACGGTCGACCTGCGAGCGACCCTGGTCGACGGCAAGTACCACGACGTCGACTCGTCGGAGATGGCGTTCAAGGTCGCCGGCTCGATGGCGTTCAAGGACGCGGCCCGCAAGGCCAAGCCCGTGCTTCTCGAGCCCATCATGTCGGTCGAGGTCGTCACGCCCGAGGACTACATGGGTGACGTCATCGGCGACCTCAACAGTCGCCGAGCCCGAGTGGGCGGCATGGAACAGCGAGGCAACAGCCAAGTGATTGGGGCGCAGGTCCCCCTGTCAGAGATGTTCGGGTACGCTACCGACCTGCGTTCACGGACTCAGGGTCGTGCTACGTACACAATGCAGTTCCACAGCTACCAGCAGACGCCTTCCTCCGTTCAGGAAGAGATCGTCGCCCGGGTGCGTGGCGAGTAGTACGACTTCCGTTGTCAGCAACACTCCACGATTTCAAAGAGGTTCGAGTGAGCCATGGCTAAGGCAAAGTTTGAGCGGACGAAGCCGCATTTGAATGTTGGGACGATGGGTCATATTGATCATGGTAAGACGACGTTGACGGCGGCGATTACGAAGGTGTTGGCGGAGTCGAACCCGAATGTGGAGTTCACGGCG
>DASSDL010000251.1:0-15456 GCA_035697145.1 Acidimicrobiales bacterium
CGCCGCCCCCGTCGACGACGACGGCGGCGAACGGCAGCTGGCCCCGGTCTGCGTTCTCGGCCGCGAGGTGGACCGTGAGCTCGGCGAAGCGATGGAGGGGGTGTGTCGGTGCGATCATCTCGAGCGGCCTCATCCTCTCTCTCGTCGGTGTGTCAAGACTCGCGTCGATCGAGGCCTACGTGTTCACCTTCGGCTAGATCCGACCGGGCACCCACCAGGAGCGCACGATGGGGCAGACGTCCAGACCGCGAGCGCGTAGACAGGCCGAGCGGGTAACTGCTCCTAGTAGGCGGGCATTCCTCGAAGACGCTGCTGGGTCCAGTGATGCCGTGCCCGGCGGCTCGTACAGCTAACGCCACGCCGCCTGTGCCCACTACCGCGGCGCTGCAGGTGACTGTCGAGCTGGAATTCGTACCCGCAGCGCCCATCGCAAACGCTCAAAGGAGGAGACCATGGAATTCCTCGTCGAGTTCGAGGTCAACGTTCCGGACGGAACTCCGGATTCTGAGGTCAGCGATCGCCAGAACGCAGAGGCATCTGCCGCAGCCAGGCTGGCGCACGAAGGGCATCTCGTCCGTGTCTGGAAGCCGACCGTCCCAGTCGACCAAACCGAGGTCCTTGGCCTGTACCGCGCCGACAGCGAAGCCCACCTCGACGACCTGCTCCGTGCTCTGCCGCTCTACGAGTGGATGCGTGTGACCGTGACCCCGCTGGCCCCCCATCCCAACGACCCGGCGGCGACAGGAGCCTCCATGAGCAGTCACCTTCCCGACCCTCGCCTGACCCAGGTGTACCGCCTGGAGGCCACCCTCGCCCGACCGCTCGACCTCGGCGAGACCGCCCAAGGCCACCGGCGCATCGTGCCCCTCACCGGCGGAACCTTCACCGGCTCCGAGCTCAACGGGAAGCTGCTGCCGGGAGCCAGCGCCGACTGGCAGATCGTCCTGCCGGACGGCACGGCGCTCGGCGACATCCGCTACACACTGGAAACCGACGGCGGCGACCTGCTCTACGTCCAATCACGAGGTGTCCGCCACGGCAGCGCCGAGGTCCTCGAACGCCTCGGGCGCGGTGAGCCCGTCGATGCCAGCGAGTACACGTTCCGCACCTCGACCCGGATCGAGACCGCGGCCCCCGATCTCGACTGGCTGAACAAGGGCGTCTTCATCAGCGTCGGTGGCCGCCAGCCCGCAGGCGTGAGCTACGAAACCTACCTCGTCGAATGACTCCGGCGCGGTCGCAACCGTGCGGCGAAGCTAGCGAACCGACGGGCAACTGACCCCCGCGAGCTGCACGTCTCGGCAGACGCTCTCCCGGGTGACCTTCCACCTCCCGTCGAGGAAGACGACCTCGCCGAATTGCTGGCCGAACGCCTGGGGCGGATACCCGGGTACCTCGGTCTCGTACTGCACCGCGGCACGCGTTGCGGACAGGAACACCAGGTCGCGGAACACCGGCCCGGAGGCGAGGACCTGTTGAGCGTACGGCCCGTTGCGCATCTGTTCGTACACCTCGCGCATGCCGGTGGGGTCGTCGATGCTCGCGAGGCGCTCTTCATCGCTCCGGTCGGCAAACCGAACGCCGAAGAGCCGTTCGATCTCGGCACGGGCCGTTGCCGGATCGGCAGGTTGCTCGGCGCCGGGTGGCGGCAGCTCCTGTGGTGGGAAGCACTCCGCGCTCTGCTCGTCCCGCGAGAGGGGCCCCGGGCTCTCCGGCGCGTCGCGGAGCTCGGTGGGGAAGGAGGCGCCGGATCGCGCCGTGCCGGTGCCGAGCGACCTGCCATCCGTGTCGAAGGCTTCGAGCGGCACGGTCGTCTCGTACTCGGCTGGGTCGCCGGGCTCGATCGACGCCGGCCCGACGAGGACGGCGACGCCGTCGATGGGCTCCATCTCGTCGGCCTGGCCGTCGGGGAAGGTCGCGCGCAAGATCGCAGCACCGGCCGGGGCCTGCGCGACGGCGACCCATTGCGGCGCCCCTTCGGCGACGCCGACCGCGCCGAGACTCCCGACGACGGACATGCTCGGCAGCTCCGCATAGAGACTGCCGGAGACAATCCCGACAGCGTCCGCGGTCGAGACGTCTGCCTGCACGTACCCGTTGGGGAAGCACCACGCCGGCGGTTCCCACGACGGCGGGCCTGCGTATGTCCGAGGGTCGATGGCGGCTCGATAGACGCGGATCGTCGTGCCGTCGACGTCACGGACGAACGACTTCGCGAGGGGACCGTTCGCGCCGAGAAGTGAGGCGCCTCCGCTCTCGACGACCTGCGCCGCAGTACCGGGTGCGCCGAGCGCGGCGCCGGAGTCTGATCCGCGCAGGACCACGGTCGGCAACGAACCGGGAGTCTCTTCTACTGTCACGCGTTCGCCGCCGGATCCCGACACGACATCGGGCCGCGTCTGTCCGCCGGCGCGGCCGGCGAGGAACCCCAACGTCGGACCCGCGAGCAATGCGACGGCAAGCGCGACGGAGAGTCCGCGCATGCGTCGCCGGTCGTGCTGGGCGATGCGCTCGGTCAGCGCCGCGAGGTCGGGCTGCTCGCGCAGCGAGCTTGCCTGCCGGGCGAGCGATCGCCGAATGTGGTGGTCGAGCTCGTTCACGGCATCACCTTTCGAAGCTCGGCGAGGGCGCGGTGGATCAGTGACCCGACGGTGCCGGGTCGGCAGCCGAGCGCGGCTGCGATCTCTGCCTCGCTGCTGTCGTGCCAGAAGCGCAGGACGATCGCGGCGCGCTGGCGGTAGGGCAGCGCGGCGATCGCGTCGGTCATCTCGTCGGCGCCGAGGTCGACGACGTCGATCTGCGATGTCGGGGAATGTCGCCGTCGCCGTTGCAGGTGCAGTCGTCGGTGGTGCGAGTGGCAGGCGTTCACGACCGTGCGGCGGAGGTACGCGCGGGGTTCGGCGACGCCACCCCACTTCCCATACAGGCGCACGAACGAGTCCTGCACCAGGTCACGAGCGGTCTCGGCCGAACCGGTCAGCAGGAACGCGAGCCGAGCCATCTCCGTGAACGTCGCGCGGTAGAAGTCGGCGAACGTCGGCCTGCTCGCGTCCACCGGAACGGGCGCCGACTCCAACGGCGCTTCCACCAGGGGCACCACGTCCTGCACACCCCTCAGACGCTCGGCCGGCCCGCCTTCTTGCACGGATTCCCCCCGGAGTGGCGGCTCAGGACCAGGCGCTGGAGCAGTCGGTCCGTGTACGAGGGAAGCGTATGACCAGAAACGGATCGGGCGCGTCGAGACCGGTTGGCACGCCGGATCGGATTACCCGCTCTTCGGCTCGTCGGGGGGAGGTGCCGCTACCTGTGATCGGGTTGCGGCCTCCGGATGAAGGTCATGTCCATCCACAACTCCCAGTCGACGCCATTCTCAGACCGCTCCCACAGCGCGGTCATCGAGTCCCCGTCAGATGCGACGGTGAGGGTCGACCTCACCCGAGCGGTCGGTGCGTTCGCCGGTTGTGCCGTTGGTGCGATATCAGGCCCGCCACTGAAGTGGAACACGTCCTCGTCGTCGATGGTCAACTCCATCACCTCGGTGTTGCCCTGGTTGTCGTATGACCTCGCCAAGAACGCACCGTCCTGGGAGGACGGTTCGCCGATGATCTCGATGGCTCGTACCTCTTCGGATCCAACAGTCACGTCGACGTGGTGCACAAGGAAGTAGCCGCCAGGCAGGACCTCGTACACGTCCGAGCCAGACACCGGCACAGGCGGGTCGCCTACCACATGACCGCTGGTAGCCCACTCGCCGACGATGCCCCAGAGCCGTTCATGCTGCCTGTCCAAATCGTCGTTGGGCATTGCGCCCCACCCCCCTTTGCCTCTCAGATCGATCCGGTCACCGGTCCAGGACCCGGGCGCCCAGGTCGGGGAAGACCTTCGCCACCTTGGCCAGCAGGTAGTCACCGTAGGTGCCGCCGAGCTCGTGGACGTTGGCGCCGTCCCACCGGGGCGCCGCCGGCGTCGGCGCCGGCGGTCGGTCGACCGGCAGCGTTCTGACCTCGGCATCCCACGACGGATCGAAGAAGAAGGCAAACGAGACCCGCCCCGCCCGACCCGTGTTGCGCACCCGGTGGGGGGTCGATCGGTAGAGCCCACCCGTCATGCGCTCGAGCATGTCGCCGAGGTTGCAGACGAACGACCCGGGGACCGGCGGTGCGATGGTCCAGCCCGTGGGCGTCCGCACCTCCAACCCGCCCGTGTCGTCCTGACGAAGGATCGTCAGCAGCCCGTAGTCGGTGTGCTCGGCCACACCCCATCCCTGCTCGGCGGCCGGCGCCTCTCCGGCCCCGGCGGCCGGCCCCGGCGGGTAGTGGAAAATGCGGAACAGCACGGTCGGATCGGCGGTGAGCCGGGTGGCAAACCAGTCGTCGGCGAGACCCAACGCCCGGGCGACGGCTGCGGACAGCAGGTGGCCCAAGTCCGTCATCGCCGCCATGTAGGCCAGGACGGCGTCATGCAGGCCGGCCGGGCGCGCCGGGAAGAGGTTCGGCCCGTGTAGCGCAACGCCGGCTGCTACCCGTGGGTGCTCGGGCCCCAACTCGGCGCCGAAATAGATGCCCTCCTTGCGGTCGGGCATCCCCGACGTCAGCTCGCCACCAACGGGGAACCAGCCCCGCCACGCCCGCCCACCCCTGGCCATGCCGATGCGCGCCTTCTCGTCGTCCGGAAGGCCGAAGAACTCGCGGGACAGCGCTTCGAGCCGGCGTTGCAGGCCCTCGTCCACCCCGTGGCCGACGATGTAGAAGAAGCCCACGTCGCGGCATGCGGCATCGAGCTGGCGAGACACGACGTCGCGTGCCGCGCCACCGTGGCGCACAATCGAGACATCGACCACGGGAAGACCGGCCACCCGCCCTTTCTATCCAGTCGCGTGACTCAGCGGACGTTCAGGTAGGGCATGCCACTATCCCGGGAGTCGAGGGCCATCGGCGCGGTGGCCCTTGGCTTCGGTTGTGACCGAAAGGCAGCGACGATGTCGGTTGGCAGGCGAGTAACCCTTCCCATTCACCTGGCGGCGGCCGCTGCCTCGATCTCGCTGGTTGCCCTCCCGGCCTGCGGCGACGACGACAGCTCCACGAGCACGGGGGGGCAAGGTGAGTCCAGCACCACGACGGAAGCCCCTGTGATCGACCCGGGCGACGGCGGCAACTACAACCCGGACATCGACCCGACGGCCTTCGTCGACGTGATCGACAACCCCTACCTGCCGTATGCACCCGGCGGGTCGTGGATGTACGAGGGGACCGAGGATGGCGAGACCGAACGGGTCGAGGTCACCGTCACCCCGGAGCGCAAGGAGATCATGGGCATCTCGGCGACGGTGGTGCGCGACACCGTGAGCGTCGACGGCGAGGTGGTGGAGGACACCTACGACTGGTTCGCGCAGGACCGCGACGGCAATGTCTGGTACCTGGGCGAGGACAGCACGGAGTTCGAGGACGGCAAGGCCGTCAGCAAGGAGGGCTCGTGGGAGGCCGGCGTCGACGGGGCCTTACCAGGGATCGTGATGCAGGCTCATCCCGAGGTCGGGCAGGCCTACCGGCAGGAGTACTACGTGGGGGAGGCCGAGGACGTGGCCGAGGTGCTCCGCCTCGACGCGACCGAGAGCGTCCCGTTCGGCGACTTCGACCAACTGGTCGTGATCGAAGAGTGGAACCCGTTGGAGCCCGAGGTCGTCGAGGAGAAGTACTTCGCCCCGGGTGTCGGGCTGGTGCTCGAGGTCAAGACTCGCGGCGGTGAGGGCCGGGTCGAGCTGCTCGACCACACCCCGGGAGGCTGACGCACCGATCAGCCGGTCAGGCCGACCGGGCAGGACACGCCGGTGCCGCCGAGCCCGCAGTAGCCCATGGGGTTCTTGTGCAGGTACTGCTGGTGGTAGTCCTCGGCGTACCAGAACTCGCCGGCGTCGGCGATCTCGGTGGTGATGGAGCCGTAGCCGGCGGCGGTCAGCTCGCGCTGGTAGGCGTCGCGGCTCTCCTCGGCGGCCTTGCGCTGCACGTCGTCGGCGACACCGATCCACGACCGGTACTGCGTGCCGCGGTCGTTGCCCTGGCGCATGCCTTGCGTCGGGTCGTGGTTCTCCCAGAACACCCGCAGCAGGTCCTCGTAGCTGACCCGGGCGGGGTCGAACACGACCAGGACGGCCTCGACGTGGCCCGTCCGACCCGAGCACACCTCCTCGTACGTGGGGTTGGGCGTCAACCCGCCGGCGTAGCCGGCGGCGGTGGTGTAGACACCCTCGATCCGCCAGAACGCACGCTCGGCGCCCCAGAAGCAGCCGAGCCCGAACTGGGCGCGCTCGAAGCCCTCGGGGAACGGTCCCTCCAGTGGCTTGCCCAGAACGGCATGCGTGGTTGGCACCTGGATGATGCGGTGGTCACGCCCGGGCAACGCGTCGCCGGCCTCGGGCATGCGCAGCTTGTCGCGGCCGAACAGCATGCAGCCGAGCGTATCGGAGCAACAGCTCGACTCGGCCGCAGGCACCCGACGAACGGGTTGGCGTCTGTGATGCCGGGTCAGGTCAGGCCGGCGAGGCGGAGCATCGACGGCGGCACGGCGTCGTCGCCGTCCGCGAGCAGCGCGGCGCGCTCGACGTTGACGGCGTCGTGCTCGCGGTCGCGCCAGTAGTCCCACGGCCCCGCCCCCATCCGCTCAACGTCGCCCCGGGCGTCCACGCAAGCACGTAGGTAGCCCTGGAGAGCGCGCAGCTCTTCCTCCCCGCCGATCGGCCCGTGGCCGGGCACGACGACGGGGGCCAGCTCGGCCAGGCGGTCGATCTCGTCGGCCCAGCGGGCGGGGTCGCCCTGCCAGCACAGGGGCGCGGCGCCGAAGCTGCACATGGCGCCCGCGAACAAGATCTGGGCCCCGGGCACCAGCACTACCAGATTCTCGGCCATCTGCCCGCCAGTGGTCAGCACGGCGACAGCCTCGGTGAGCTGGACGTCGGACGCCACCACGTGGCTCACCGGGCGCGTCACGACATCGTCGAACGAGCCGGCGTGATCCGGGTACAGCGCCCGCCAGCTGTCGGTGTTGGGCGGCTGGTCGAGGTGGAGGCTGGCCTGCGGACTGCCGTAGACGGCCGCCAACTTGAACCGTGCGGTGCCCCCGGCCTGCTCGATGCTGCTGCCGGTGAGGACCGCCCGCCGAACCGGCAAGCCGAGCGCTTCGACGGCGCCGGCGAACGGTTCGTATTGGTCCGGGGTCATCAGGGTGTCGATCACGGTCACGCCGTCGGTGTCGACCACCGCTCCGGCGTTGGGTCGGCCTCGCTCGCCGGGGACCTGGAGCCAGGCGTAGACACCGGCGTCGAGCAGATCGAGCGCCACGCCGGCCGAGAGTACGTGACGGCAGCCGCCCATCGCCCAAGGGCGCAGGGCCGTACGAGGAAGTAGATTGCGCACGGACAGGACTTGGGTGAAGGCAGGCGGGGCAGCAGTGACCAACGTCAGACCAGCGCCGCGCGCGCGGCCCCCAGCCGGGGAACCAACGGTGTCCCAGCCGGCCGTTTCTGGCGCGCGTCCGGGCGAGGGCTGATCGGGTGGCACGGCCCGCGCCAGGCGCCGACCGGTCCGTGGCGATACTCGAGCTGCTGGCTGCGCATCCTGGCGATCGCTTCACGCTGTCCGAGGTCGCCCGCCGTTGCTCCCTCAACAAGGCGACCGCCCACGCGCTCCTCGCGGCCCTGAGCCAGCGCGGCGTCCTGCTGCGCCATCCCGACGAGAAGCGCTACTCCCTTGGTCCCCGCCTCGTGGCGATCGGCGAGGCGGCTCGGCGGGGCTACACCGCGATCGACTTCGCGCCGGCGGTGCTCGAGCGGCTCTCGGTGGCGACCGGGCGGTGGTCCCGCGCCTTCGCCCGCCGGGATGATGGCGTGACGGTGGTTGCCCAAGCCCACGTCCCGGCCGATGTCGACCCGCTGGACCCGGTGATGCTGCCCCTCATCCCTCCGTTGGGCGCCGTGTGGACGGCGTGGTCCGACCGGCCGTCGGTCGAGGCGTGGCTGGCGCGGACGGCGACCGCCGAGGCGGTGGGGCCGTCGCAGGCGGCCCTGCCGGCGATCCGCCGCGACGGGTATGCGGTGACCCGGGCGTCGCCCGAACTTCGTCTCCTCTCACGGCCGATCCGGCCCGCCGGGTCGGCGCCGACGCAGACCACCGGCGGAAGGCACCGCCGCCCCACGCCCGACGAGGTCCGCGCGCTGCTGGCGGCGATCGGCCGGCAGCATCTGCTGCTCATCGACGTCGACGACACCGGCAGCTACCGGGTCGCCGACGTTGCGGCGCCCGTGTTCGACCCATCTGGGACCGCGGCGCTGGTGGTCGCCCTGTCGGGACTGGACGACGTCGAGTTGAGCGGCGCCGAGATCCGGGCGCTCGGTGCCCGGGTGGTGGCGACGGCCGAGGCGCTCACCGCCGCGGTGCGGGGACGGCGGCCGCAGCACCCAACGGCCGGCACCACCTGACGCGGGGGCCAACCCCGGCCGGACCTTGGGAAGCGGGCGCGGCGGGCCTACCGTCAGTCCCATGTCACCCGCATCCACGGCCGGTCGGGCCGGGTCCGACTACATCCCCCCGCTGTCCGACATGCGCTTCGTCCTCGAGAAGGTCGTCGACCTGGCCGGGCTGGCCGCCCTGCCCGGCTACGAGCACGCGGATCCCGAGACCGTGTTCGGGGTGCTCGAGGAGGCGGGGCGCCTGTTCTCCCAGGAGTTCGCCCCCCTCAATCGTGTGGGCGACGCCCAGCACAGCCGCCGCCACGACGACGGCACGGTCACGACGCCCGAGGGCTTCACCCGCGCCTACCGCCACTACGTCGAGGGGGGCTGGGCCGCGGTGCCGTTCCCGGCCGACTACGGCGGCGGGGGCTTCCCGTGGCTGGTGGCGGTGGCGATGCAGGAGATGCTGACCGCCGCCAACATGGCCTTCTCGTTGTGCCCGCTGCTGACGCAGGGGGCCATCGACATGCTGCTGCGGTACGGCTCCGAGCACCAGCGCGAGACCTTCCTGCCCAAGATGGTCACCGGCGAGTGGGCCGGCACGATGAACCTCACCGAGTCGCACGCCGGATCCGACGTGGGCGCGCTCACCACCAAGGCCGTACCCGCCGACGACGGCACCTGGCGCATCACCGGCCAGAAGATCTTCATCACCTACGGCGAGCACGACCTCTCCGAGAACATCGTGCACCTGGTCCTGGCCCGGGTGCCGGAGGCCCCGCCCGGCACTCGGGGCATCTCGTGCTTCATCGTTCCCAAGTTCCTGGTGGCCGACGACGGCTCGCTCGGCGAGCGCAACGGCGTCGAGTGCGTGTCGATCGAGCACAAGCTGGGCATCAACGCCAGCCCGACCTGCGTGATGGCCTACGACGGCGCCGTCGGCTACCTCATCGGCGAGCCCAACCAGGGCATGCGCTACATGTTCACGATGATGAACAACGCCCGGCTCTCCGTGGGCCTGGAGGGACTGGGGTTGGGGGAGCGGGCCTACCAGCAGGCGGTGGCGTACGCCCGCGAGCGACGCCAGGGGCGGGCCCCGGGCGCGCCGGCCGGCGAGTCGTCGCCGATCATCGATCATCCCGACGTGCGGCGCATGCTGCTGACCATGAGGGCGCAGATCGAGGCGCTCCGGTGCGTCGCCTATCTCACCGCCGAGAGCCTCGACCTGGCGCGGCTCCACCCGGATGCGGACGTGCGAACGTGGCGCCAGGAGCTGGCGGATCTGCTCACGCCCATCACCAAGGCCTGGGGGACCGACCTCGGCGTCGAGTTGACGTCGCTGGCGGTCCAGGTACACGGCGGCATGGGCTACATCGAGGAGACCGGCGTGGCCCAGCACTACCGCGATGCCCGCATCGCGCCCATCTACGAGGGGACCAACGGCATCCAGGCCATGGACCTGGTCGGCCGCAAGCTCCCCATGCGGGCCGGCGGTGTGATGTACGACTTCCTCGACGGCATCGCCGCCACCGCCGACGAGCTCGTCGCCTCGGATGGCGACCTGGCCACGATCGGCAAGCACCTCGCCGACGCACACGCCACCCTCAAGCAGACGACCGACTGGCTGCTGGCCAACGGTCCGGGCGACCCCGACAACGCGCTGGCGGGTGCCACGCCGTACCTGCGCATGTGCGGCATCGTCACCGGCGGATGGCTGTTGGCCCGCTCGGCGCAGGCCGCGGTGCGGGCGCTGGACGAGGGTCGGGGCGACAGCGGCTTCCTGCGCCAGAAGGTCGTCACCGCCCGGTTCTACGCCGAACAGCTCCTCCCGCAGGCGGCGGGCCTGGCCCCGGCGGTGACCGCCGGCCCTGCAGATCTCACCGAGGCGGTCTTCTGACGATCTGAGGACCCCTCGAAGATTTGGGCGGTCGGCCGCCGGCCCTCGATCGTCCACCGCGATCATCCGTCCGGCGTTGGTGATCCGAAGTGCGGGTGTCACTCACCCACGCCCAAGGAGGATCCTTTGTGAGGACCACCACCCTTCTGCGCCGAGCCGCCGCCATGGCTGTCGGCCTGTCCCTCGCCCTCGGCGCCGCGGCCTCGGCCGCGCCGCAGAGCAACCGTGACCCCGATCTCAAGCCCGACCGCTTGACGGCGTACGTGACGACCGATCAGAACCAGCTGGTCAGCTTCGACGTGCGCAGGCCGGATCAGCTCCTCTCGATCCGCAACGTCAGCGGCCTGCCGGCCGGCGTGTCGCTGGTGGGAATCGACTTCCGCCCCAAGACCGGTGACCTCTACGGCATCGGCTCCAACAGCGTCGTCTACCGCGTCAACCCGCAGACGGCGATCGCCATCGCCGAGAACGTGGCCCCCGGGACTCCTCCGATGGACGTTCCGTTCACTCCTGGCCTGAGCGGCACCAAGTTCGGGATCGACTTCAACCCCGCACCCGATGCGATCCGCGTCGTGTCCGACACCCAGCAGAACAAGCGCGTCGCCCCTGACGCGGGCACCACGCTCGGCGACGACGGCAACCTCAACCCCGGTATGCCGCAGGTCGTGGGCGCCGCCTACACCAACTCCACGTTCAGCTTCACCCAGCCGGCCGCGACCGCGGTGCAGCTGTACGTGCTGGATCGTGCCCAGAACCAGGTGTGCCTCCAGAACCCGCCGAACGCCGGCACGCTCACCATGTGCCAGCCATTGGACGACGTCAGGCTCCGCGGTGACACCGGCTGGGACATCGCCGGCCCCGACGACGTCGGCTACCTCACCACCAACGACCGCCGTGGGCGCGCCGCGCTCTACACCGTCGACGAGACGACGGGCGACACGAGCAAGATCGGCCGGATCGGCGGCCGTCGCCTGAGCGGCCTCACCGTGACCGGCCTCGCCGTCAACCAGCAGAGCTGATCCCAGCGCATCACGATCCGCCACGCGCGTCGTCCGCCTCCAGCGGGGCGGACGACGTCGCGCGCTTCACGGCTAGTGTCCCGTCAGCCTGGACCGGCGATGAAATCGGCGAGTCAGAATCGTCGCTGGCAAGGACGCAGGCCGAAGGACTCCACCAGCGAATTCGAGGCCGAGGACGCTGACCAGCGGCGATTCTGGCCGACGATTTCCCGGCGGAACGGGCTGACGGGACACTAGGAGTGCTCCGTCAACACCGCCGAGGACAGCGACGACCACAGCGGCGGCGCCCAGTCGCCGAACTCGCGGTCGGTCAGGACGACACAGGCCAGCCGCGCGTCAGGATCGACCCACAGGAACGTGCCGGACCCGCCGAAGTGGCCGAACGTGCGGGGCGAGCCCTCGGGTGCCGTCCAGTGCGGCGACTTGTTGTCCTTGAGCTCGAATCCCAGTCCCCAGGGATTGGGGTCGTAGCTGCCGAGCCCGGGCACCACGCCCGCGAGGCCAGGGAACTGCTCGCTGGCGGCCTGGTCGAGGGTCGCGGGGGCCACGAGCGTCGGTTCCAGCAGCTCGGTGGCGAACCGCACCAGGTCGTCGACCGTCGACCAGCCGTCCTTGGCCGGCGACCCGCGTAGCTCGGTGTGGCCCATGCCGAGCGGGCTCAGCACCGCCTCGGCGAGATAGGTCGCCACCGACATGTCGGCGGCGGATGCCAGGGTTTCGCCGAGGCGCTCGAAGCCCGTGTTGCTGTAGATGCGGCGCTCGCCGGGCCGGGCGATGGGCTCGGAGCCCTCGAACGGCAGGCCCGAGGCGTGGGCCAGGAGGTGCCGCACGGTGCTCCCCGGCGGGCCGGCCGTCTGGTCGAGCGCGAGCGTCCCCTCCTCGAGCGCCACCAGGCACGCATAGGCGAAGAGGAGCTTGGTCACCGAGGCGATGCGGGTCGTCCAACCCGTGTTGCCGGCAGCGTCGAGGCGTCCGCCGGGACCGACCACGGCTCCGGTGGCGCGATCGGCGGGCCAAGAGGCCAGGCCACCCAGGGGGCTTCGCATCGCCGCGGACGCTACCGGCGGGGCGGTACCGGCGGGCTGTATCCAGACACGGTCGCGGACAGCGGCCACGTACCATCGCTGGTCGTGCAGACCGTTCCCGACGCCGACCACGCCGATGCGCTGGTGCGCCGGAACTTCGCGTTCATCGACCTGTGCGGGTTCACCATGTTGACCGACGAGCAGGGGGTGGGCGAGGCGGTGGCGGCGCTGTCGATGTTCCGGGCGGTCGTGCGCGAGCGGGCCGGGTGGCGGGGCGTCCGCGTCGCCAAGTGGCTGGGCGATGGCGCCATGTTGGTGGCCACCGAGCCGCGACCGTTGCTCGACTCCGTGGTCCGCATGGAGCAGGCCCTCGACGTGCGAGGCTGCCCCCTGCCACTACGCGGCGGGGTGGCTGCGGGGCGGGTGATCCTGTTCGAGGGCGACGACTACATCGGCCGTCCGGTCAACCTCGCCGCCCGGCTGTGCGACGATGCCCAGCCCCACCAGCTGCTCGTCACCGCGTCGCTGTACGACGCCGCGGGCGAGGGCCTGGGCGGCCGGCGGCTCGGCCCGCACCGGATCCGCGGCTTCACGCGGCCGGTCGAGGTCGTCGACCTCAGCCAGGGCGACGACGGGGTGCACGTGCCCTGAGAACCTGCGGATGTGCCTGCTTGCGGGCCCGGACAGGTATGCTGCCGCCCGACCATGCGCAACGAAGAACAAGAGACGTTCTCGGCGCTGGGCGTATCTCCCGACCTCGTAGCGGTGCTCGACAGCGCGGGCATCTCGACGCCGTTCCCCGTCCAGCTCCTATGTATTCCTGACGCCCTCGCCGGCCGCGACGTTTGCGGCAAGGCCAAGACCGGGTCGGGCAAGACCCTCGCGTTCGGCCTCCCGTTGGTCGAGCGGGTGGCGCCGGCCTCGCCCAAGCGACCGACCGGCCTGGTGCTCGTGCCGACCCGCGAACTTGCCATGCAGGTTTCCGACGTCCTGCGGCCGCTGCTTCACGCCCGAGCGCTCCGGCTCGTTACCGTCTACGGCGGTGGCCAGATGGGCCGGCAGATCGCCGCCCTTCAGGAGGGCGCCGAGATCGTCGTCGCCACCCCGGGGCGGCTGATCGATCTCATCGACCGCCGTGTTGCCGACCTCGGCGACGTCGGCAACGTCGTGATCGATGAGGCCGACCGCATGGCCGACATGGGCTTCCTCCCGCAGGTGGAGTGGGTGCTGCGCCACATCGGTCGGAGTCACCAGACGCTGTTGTTCTCGGCCACGCTCGATGGTGGCATCCAGGGCCTCGTCGACCGTTACCAACGCGATCCGGTGTTCCACGAGGTGGGCTCGACCACTCACACGGTCGAGGAGATGGCCCATCGCTTCCTGCTGGTCCACGAGATGGACAAGCCCAGGCTGGTCGCCGCCATCAGCCGCTCGGGCGGCCGCTGCCTGGTGTTCGTCAACACCAAGCGGGCTGCCGACCGGGTGGCCCGCCAGCTCGGCGACGCGGGGGTCGACGCCCGGGCCATCCACGGTGACCTCCGCCAGGAGGTACGCGAGCGGGCGCTCAAGCGGTTCTCCGACGGCAAGCTGGCCGTGCTCGTGGCGACCGACGTGGCGGCCCGCGGACTCGACATCGACGAGCTCGACATCGTCATCCAGTACGACCCACCGCCCGATCCCAAGACCTACCTGCACCGGGCCGGCCGCACGGCCCGGGCCGGCGCCGCGGGGCTGGCGGTGACGTTGGTGCTGTGGAACGAGGAGCTCGAGGTCCGGCGCGTGAAGCGCCGCCTCGGGCTCGAGGAGCCCATCGTCGAGATGTTCTCCAACGACGAGCGGCTCGCCGACCTCGCTGGCTGGGATCCGGCCCGCGAGGGCGCGGCCTAGCGCCCACAAGCCCTATATCGCGGAGAACGCCAGAGCCCACAGGAGCCCGGTGAGCGACATCCCGTCGTACACCTGGCCCTCTTCGATGAGCCACCGGACCTTGTCGGGTTCTACCCACTCGATCCGCTCGCTCTCGCTGGGGTCGGTGGGTTCGCCGACGCGGGTGCCACCGTTGGCCGTGAACAGGTGGAACACCTGGTCCGTCGAGCCGTTGTTGGGCGCATACGCGCCCAGGCGGCGCAACGGACCGGGTCGCCAGCCGGTCTCCTCGATCGTCTCCCGGACGGCGGCCTCCTCGGGCGACTCTCCGGGCTCGATGCGGCCCGCCGGGATCTCCCAGCCCCACGTGTCGGTGATGAAGCGGTGGCGCCAGATGAGCAGGACCCCGCGATCGGGGTCGCGGACGACCGTCCCGGCTGCCGGCTGCGGGTAGCGCACGACGTGGTGGTCGAAGCGCTCACCGCCGGGGACCTCTATGTCCACCAGCACGAGCCGGAGCCACTCCGAGTCGTAGATGGGCCGCTCGCCGTGGATCGTCCAGCGCATCGGGTCGAGGTTAGGGGGGTGGAGCTCCGGTGACGCCACCGAGGTCGAGCCACATGGCGATGTGGGGCCCGATCTCGGGGTCGTCCCAGGGCGCCCCGTGGGTCCTGAAGCCCGCTCGCTCGTAGAGCCGCCGGGCCGGGACCCGGGCGTTGCACCACACGATGTCGCCGCCGGCCGCGGCCACGTGGGCGAGCGCCGTCTGCAGGACCCGCGTCCCGATACCACGCCCGCGGCGGTCCGGTGCCGTGGCCATGCCGCGCAGCCGCCAGGCGTCGGGCCGGTCGGGGAGCCAGGGGCAGGGCTCGGGATAAACGACGGCGGTGGCCACCACGTCTCCGCCGGGCGTTCGGGCCGCGAACGACGCGGTCGACGGGTCGTCGTCGATCGCGAAGCGGGCCGCGGTCGTCGGTCGGCCGGGCCGGAGCACCCGCTGGCGCAACGGGTAGGTGACGGCGGCGTCGACGCGTTCCACCGTGACGTCCGGGTCGGGCGGGACATCGCGGTCGGTCGTGTCCTGGTCGGCCACGGAATCGACGGTACCGTCGGCCAGGACGATGGCACGCCAGGTTCCCTATCCCGAGGCAATGACGAACGCCTGTCGGAGCATGAGGCAATGACGCACGGAAACGGTTCGCCATT
>DASSDL010000252.1:0-3882 GCA_035697145.1 Acidimicrobiales bacterium
GAGTACCCGCTCGGCAACATCCAGATGATCGGGAAGTCGCAGGCGGACATGTTCCGCGGCGAGAAGCCGCTCGAGACGAAGCTGGCGCCCACGCGCACGCTCGAGAACATGGCCCGCCACGCCGTCGACTTCTGGCTCTCGACCGAGGACCTGCCCCGCCCCGAGAACCGCGTGACGCTGGATCAGGACGGCAACGTGCGACGCAGCTACACGCAGACGAACCACGAGTCTGCCGAGCGCCTCTATCACAAGCTCAAGGACCTGCTGGCGCACACCGGGATGCACGTGGATCACCTCATCCCGCGGCACGCCTATCTGAAGACCGACATCCCCGTCGCCGGCGTGGCACATCAGGCGGGTACCTGCCGCTTCGGCACCGACCCCGAAAGCTCGGTCCTCAACACGGACTGCCGGGCACATGAGCTGGACAACCTCTACGTCGTCGACACGAGCTTCTTCCCGAGCATCGGCGCTGTGAACCCGGCGCTCACGGCGATGGCCAACGCCCTCCGCGTCGGCGACCACTTGCTCGAACGGCTGGGCGCCACGGCATGAGCGGGCTGTCCCTCTGGGGAGGGAACATGCTGGCTGTCGACCCGGTGCCGTGGGCGCGGGCCCAGATGGCGTTCACGCTCGCGAGCCACATCATCCTCGTCCCCCTCGGGGTGTCCTGGGCCTGCATGACCTTGGTGGCCAACTGGCGGGCGATCAAGCGGGACGACCAGGAAGCGTTGTTGCTGGCGCAGCGCTGGTCGAAGTACATGGCCGTCACGTTCGCCGTGGGTGCGGTCACGGGCACCGTGTTGACATTCGAGTTCGGGCTCCTGTGGCCGAAGTTCATGGGCACCTGGGGGGCCGCGTTCGGGATCCCGTTCGCGGTCGAGGGCCTGTTCTTCTTCATCGAGGCGATCTTCATCGCGATCTACATCTTCGGGTGGAAGCGGCTGCGGCCGTGGCCGCACTTTTGGACAGGGGTGCCGATCGTCCTGGCCGGGATCGGCGGCACGCTGTCGGTGGTCGCGGCCAATGCCTGGATGAACGAGCCGGCCGGGTTCACGTTGAACTCAGCCGGCGAGGTGACGGACGTCGATCCCCTCAAGGTGATCTTCAACGACGCCTGGCCATACGAGGCATCGCACATGCTGGTCGCGGCCTATCTCGTCGGCGGCTTCCTGGTCGCCTCGGTCTACGCCGTCGGCATGTTGAAGGGCCGCCGAGACCGATACCACCGGCTCGGCTTCCTGATTCCCTTCACCGTCGCCGCCATCGCGACGCCGGTCCAAATGTTTGTCGGGGACACGCTGGCACGCTGGGTGTACAACAACGAACCGACCAAGTTCGCGGCGATCGAGCTCGTGCCGGAAACAACGAGTGACGTCCCCGAGACTCTGCTGGGGCGCATCGACTCCAACGGCAACGTCACCGGCGGGATCGAGATCCCCGGGCTCGCCTCGTGGCTGTCCGACCCGAGCACCGGCACGGCCACCGTCGTGCAGGGGCTCGATTCCTTCCCGGCCGATGAGCGACCGACGACGCGGGAGGTCAACACGGTCCACCTGGCGTGGGACGTGATGGTCGGCCTGGCCACGCTCCTGTTCCTGCTGTCGCTGTGGTACTGGCTTTCCTGGATCTTCCGACGCGACATGCCGAGGTCGAGGCTGTTCCTCTGGATCGCCTCGGGTGCCGGCGTGGCCGCCGTCCTGGCCATGGAGGCGGGGTGGGTGGTCACGGAGGTGGGCCGCCAGCCCTGGATCGTCCGCAACTACATGAAGGTCGAGGACGCCGCCACGACCAACGACGGCGTCTGGATCACGTTCATCGTCGTCGTGGCCATCTACCTGACTCTGGCCACGACCGTGGTCCTGGTGCTCCGGAGCATGAGCCGGCGGTTCCGGCGGCAGGCCGAGCTCGTCGACAGCGACGTCCCGTACGGACCGCGTGAGCTCCCGACGGAGAGGACGCAGGAAGAGGAGCCCGTCGGTGGATGACGCGGTCGCCGTCGTGCTGTTCGCAGCGGTGAGTGCCTACGCGGTCCTCGCTGGCGCGGACTTCGGGGCCGGGTTCTGGGACCTCGTCGCCGGCGGAGCGGACAGGGGCGAGCGACCGCGCGCGCTCATCGACCACTCCATCGGCCCCGTGTGGGAAGCCAACCACGTGTGGTTGATCTTCTCTCTGGTCGTGCTGTGGACCGCGTTCCCCGAGGCCTTCGAGTCGATCACGCTCACGCTCTTCGTCCCCCTCACCCTCGTCGCGCTCGGGATCGTGTTGCGCGGGGCGAGCTTTGCGTTCCGCAAGAGCCTCTTTCGCACGTCCGAACGGCGCGCGCTGGGCGCGGTCTTCGCGTTCTCCTCGGTTCTCGTGCCGTACTGCATGGGGGCGATTGCGGGTGCGATCGCGTCCGGCCGGGTGCCGGCCGGGGGCGAGGCGGGCGATCCCTGGTCCAGCTGGGTCAACCCCACGTCGATCGTGGGCGGCATTCTGGCGGTGACGGTCGGCGCATACCTGGCCTCCGTGTACCTCATCTGGGACGCACGCCGGTTGGGCCGGGACGCCATGGTGGAGTACTTCCGGCGGCGAGCAGTAGTGACGGCGGTCGTCGCCGGCATTGTGGCCTTCGTCGGCATATTCGTGCTCCGGTCCGACTCGCGCTACGTCTTCGACGGGATGACGGCGCGGGCGCTCCCGCTCGTCCTGCTCTCGGCGCTCTGTGGGATCGGGTCGCTCGTGCTGCTGGTGCGGCAGTCGCAGCGCGGCGCGCGCGTTCTCGCCGCGGGGGCGGTGGCGAGCATCATCTGGGCCTGGGGAGTGGCGCAGTGGCCGTACATCCTCCCCACGAGCCTGAAGGTGTCGGCGGCTGCGGCTCCGTCCGCCACGCTGGCAACGGTGCTCGTGGTGTTCGGCGTCGCGGCGGTCGTCGTCGTGCCGTCGCTCGTCCTGCTCTACGTGCTCGACCAGCGGAGCCTGCTTCCCGAGGAAAGCGTGGACTCCCAGCGAGCCACCGGCGCGTCCACGCCCGCGTCGTGACACGAGTGACGCGAATGGCGCGGGCTCATTGAGGCTCGACGGCGGGGCCCCCTCCCGAAGGCACCGCCGGGCCCTCCTCCGGGGGCACGCCGCCGGCTCCGATGTCGGCGAGGCGCTGCACCGCGAGCTCGTACGCGATGACGAGCGCCACGAGCACGAACAGGCCGATCCACGACAGGTCGAGGACGAGCAGCGCCAGGATGCCGACGACGATCCCGCCCGCCTGCAGGACCTCCCGATGTGCGCCCACCCACGCGACGACGGGATCGTCGGGCTGCCGGTTGATCGTGGAACGGGCGGCGCCCGCCGCCGCCCGGGCCCCGGACACGGTCCCGCGGCGGAGCGCCTTGGCCCAGCCGTAGGGCCCGGTCAGGAGGGCGACGACCGCGATCGCCGCGGCGATGCCCAGGATCCAGGCGGTGGCGTCCAACAGGCTCGAGACGAACGCCCCCACGACGACCTTGACCGCGTCGCGGTTCTCCGGCTTGACGAGCTCGACGACGTCATCCTCCAACCGCAGGCCCAGCCGGCGGATGATGACGATCCCCAGGGCAATCCCCACCATCAGCTGGAGCAGCGTGCGCCGACGGCGCGGCGACACCCACAGGGTCAGGGCGAACAGCACGATCGCCAGGATCACCGCCACGACCACGAGCTCGTTGAACAGTGTCACCGTGTCCTGCACCTGCTGGAGCTTGCTGGCGTCGAACACTGTGAACTGACCGAAGTTGTCCGGCAGGTCGCGACCCAGCGCGCTCTCGATCTTCTGGACCGCTTCGGCGGGGATCTCGGCGACCGTGACCGTGGGCAGGTCAACCGTTCGGCCGAAGATCTCCGGCGACGCCTCGCCGATCCGGG
>DASSDL010000253.1:0-10219 GCA_035697145.1 Acidimicrobiales bacterium
GGCGGCCACCAGTGCCTGCGAAGGCGTGCCGTTGACGGTGCTGACGGTGGTGGTCTGCAGCCAGCCGGGGATCTCCTTCGGCACGCGCTTCTGGAAGAAGTTGGGCCCGCCGGCGCCCTCGGGGAAGCGCTGCATCAGCACCGGGCGCCCGCCCATCGTGCGCATGAGCGAGTCCTCGATGGCGAGGTAGTAGCGGACGAGGTCGAGCTTGGTCTCACCCCGTTCGGGGAAGAACACCTTGCTCGGGCTGGTGATGCGCACCTCGTGGCCCGCCGCCTCCACCACCTCGACGTCGCTCGCCGGCGCCATGCCCGGCACGGTAGCCCGCCATCATCAGAAACCTGCCGCGGAACTGGTGGCCCACGGCGGTCTTTGAAGATCTTCCGGGCCATAGCCCCGGAAGATCTTCAAGGATTGTGGAGGCGGCTCTCGACAAGGCGGGTCAGCTCACGACGGATGGTGGTGCGACGCTGCCGCAGGTGCGTCGACGTGTAACGAAGCAGGTGCCAACCGTCGAGCACCAGACGGTTCTGTCGCTCGTCACAGTGATCGAGCGACTCGCGGGTGGCACGAGTCTCGAGTCCGTCAACCTCAACGCCCACCTTCACAGCCGGCACGGCGAAGTCGAGGACGTGCCGCCGGCCGTCGAGCTCGACTTCGTACTGGTACTCGATGTCCACGCCAGTGGTCGCGGCGATGGCGGCGAAGGTTGATTCGAGCGGGCTGTAGGACTTGACGCTGCCGAGTGCCCGCCGCTGGAGCGTGCGGCGAAGCACGCCGAGGCCGCGACGTCCAGGTCGTGCAAGATCGTCGACCAGTCGCCACAGTGCGTCGATGCTGAAGCGCCCGAGGTAGAGCCCGCGCTCGACGGCGCCAGGGACGAGCCGTGGGGTGACTGCCCCGAGGTCGCCGACCGTTCGGATCGGGTTGGTGACGGGGATGCCGCACCGCCGTGCGGCGTCGACTTCGCGCAGGTCGGTGCTCCGGTGGAGGACAGCCCCCGCGGGCGTAGGACACCGCTCGTAGGGGACGACGATCTCGATAGGTGCGGGTGGATCGATCAGTCCCCAGAGCACGGCAGCGGCGCGGTGCGATGCGAGGGCCCCGGGTCCCGCGGCCAGACAGGCGGCGAGCAGTGCCTGCTCCCAGGTCTGCCTCGCGCCCATTGTGCGGTACACGCCCGCGTCGAGGCGCACGAGCGAACCTCGATCTAATCGGGCGCGGAGCTGATCGGGCGTGACGCCTTTCCCTAGGACGTGAGTCAGGCTGACCAACCCATGCTGAGGCCGTGCGAGGCGGTCGATCCGGTCGTCCACAGTGCGGGTCGCCATGGACCAATTGGAGCAGATAGGTATGACAATTACTGTCGAATCAGGTCTTTGAAGGAAATCTAGGCGGGAGAACCGGAAAGTCTTCAAAGACGGGGAGACGCGTCCGGGGGTCACCACCCCCGGAGGTCGACCGGCCAGGCATCGGTGACCTCGGCGTCAGGGCCCTGGCCGAGCACCACGAACATCCGGTCGTGAAGGGCCACCGTGGGGTCGACGTGGGCGGGGAGGACCCGGACCCGGTCACCCACCCGCACCGGCCGCTCCGGGTGGGTCCCGAACGTGATGTGCTCGTCGGACACGAACCAGCAGTCGCCGGCCCCGACCACCGTCGGGTCGCCGTGGTCCATGCCCAGGGCCTTGAGCCCGGCGTCGACCACCGCCCAGCCCCCCGGGTTGACGGAGATCACGCTGGTCCACAGGTACAACGCGTGGCGGAAGGCCGGGGCGTGGGGGATGTACTCGGTGTCCATCAGGCAGTACGACCCCGCCTGGATCTCGGTCGCCCACAGGTTGCAGTCGTACGTCCCGGTGCCGCCGGCGGACACGACGTCGCCCCCCACGTCGGCGTGCGCAGCCAGGAGCAGCTTCATCGCCGCCTCGACCGCAGCGACCTTCTGCTCCCGGGGCTCGCGCATGAGATGGCCCTCGTAGCCCATGACGCCTCGCACCTCGAGCCCTGCGGCGCGGGCCCGCTCGGCGATCCGCCCGGCGTCGCCGGGCTCGCAGCCGCAGCGGGGGAGCCCGACGTTCACGTCGACCAGCACCTCCCGCACACCGCCGGCGGCGGCCGCCGCGACCGTCTCGTCGGAGTCGACGGCGACGGTGACCCGTGCGGCCCCAGCCGCCACCACGGCGCCGAGTCGCCGGCAGTCGAGAACCTCGTTGGCCAGCAGCAGGTCGCTGCCCAGCTCGGCGGCGGCCATGCCCTCGACCTCACGGATGGTGGCGCAGCAGAACGTGCGGTGGCCGGCGGCGGCGAGCTCGCGGGCCAGCGCCGTCGACTTGAACGCCTTGACGTGGGGGCGCAGCCGCGGCCCCGGCAGGGCGCCGGCCATGGTGGTCACATTGTGGTCGAACGCCTGACGGTCGACCACCAGCGCGGGTGTGGCAACGTCCCCCAACTTCACGAGCTCCGACGCTACCTGGCACCCGCAACCGGTTCAGCGTCGGTCCCGCCGACGTGACACGGTGCCGGCGGTGGTGCCGGCGGTGGGATTCGAACCCACACTGACCAGGTCCTAGGCCTGGGGCCTCTGCCGTTGGGCTACGCCGGCTCGCCCGCCGAGCATAGGAGGGCCCCGGGGTGCGGGACCTCCGCCAGGCGCCGCTACCCTCGGGCGCCGTGAGCTTGATCCTGCCGACCGCCCAGAACGCCAGCGCCGTCAGCCCCACCCACGAGATCTTCAACCGCCTGCTTAGGGAGCGGATCATCTTCCTGGGGACCGAGGTCGACGACGACATCGCCAACGTCGTGTGCGCCCAACTGCTCCACCTCGCAGGCGAGGATGCCGACCGGGACATCTGGGTCTACATCAACAGCCCCGGGGGCTCGGTCACCGCCGGGATGGCCATCTACGACACCATGCAGTTCATCGAGCCGGACGTAGCCACCGTGTGCATGGGACTCGGGGCATCGATGGGCCAGTTCCTGCTGTGCGCCGGTGCCAAGGGCAAGCGCTTCGCCCTGCCGCACGCCCGGATCATGATGCACCAGCCCTCGGGTGGCTTCCGCGGCCAAGCCGCCGACATCGCCATCCAGGCGGAGCAGTTGCTCTACGTCAAGCAGCTCATGGCCGAGCGCATCGCGTACCACACCGGACAGAAGGTCGATCAGGTCCAGGCCGACTTCGAGCGAGACCGCTGGTTCACGGCCGAGCAGGCCAAGGACTACGGCATCATCGACAACGTCATCGTCAAGCGCGGCGAGATGCTGTAGCCGAGGCCCCGGGGGGCTGCGCGGAGTTCGCCCGGACAACACCGCTGCACGGCGAACGGGACCCCGAGGGGTCCCGTTCGGTCTGGCCGGTCACGACCGGCGCGTTGTCGAAGTGTGGCTACTTGGCGGCGTCGCTGCCCTTGTCATCCTCGCCAGAGAGCTTGTCGACGGCATCGTGGGCGGCGTCCTGGACCTTGTCGACGTGCTCGGTGTACTTGTCCCCTGTCTTGTCGTCGACGAAGTCGCCGGCCTTGTCGACGGCGTCGTCGACCTTGTCGCCGTGGTCGCTGAAGAGATCCTTCACCTTGTCCGTGACCTTCTCGGCGGCATCCTTGACCCGGTCGATGATGCCTTCGCGCTCTTCGGGCATGGGCTCATTCTCCTTTGCTCGTTGCTTTCCGCTCGGGCTGCTTCGCAGCAGGGCCGCTCGGCCCTCGCTCGCTCTCGCCCCTTCGGGGGCTCGCTCAACGGCTCGCTCTGGCGAGGTCACGCAGCTCCGTCACTGCGTGCTCCAGTCCCAGCGGGTCTCGGTAGAGAGCGGAGCCCGCCACCAGGACGTTGGCACCGGCTCGGGCGGCGCCCCCGACCGTCGACGGCCCGATGCCGCCGTCGACCTCGAGATCACAGTCCCAGCCCCCGTCGACGATCATGCGGTGTATGGCGGAGATCTTGGGCTCCATGGTGGCGATGTAGTCCTGGCCGCCGAACCCGGGATTGACCGTCATCACCAGCACCAGCGAGCAGAGGTCGAGCACGTGGGCCACGGCGTCGACGGGCGTGGCGGGGTTGAGCGCCACGCCGGCGTCGGCGCCCAGTTCGCGCACCCGCGCCAGGGTCCGATGCAGGTGCCGAGTGGACTCGGCATGCACGATGAGCAACCGGCACCCCGCCTCCACGTAGCGCGGCAGCAGCTCGTCGGGCTGTTCGACCATGAGGTGCGCCTCGAACGGCAAGCTGACGCGCGGTCGGCAGGCGGCGATGACGTCGGGGCCGAAGGTGAGGTTGGGGACGAACCGCCCGTCCATCACATCCCATTGGATGCGGTCGACACCGGCCTTCTCCAGGGCCATAACCTCGTCGCCGAGCCGCGAGAAGTCCGCCGGTAGCACCGACGGCGCGACCTCGATGGGGCGCTCGCTGGCGGCGGGAGAAGCCACGACATGGATGCTACGACACCGCCGTGCTCTGGCCTACACGTCGATGGCGGCGTCCCGGTGGGTGGTCTGTGTCGGCGGGATCGCTAGCCCAGCTGCACCCGGACCCGTACCACGGTGCCGCCCGGGGCCGTACGGATCTGCACCAGGTCGCACAGCTGGTGGACCAGCCACAAGCCGCGGCCGTGGAGCTGCCGCCCGGTGGGTCGGCGCCGACCCACCAGCGGATCGGTGATGTGCCCTCGGTCGGCCACCTCACAGACCAGGTTGCCGCCTTCGAGCCATAGCCGAAGGCGGCCGTTACCTCCCCCGTGGCGGAGGCTGTTGGTGGCCAGCTCGCTGACCACCAGCGCGAGCTCGCCGGCACGCTCTGGCGACGCGCCCGCCTCGATCGCGTGCAGCGACACCCGGCGGCGCAGTGCGCTCAGGCTGGCGTCGCCGATGGTCAGCTCGACCGTGCCGGCATCGGCCGGCGGCTCGGGCAACGGGTCCCGGAGCTGCCACGGGGCCGGCGGTGCTCCGGCGCCCCCGTTGCCGTTCCCGGCGAAGTCCAGGCTGGTGGCCGTTTCCGTGCCGTGCCTGAGGAAAGGATGGGTGCGCTGGGCCTCCGCCACGACTTCGACGCCGAGCGTCTGGGTGTCGTAGGGGCAGAGCAGTGTCCAGGGGGGCTGGGGCGGAAAGGCGACGTTGAGCAGCGCCTCGTGGAGCTGGCATTCGACCAGCTCGGCGGCGCTGCGGCTCGGGGACACCGGTTCGCCGACGCCGCGGGCGCCGGTCCCGACGCCGGCGTTGTCGGCGGCGAAGCGGTACCAGGCGTCGAGGATGCAGCCGGGGTTGCGGCCGACGACGGCCATGTCGGCGAACTCCAGGTCGCCGGCGTGATCACCCAGCGCGGACTGCAGCGGCCCGATCTTGTGGGCATCCACCACGGCCAGGACGGCTTCGCCGGCAGCCAGGCCCTCCAGGATGAAGCTCGACGTGGCAGATACGAACTCCGCCTCACCCGAATACAGGAGTGCCTCGTGCCGGAAGGACGCGTAGCGCGCATTCCCCGGCGCCACTTCGGCCGGTGACGTCATATCGAGGGCCACCGACAGCATGGGCGGAACAGACGTCCATCCTGATCACCTACGGCAGAGAGGCGACGCCCTGTGGCGTGTCGCACACGTTCCTGGTTCCCGCCAGTAGCCCCCTAAACCCGGTCATGTGTCGGTCGTGATCGACTGGACGTGGCCCATGACCCGGTCGAGGGTGGCGTCCTCGAGGCAGCCCACGAGACGCTTGCGCCCGTTCTCGCCGATGGCGGGGGAGATGCTGACAGAGTAGCCGGCATCGGCCGTCCCCTCGGCGGGGGCGGAGACGCCGGTGACCTCGCCGCCCACGGTCGCCGAGCACACGGCCCACAGAGCCTGGGCGGCGGCGCCGTCGCCCCGCTGGTAGTCGCGTGTGTCGACGTCGAAGGTCACCACGGTCGCGCTGCCGGCCTCGACGGGATCGGGCCGGTTCTGCGTGAGCTCGGCCAGGCCGATGACGCCCAGCGTGCCCATGACCGCCGCCGCCAGAACCGCTAGCACCTTCATCGGAGCCTCCGGGACATGTTTCCCGCTCCCACGGCCGCTGGGGACATGTTTCCCGCTCCCACGGCCGCTCGGGCCGGGCCGCGGAGCAGGTCGACCGGATCCTCGTGCCCGGCCAGGAAGCCCGTGGCCGGAAGGGTCAGGCCGTCGAGCTGGGCAGCGAGGCCCCGCTCGGCCATCGGCCGGACTGTCGCCCGGGCCAGGCGCTCGACGACCCACGCCAGGCCCGACATCAGCACGCCGGCGCCCATGAGGACCGGCACGAACACGTTCATGTGCTGGGGCCGCGCCAGCCAGTCGAAGCTGACCCGGGCCGGCGGCGCCGTCTCGCGGATGCGGTCGACGCGCTGGCGGCGGGACATGTCTCCCGCTCCGGCAGCGTCGCTGCGGGCCGCTCGGGCCTCATGGTCGTCCTGCGCGTCGAGGCGCTTGTTGATCGACTTGAGCCGCTCGGCCAGGACCGATCCCATGACGGCCACCTCGGCGGCTACGAAGATCGCCGCCGACATCAGTGCCCGGTTCCACTCCCACCGGTAGAGGTAGACGAAGGTGTAGGCGCCGGAGGCGGCGAGGGTGACGCCACCGAGGACGCTGCGGATGAAGCGGGCATTCATCGTCGGGCTCCGATCTCGATGGGGAGCGCAGTGGGGATCACGACCGAGACGTCGGCCGGGCGCTCATCGGTGCTCGGGTCCGGGGTGTCCGTCGAGGGGTGGTCGCCGTCCACGATCCGAACGGTGCCGGCCGTGCCGTCGACCTCGAGGCGCTGCGCCTCGCAATAGGTCGTCGTCGCCCCGGCGTGGCCCACCACGGTCGGAATGCCGTGCTCGCGGGCCAGTATCGCCAGGTGGCTGAGGGGGCTGCCGGTCTCGGCCACCAGCCCGGCGAGCCGGGGGATGACCGTGGCCAGCCGTGGATCCAGGTGCGTCACCACCAGCACCGCGCCGGCTGGCGGCTCGCCACTGAGGTGTGCGGGCCCAATGCCGACGCCGCCGCCGGCCCCTACGCCGCCCTGTCCCGAGGGGGACACGACGGCCAGCGGCCGCCCGTCGGCCGTCAGCCGGAACTGCGCGGGCAGCGCACGAGCGGCCCCGCCCGGATCGGTGCGCGTCGCCAGGTCGTCGGGAACGGCCCGATGCAGCGCCGCGCCTCGCAGCTCGTCCAGTGACAGCAGCCGCACCGCGTCATGGCCGGGCAGCACGCCGACCGAGACCAGCCGATATCCGAGCTGCCAAGCTGCCCGGGCGGTCAGTTCCTGCACCCACCGGGCCCGGAGGCGCAGCGCCTCGCGGACCACGGCGTCACCGTCGGGGTCGGGCACCGGGGCGACAGGCGCCGCCACTGTCGCCCCGGTGCCGAGGCCGGCGGTTCGGCCGGTGCGTGGGGAGAGGGCACCGGCCGACGCCGCCGTGGTGTGAAGGTCGATGGTCGAGAGGGTGGCATCGGGCCCCACTCGGGGTGGCGTCAGCGCCAGGACCACCGGGTTGTGCCGGGTGAGGTCGTCGATGTCGACGTCCTCGGCCCGAGCCTCGGCCAGAGCCGACATGGCGATCGACGCAGCAGTCACGCCGGTCGACGCCTCGGGAACGAGCATGCCCGACAGTGCCTCGTAGCCGTGCAGCGCTCGCAGCGTGGTGCGCCCGTTGTCGAGCACTGCCAGCAGCGCGGCGTTGCCGAGGTCGTCGAGCCGGGGGACGTCGAGCAGGTCGCCGTCGATCTGGGCGATGACGTCGCGGCCGATCGCCGGGAGCGCCCGGGCGAGGCGGCCGACCCGCCACGCCGCCCGCAGCTTCCGGGCGCCGGGCCTGGGATCGATCTTGCGCAGGATCCGGTGCCGGGGCGGCACGGAGCCCAGCGCCTCGAGGTTGGCGACCGCCCAGCCGTCGATCTGCCGGGCCACCGGCGCGCGCCGCAGTGCGCGGGCCGACATCGTGCCCGTGAGGCTGAGGGCGTGCTCCAGGCCCTCTCGCATCGGCGCCAACCACAGGTCGGCCTCAAGAGGGCTGAGCGGGTCTGGGAAGGTCTCGGCCAGCGGCCCGGTACCGAGCACCGGACCGGTCGGCTTGCCCGTCGTCGTGGTGATCGGTCGGCTCTGCAGCAGCCACACGGCGCCGTCGTCGTCGATCGCCCACTCGATGTCCTGCGGCCCGCCGAAGGCAGTCGCCGCCCGCTTGGCGAGCTTGGCCAGCGTGCGCAGCGCTCGGGATGGGATGCCCAGTGCGCCGTCGGCCGGCTCGGCCTGGACCACCCGTCCCCGGGGGGACAGCGTCGCCGTCCAGCCGTCGTCGAGACCGCTCACCAGCCGGTCGGGCCCGCCCTCGCAGGCCGAGAGCAGCAGTCGATCGGTGCGCCCGCTGATCGGGTCGGCGCCGAAGAGCACGCCGCCCCAACGCGGCGAGAGCTGGGGCTGGACCAGGACGGCCATCGGGGCGCCGGTGATGAGCCCGGAGCGAGCGGAGGCGAGAACGTCGTCGACGGCCTGCACGAACGACGTCCGGTCTGCGACGTCCAGCACGGACGTGAAGACGCCGGCCATCGATGACGTGCCCCCGTCCTCGTTGGTCGACGACGAGCGGACCACCACGGGCCGGCGACCGTCGTCTGACATCTGGCGCCACGCGGTCCATGCCGGGCTGTCACCGCGGTCGTGCAGGCGGGACGGATGCGACCAGCCGCGGCCGTTCCACGCGGTCGTGAGCACCATGCCGGGGAGCACGGGCAGCCCGGCACGCTGGGCGATCGCCAGGTTGGCGGCCTTCGCCCCCGTGAGGGAGGCGTCGCCGGCATCGGTGTGACCTAGGTGGACCAGGGCAGGCCGAGGGCGTGCGCCGTCCATGGCGGCCGCGTGCGCGCCCGTCCATGCATGCCGGTTGCCGTCCGCTCGCGGCGCGCCGGCGTAGCCGGGTCCAGGGCGCGGCGGGCCACCGACTCGTCGTGCTCGGGTCCAGGTCATGGGGGGCTCCTCGCGGTGGTGCTCGGGTCCCGAGGATCGTGGCGGGACGCGGGCACCCCTTCGTGGCCACGTGACACGGCCTGGGCATGACGTTCGCCACAGCGAGGCGCTCGGTGGACGCCAGCACCTGCTGCTGGTCGTCGACCAGGTGGCGCACGATCACATCGGCGAAACCCAGGCTGGCCAGCGCTCGCAGCTGGTCCGATCGCCCCACTCGGCCAGCAGTCGGCCGAGCATGGGCGTGTTCTGGTGATAGGAGGCTCAGAGCTTCACGGCATCACCGGCCGCCGCTGCAGGATGCGCACAGTCCGTGGAGGGGTGTCGCGCCGGGATCGAGGACGAACCCGTGCTCGCGGCGCAGGCGGGCGGCCACGGCGTCCAGCAGGCCGGACGGCGCCTCGGCGACGCTGCCGCAGCGATCGCACACAAGGTGGTGATGCTGGGCGACCGACAGGTGGAAGACCGCCGGGCCCGGGCCGATCTGGATGCGGGCGATGACCCCGAGCTCTGCGAGTCGCTCGAGCGTGCGGTACACGGTCGACTCGTGGAAGTCGGGGTGGTCGGCCCGTACCGCATCGACCACGTCGGCGGCCGTCATGTGATGCGACGTGCTGGCCAACATGGCGTCGATGACGGCCCGCCGCGATGCCGTCACCCGGCCGCCGTCGCGGCGCAGGCGATCGAGGATGTCGTCCAGCGTGTCATCCACGCTCGGGCGGCTCACGAATACAGCGTACGACAGCTATCGCGAACCGTTCCCTGTTGCCAGCTACTCGCATTAAGGTGGCATCCATGCACATTCCCGATGGGTTCATCGACGGGACGACGTCCGCCGGCGCCGTAGCGGTGGCGGCCGGGGGCCTGGGAGCATCGCTCCGACGGGCGGGCGAGGTGCTCGACGAGCGGCGGGTGCCGTTGGCCGGGTTGGTGGCGGCGTTCGTCTTCGCCGCCCAGATGCTCAACTTCCCGGTGGCCAGCGGCACCAGCGGGCACCTGCTGGGCGGGGCGCTGGCCGCGGTGCTGGTCGGTCCCGCCGTGGGGGCGGTGTGCGTCTCGGTCGTGCTGGCGGTGCAGGCCCTGTTGTTCGCCGACGGGGGGCTGTCTGCCCTCGGCCTCAACGTCCTCAACATGGCCCTACTGACCGCCTTCGGCGGCTACGCGGTGTTCGTGGTGGCACGCCGCGTGCTGCCGCGCACCTCGTCCTCGGTCGTGGTCGCGTCGGGCGTGGCCGCCGGCGTCTCGGTGCTGATCTCGGCCGTGGCCTTCAC